>JAUVYH010000106.1 GCA_030603165.1 Fidelibacterota bacterium
CACCAAAATATTTCGACATACTATTTAAAACGACTGGTTATTCTAGAACCGCTTTTACTACACAAATTGAATATGTTAATAAAATTGATCCAAATATCAATATTTGGTAATGATTTTTACATTAATATTCCATTTGAATTATATTTTGTAGTTTCAGAATATGTTTTTCAAAATTAAATAAATATTCCTCATCTAAATCAAAATTGTAGATCGATGGAATAAGGTTGCTAACTATAAGAGTGAGTGGATTGATTCCTTGTAATGTACCTGCTATTTCAACACCTGCGAATTAAAAGATATTCCAAACTAAAATCAATAATACTTTTATTTTTCAATAAGTTTTACAATATGTCATATGGAATATGTCCGCTATTAATCGCAACAATATTTCTGAAAACACGTATTACAGAGCGTTTTTACACTTGAACACCGGGATACGGTTAAGGGAAATAGACAAAGCGGAATTACGGGGAAATCTGATTGAGATTTACGACCCTTGCAAAAATGGTAAACCGCGTACAATTCCCGTTAATGATGTCACAAAGCATTATTTCAACTGGCTAAAGAAAAACGGCAAATACAATCATTCGGTTATTTCCCGGATGTTTACGGAAGTCATTAAGGAAGTTGGATTGTATAAAATGGCGGACGGTTCAACCCGGCATTTTCACCATTTACGGGATACCTTCGCTGTAGTTTCTTACTATCTCACAAGAGACATTTTTCAGGTTGCTAAATGGATGGGACATTCTAATAATGGAAAACCCGCCGTTGATACAACCGCTATTTATGCAAACTTTGACAGCGAGTTACTTTATCAGGATTTTGGAAGTAAAAAACTTGTAATACAAGACATTCAGGAATCACTATTAAGAAACTATTCACTGAACACTATCACAGAGGCAAAAGCAAAGGCTTCCAGAGTTAAAAATTCAACTTTGAATTTGCTTATAATTAGACCAAGTGTCATACGCAAGTGTCAACATAATGAAGCTAAATGACAATCACAGACGAGAGCGCAGACTAAAATTGACAACCCTCTTTAAACAAAAAACCCGGATTTCCCCGGTCGATAAAGTGGCTTTTAAGGTCTATTTTCCGTCGATTGAGCGGGTGAAGGGAATCGAACCCTCGTATCAAGCTTGGGAAGCTGGTGTTCTGCCATTGAACTACACCCGCCTTTTCAAATTAACACTTAAAATAATTTAATAGTATCTAACTATTTTCAAAATCATTTTAAGTGAATTATTAGCAATTTTACACTTTTTCCTCACTAATCATTTGTTCGATTTTACGTAACACTTTAATAATTGAATATTTACCACCACTGGTGTAATATCTCGTCGATAAATACAAAATATTGTGTTTTAGACTTGACATCTTTCCTGCATTTTTCTATATTCGCTTTGGTTGAATTTTTGCTTACCCTAACGGTAGCTATAATCAAAAATATTTATTAGGAGATTTTTTTAGTGTCTGAGCCCCTTGCCATTAATTTCGAAGTCCAAAAACAAGAACCCCGGGTCAACATTTCTCAGACTAAAGCGCCGGTTTCTGCACCGAAAAAAGAGACCGATACAGAAAAACTTTTTTCCGATAACGCTCTTGAAGTTTTAAAGCGACGCTATCTGATGCGAGATAAAAACGGTCAGCCCACTGAAACACCTGATACGATGCTGCACCGCATTGCCAACGCAATTGCCGCAGCCGACAGTAACTATACCAGTAAAGTAAATGTCCAGAAAACTGCTGAAAAGTTTTACCAGATGCTCCGAAAAAAGGACTTCCTGCCTAACTCCCCTACTATTATGAATGCAGGACGTGAGCTCGGACAGTTGTCCGCATGTTTTGTTCTTCCGGTTGATGATTCCATGGAATCCATCTTTCAGACATTAAAAGACACAGCGCTGATTCACAAAAGCGGTGGCGGAACAGGATTTTCCTTTAGCCGAATACGACCTAAAAAGAGTATTGTAAAAACCACAAGCGGAGTCGCAAGCGGTCCGGTCTCTTTTATGAAAGTCTATAATGCTTCAACGGAGGCAGTCAAACAGGGCGGCACCCGCAGAGGCGCCAATATGGGCATTCTGCGCGTCGATCATCCTGATATCCTTGAGTTTATTGACTGCAAAAAGAGCAATACAGAGTTAACAAACTTTAACATATCCGTAGCTGTTACCAATGATTTTATGGAGAAGGTACGGAAGCGGGAACAGTACGAGCTGATTAACCCGGTGGATAGAACAGTATCCGGTACATTAAATGCGGCAGACGTCTTTAAGCTGATTGCCAGGAATGCATGGGGTAACGGAGATCCCGGCATAATTTTTATTGATAAAATCAATAAAATGAACCCAATACCCAAATTAGGCGAAATCGAAGCAACCAATCCCTGCGGTGAACAACCGTTGTTACCAAACGAAGCATGCAACCTGGGATCAATAAACCTGTCGAATTTCATCGATTCCGGTAAAATTGATTATGACAGAATGAATGATACGATCCAAACCGCCACTCATTTTCTCGATAATGTTATTGACGTTAATAAATATCCCCTGAAAAAAATCGATACAATGGTCAAAAAAAGCCGTAAGATCGGCTTAGGTGTGATGGGATTCGCCGATGTGCTCATCAAACTTGATATCCACTATAATTCCGAAGAAGCGCTACATCTGGCTGACGAACTTATGAGCGCTATCTATAAAGCAGCCCGGGAAGCCAGTATAAAATTAGGCGAATCACGGGGAACATTCCCAGCCTGGAATGATAGTATCTACTTCCCCGATGGACCCAAGCTGCGGAACTCAACGTTTGCAACCATTGCTCCGACAGGCACTATTTCTATGCTTGCCGATTGTTCGAGCGGTATTGAACCAATTTTTTCGCTGGTGTTTACTAAACGGGTAATGGACGGCACCGATTTGCTATATGTCAATCCATACTTTGAAGAGACCTGTAAAAAGGCAGGTATATACTCGGAACAGTTGATGAAAAAGGTGGCGGCGAAGGGTTCCATCCAGAATATTGACGGGATTCCTGATTCTATTAAGAAAGTATATGTAACTGCTCATGACATCACTCCTGAATGGCATGTCCGTATGCAAGCGGCATTTCAGAAATGGACCGATTCTGCCGTATCGAAGACCTGTAATTTTCCCCAATCTGCAACAGTCCAAAATGTTATGGACGCCTACTGGTTGGCTTATGAAGCCGATTGTAAAGGTATCACAATCTACCGGAACGGCAGCCGGGATGAGCAGGTACTCTATATCGGTGACAACATACCGGATAAAACCGCTCGTCATACAACAACACCCCAACCTATTTATCGTGATGATAACAGAATCCATCCCCGTGTCCGTCCCCAGAATACCAGTGGTGTAACAAAACGTATTCGCACGGGACTTGGAACACTTTACGTCACGATCAACGAAGATGATACCGGTCTATGTGAAGTATTTACCAATATTGGAAAAGCCGGTAGCCAGGCGCAAGTGGAATCCGAAGCTATCAGCCGGTTAATTTCACTGGCACTACGTTCCGGTATTGATAGCAGAGACGTCATCAAACAATTAAAAGGAATTGGCGGTCCCAGTCCCATTTGGGAAAATGGAACCCAGATTTTATCAACACCGGATGCAATTGCCAAAGCGCTCGAATGGTATCTGGAAGAACGGGAAGGCAAAAAGAAAGGTTCGGCTACCCAACCGAATTTCCTGTTTAATGACCCGGTACCGGTACAGACGGCTAAAACAGTAGCCCCAACCGGAGACGGAAGATTTCAGATTGATAATAAAAAAACCATCACCACCTGCCCGGATTGTGGCTCAACGGTCTATCATGAAAGCGGCTGTGTTACCTGCGCTTCCTGCGGTTTTTCAAAATGTTAGAATAAGCGTATAAGGATAATAAAAGGGCTCTCGATCGAGAGCCCTTTTTATATTCAGAGAATAAATCGATTAAACGTCAAGAATATCCTTTTCTTTCATTTTCAACAGTTCATCAATTTGCTTTGTGTATTTATCAGTAAGCTTCTGAGTACTTTCCAGGGCATCATGACTTTGGTCTTCCGATATTTCATGCTTTTTCTCAAGGTCCTTGATCATGTCATTTGCATCTCTGCGAACATTCCGAATAGCAACTTTGCCCTCCTCACCAAGCTTATGAGCAAATTTCACCAGTTCGTGGCGCCGTTCTTCAGTTAATGGAGGAATAGGAAGTCTTAGTAAATTTCCGTCAGCTTGAGGATTCAGACCTATATCCGCAGATTTTATCGCTTTATCAACCGCCACAACTGCATTTCGATCGAAGACCTGCACAACCAGCAAACGAGGGTCGGGCGCAGCGACATTGGCAATCTGTTTTAACGGAAGCAAAGAACCATAATAATCGACCTTAATCGAGTCCAGTAATGCCGGATTTGCTCTTCCGGTCCGAATGGCTGCCAGCTCCTGGTGAATCATATCGACACTTTTTTTCATCCGGTCTTCGGTATCGGTTAAAATATCATATATCATGTTTTTCCTCCGGAAATAATCGTTCCAATTTTCTCACCCATCAACAGGCGCCGCAAATTACCCGCCACTTTCATATTATATACCAGAACAGGTAACTGATTGTCCCGGCAAAGGGTAATCGCCGTCAAATCCATAACTTTCAATTGCTTCTCAACAGCCGTTTGATAGTCTAATCGGCTATAGAATTTTGCATCGCTGTATTTTACAGGATCTTTATCATAAACACCATTTACTTTAGTGGCTTTTATAATCACATCGGCATTAATCTCCACAGCTCTGAGCGCGGCGCCGGTATCTGTACTGAAAAATGGTCGCCCGGTACCGGCGCTGAAGATCACAATTTGTCCGTTGCTGAGATATTCTTTCGCTTTTCGAATCACCATCGGTTCGGCAACTTCGATCATCTGAATAGCCGACATAACAGTTACACTTAAGCCTTTTGATTCGAGAGCATCCTGTACAGCCAGGGCATTTATAACCGTTGCCAGCATTCCCATATAATCGGCTTTTACCCGATCCATTCCTTGCTGACTGGCGCCTAATCCGCGGAAAATATTACCGCCGCCAATAACGATGCCAAGTTCAACGCCAAGGTCTTTGGCAGATATAATCTCTGTACAGAGTTGATCGAGAACAGCCTGATCGATGCCGCTGCCCTGCTCTCCTGCGAGCGCTTCACCGGAAAACTTCAGTAAAACGCGATGGTATTTGGCTTTCGACATCAAAATGTTGTTTGTATAACCAGAAATAATTTAATTTATTTTTCGCCTAATTGAAAACGAACAAACCGTGAAATATTGATATTTTCACCGATCCTGGCAATAGTTTCGGTCAGATAATCTTTAACGGTTTTTTGAGGATCTTTTACAAAAGCCTGTTCCAGCAAGCAATTTTCCTGGTAGAATTTGACCATTTTTCCATCTACAATCCGTTCCAGGATTTTTTCAGGTTTATTCTGACTCAAAGCTTGTTCTTTGTAAATTTCACGTTCTTTATCAACTATTTTCGAATCGATCTCTTCGCGACAAATCGCTGCAGGACTTGTTGCCGCAATATGCATGGCAACGTCTTTGACGAAATTAATAAAATCATCGTTCTTGGCAACAAAATCGGTTTCACAATTCACTTCAACCAATACACCTATTTTATTACCGGGATGAATATAAGACCAAATAACGCCGTCTGTAGCGGCACGGACAGCTTTTTTCTCGGCTTTAGCAATACCCTTTTTCCGTAAAACATCCACGGCTTTATCAATATCACCCTCGGCTTCTTTGAGAGCCCCTTTACAATCCATCATACCAATACCGGTTCTATCTCTTAAGGCTTTGACCTGTGTTGCCGTAATTTCCATTAATTATCCTTTCTTTTCAGATATTTCGCTGGTCTCTTCGGCTCTTCAGAAACAGAACTTGGCACATCGACTAATCGAGAACTTTTTGCTTCCAGAATTGCATTTGCAAGTTCACCGATGATCAATTGAATTGCCTGAATGGAATCATCGTTAGCCGGAATCGGGTAGTCTGCTTCGGTAGGATCTGCATTCGTATCAAGGATTGCAACAACCGGAATATCCAGGCGTTTGGCTTCTTTCACTGCGATATCATCATAGAGAATATCAACGACAACCAGAACATCCGGTATTCTTTTCATATCTTTGATACCACGATGGAGATCGGCGAGTTTTACACGTTCTCTTTCAAGAGATAATTTCTCTTTTTTCGTCAGACTTGTTCCATAGCCGGCAGATTTGTCTTTTTCCAGTTTCTGAAGATGCCTGATACTCTTTTTGATCGTTGAAAAATTTGTGAGTGTTCCGCCAAGCCACCGTTCAACCACATAAAACATACCGCAACGGTCAGCTTCTTTTTGAATGATATCTTTAGCCTGTTTTTTAGTGCCAACAAAGAGAACATCGCCGCCCTTGCGAACGGTTTCCCTTATAAACCGGGTTGCATTATCGAGACATTCGACGGATTTTTTCAAATCAATTATATGAATGCCGTTTTTAGCCATAAAAATGTATCCCTTCATTTTGGGATTCCATTTTCTTGTTAAATGACCGAAATGGGCGCCTGATTTCCAGAGTTGTTCGAATGTTACATTACTCATACAGTTAGTCTTTCTTCTATTAACGTTTGGAGAACTGGTATGCACGGCGCGCACCGGCAAGACCATATTTTTTACGTTCTACGACCCGTGCGTCACGAGTCAAAAATCCTGCGGGCTTTAATTTTTTTCTTAAATCGGGATCAAATTTTTCCAAAGCCCTGGCAATAGCTAGTCTAATGGCGCCTGCCTGACCTGCCAGACCGCCCCCGCAAACATTCACACGAATGTCAAATTGATTGACGGCTTCACAGAGTTCGAGAGGCTGCCTGATAATCTGCTTCAAATTATCACGACCAAAATAGTCGTCAAAGGGACGTTTATTAATTGTGATTTTTCCTCCGCCGGCAGACATTCTTAAACGAGCAATCGCTCTTTTTCGGCGACCAAGAGAAACATATTCTAATTTTGGCATGCTTTAATTATCCTTTTAATTCTAAGGTTTCCGGTTGTTGAGCCTGATGAGGATGTTCTGATCCGGCATACACTTTTAATTTCCTAAATAATTGTCTTCCCAGTGTGTTACGGGGTAACATTCCCTTTACGGCGCGTCTGATTATTTCTTCGGGATGTGCCGTCATTGCTTCACGGTACGTTTCAAATCGACCACCGCCCATGTAACCGGAATGGGTAAAATATTTTTTCGTTTCGGCTTTACGACCGGAAATTCTGATCTTTTCGGCATTGATAACCACTATAAAATCACCGGTATCCATATGGGGAGAATAATAGGGTTTATTTTTTCCTCTTAATATCGAAGCTATCCGGCTGGCAAGACGCCCCAGCGCTTTGCCGTCCGCATCAACGACGTACCATTTCTGATTAATTTCATCAAGTTTCGGATAATAAGTCTTATACATTCCTTCTCTCATTCCTTCAGTTAAAATAGCGGGTAAACTTACAATTAGCCTATTTTAGAATCAAGATTTTTTTAGACGGAAAAATACAAATCGTATGGGTGCTCAGATGGTAACATAATGACCCTTGGCAAAGACCCCTTTTACCCGTCCCGTAAACTCGCTTCCAATAAAGGGCGAATTATAAGATTTTGAATATATATTCTTTCGGCTAAATACCCACCATTCATCCGGATTGAAAATAGTGAAATTGGCTTCAGCGCCCTTTTCAAATATCGGTAGCGGCAATTGCATTAGCGCAGCAGGTTTAACAGTCAGCAATTTAATCAATTCCATTAGTGTGAGCGCTTCTTTATGAACAAGGTTTGTCATTGCAAGGGCAAATGCGGTCTCCAGTCCAATCATACCGTATGAAGCCATATCCAGTGATGTCTCTTTCGTATCATATATATGCGGTGCATGATCTGTGGCAATGGCGTCGATCGTGCCGTCTTTTAATCCTGCAATGATCGCCAGGCGATCTTCATCTGCCCGCAGTGGCGGCGATACTTTTCCATTAGCATCAAAACTGCGCATATACTCATCGTTTAGTGAAAAATGATGAGGCGTCGCCTCTGCTGTTACTGTGAGTCCTTTGGCTTTTGCCTGCCGGATCAATTCCACCGAACCGGCTGTTGATACATGAGGAATATGAATTCTGGCATTGACAAATTCTGCCAATCGCAAATCTCTATCTATCATTATTTGTTCAGCAATTCCCGGATTTCCGGAGATTCCCAACTGAGTTGACACAACTCCTTCATTCATTATACCATTTGCTTTTAATTGGCTGTCTTCCGCATGATTAATCACCGGTTTTCCGGTTATCTTGGAGTATTCCAGGACAAAGCGCATAAGCTGGGCATTCTTTATTGGAGCGCCGTCATCGGAAAAAGCGACAGCGCCGGCTTCCGCTAATTCGACCATCTCGGTTAGTTCTGCCCCCTTCCTCCCTTTTGTGACAGCAGCAATCGGATAGACGTCCACTATTTCATTTTCAGCCTTCTCATAAATGAACCGCACTGTCTCGCGTGTATCGATAGCCGGATCCGTATTGGGCATACAACACACCTTTGTAAATCCCCCGGCTAACGCCGCCCGGCAACCGGTTTCTATGGTTTCGCTGTTTTCGTAGCCGGGCTCTCTGAAATGAACATGCAGATCCACAAAGCCGGGCGCTACATGAAGTCCCTTTAAATCAATTTGCTCTCTGGCTTCCTTTTCAGAAATATTCTTTGAAAGTTTTTGAATTTTCCCCTTGTCAACCAGAATATCCGTATCATACATTTTTTCCTGAAAGGGATCTATTACTTTCGCGTTTTTAAACAGTATCGATGATGTTATTGCTCTTTTTTCCATGATCGGTCTCCTATCTTCCGCCCGCTAATAAATAAAGGATCGACATTCGCACTGCCACACCGTTCAAGACCTGGTGCAGTATGATGGAATGCTCACTATCGGCAACATCCGAATCTACTTCAACTCCCCGGTTAATAGGTCCCGGATGCATAATCGTGATCGGACGTTTCAGCTTGCTCAGACGCTGTTGAGTAACGCCATAAACGTTTCGGTATTCCCGCAGCGATGGTATTTGCCCTTTTCCCTGGCGTTCTCGCTGTATGCGAAGGATATTGACCACATCGGCAAACTCAAGGGCTTCATCGAGGTTATAGGTAACTTTTACGCCAAGAGACTCCGCACCATAAGGAATAAAAGTCGGCGGACCGCATAGCAGCACATTGGCGCCCATTGTTTTCAATCCGAAAATATTTGATAATGCCACGCGACTATGACGGATATCGCCGATAATAGCGACATTCAAACCATTAAGCGAACCATACTTTTCTTTCATGGACATCATATCCAGCAGCGCCTGTGTAGGATGCTCGTGGGTACCGTCACCGGCATTGATTATAACGGCATCGACAAATTGCGCCAGAAGTTTGACCGAGCCCGGCACGGGATGACGCATAACCACCACATCCATTTTCATCGCAAAAAGATTTTGGATTGTGTCCCGTAAACTTTCTCCCTTTGTCAGGCTGCTGCTGGCAGCGGAAAAGTTCACCGTATCTGCGGAAAGCCGTTTTTCCGCCAGTTCAAAGGATATTCGCGTTCTGGTAGAGTTTTCAAAGAAAAGGTTTACTACAGTAACACCCTTGAGCGTCGGCACTTTCTTAATGGGGCGTTCCAGCACTTCACGAAATGAAAATGCCGTATCCAAAATTGAATCGATATCTTCTTTTGGAACTCCCTCGAGCCCAAATAGATGTTTAATGCTTAAATTCATTGATTCACCTCCACGAGCAATATCTCATCCTTGCCATCGCTTTCTTTCATACGGACCCGCACCTCTTCATTATCAGACGTCGGAACATTTTTACCAATATAATCTGCTTTGATCGGCAATTCCCTGTGCCCGCGATCGATCAAGACTACCAACTGGATCGCTGAAGGTCTGCCGAAGTCCATCAGGGCATCCATAGCCGCCCGGATCGTCCTTCCCGTATAAATCACATCATCGACCAGAACCAGAATTTTACCGTCAACATCAAAAGGAATATCGGTTAATTCTATAGCAGGCAGCTGCTTCTTAATCCGGAAATCATCGCGATACATAACGGTATCCAAAATACCAACCTGGATTTTTACACCTTCAGCATCTTCGATCTTCCTGGCAAGCCGCTTTGCCAGAAATTCACCCCTTGTACGAATGCCGATTATCCGCATATTTTCGGTCCCCTTGCAGCGCTCCACTATTTCATGAGCCAGTCTCGTAATAGTACGCTTGAGCGCCAGCTCGTCCATCAAATGAGATTTCATTTTAAAGTTCATTGTTCCCTCCTAAAATAAAAATAATCCACCTGCTGTCTGGCGGATTTTTTCTTCTTCTTATGCCCTTTCCAACTCACGGGTTAGGATTAAAAGGCTCCTTTGTTAATTGTTGGGCAAATTTAGAGCAAGATTTCAGAAATGTCCAGTACTTTTTTGACTGTTTGATTAACCCTATAACGCTTATATGAAAGTAGTCCACGAATTACCTCGAAGAGATGCCTCCGGCACATGAATTTCACAAATATAACATTGTTTCTTTAGTTTGTTTAATTTGAGCGTCATAGAAATAATCAGATTAATTCCGAGACTTGACTTAAGACTGCCATATCAAAGAACATAAACCAAGCCCCAAACTTCTCCGGCAGACTTGAGTTAAGTCGAATCGCTATCGCCCTTAACTCAAGTCGTTTCGTAACCCAGCCGCAAACATGTCAGGTTTAATAATTTCCTTTTGGAATCAACCCAACCTTCAGAAGGTTATATCAAGCATACTGACCGGTCTGTAAATCTTCTATTAAACCTTCTGAAGGTTTTTGACTTTACCACTCGGCTGACGCCGCCTTAAGTCAAGGGCTGGCGAACCTACGGCTGGAAAATATCAAATAGTTTGGACTTTTCCAGTGCACTGTATTGATTTCTTTAAATTTCCCACTTTCATCGGCAGCGGAACGGCGCTTAATCACGGTTGCAGAAAAACATTAACCATCGAATTTATTCGGTGGATAGAACGGCTTCTACCTGTCTTCCCGACTTTAGTCGGCGTAATCACCGAATAAATTCCCCAGAGGGACAGGCAATTTGTGTTTCCGGGGGCTTCAAATCCACTCAATAAATTCCCCAAGGGGACAGGGAGTGGTTAATGTTTATATTTTCGTCTCGGGGTTGTGATGTAGAAGGCTACAAAGTAAAACCTTCTTGCCAAAGGAAAATTATTAAACCTGACATGTTTGCGGCTGAGTAGTTACGATTTAACTGCTTTAATTCATTTTCAAAAAGATAATTTTTTGCTACTCCAACATCTCTGGTAGTAATATACTTGCCTTCAAAATGTGTCAGACCTAAAAATGGTTTGTCAGCATCTACTCTTTCAGATATCATTTCGGCGGCTGTTTTACCATGGATTGCAAAATGCATTTTATTTTGCACAGTTGCGAAAAAGTTTTTCGTCTGTTCAACATCTTTCTGGTAATCAATACTTGTTGCGTAAATATCCGTTACTTTTTGATAAAAATTCCGTTCACTGCTGCGAATATCGCGGATTCTTTGCAACAGTTCTTCAAAATATCTCGACCTTGCCCCTTCTTGTTTCAGGCGGT
>JAUVYH010000039.1 GCA_030603165.1 Fidelibacterota bacterium
TCAGCACACTGACGCGCCGGGATTGGAACTCCCAATATCCGGACAATGTCAGGATTGCCGAAAGAATGATGAACACTGTAAGGAGCGCTCGTGTACCAATTTTAAATTTCAGATTTACACCTTTCATTTTTACTTACATTAGATACAAACCGTAAAAGAATGTTGCAAGCATTTAACATTTTTAAACGTTACGACGGAGGACCGTCGGAACGCAGATTATTTTGTTCGATTTAAACATTTTAACCTACACCTTTCCATGTTCCAATATACACATTCCCCCGGCGATGAAGGGCATATCTCCATATACCTGCCTGAGACTTTTGATAAAATTAAGTGATTATTATGATATTTTTTCAGCGTATTTAGCGCTTCTTCTTTTGTAACATCCCGTGCTTTTCCAGCCTCGATCATTCCTTCGGCTAACTCATCTAAAAATACTGATTCCGTATATTCTGAGTCTTTATGGATTGCTCTGCATACACGTTCACCTGCGGCACATTTTTCCGCCTCTTGAATCAACTTTGACGCCGTTTCCAAATCTATCAGTTTTGGCTCAAAACTCTTAATTTTATCGAGTAATTTCTTTCCGATTAAAGAGCCGATAATTGGAATTTTGACAAATTTGAGGTAACGAAGAGCCAATTTTGTATCAATAAGTATCTTTCCCGTAATGTAGTCATTCACATCCTCCATAAATCATCAGCCTTATCAATTTCATTTTTTATAGATTTTGCATAACGGAATCCCAGGTGATTATTGAAATAATCAGACGCAAATCCACCACGTCCACTGATCCTAACAAAAACGGGATTTGGAGATTCCCAATTCCCACCACGCGTGACTTTTCCATATACTGGTTTTTGGTTCTTTTTAAAGGGACCGTATCGCGTGTAGATCCAGTCCTCTTGCGGACCATCCGGGTAAGGTTTATGAGTATCTTCACACCACTCGCTTACATTTCCACACTTATCGTATAGCCCGAATCCGTTGGGCTCATAGCTTCCTGCCGGTTTAGTATTTATCTTCCTCAATCCCAGTAATCTAACGATACCTGCAAAAAATGATTCTCCTTGATGCCTGTAATTTGCACATGTCGCATCAGGCATATTACCCCAGGGAAACCATTTTACATCCTTGTTGCCTTTGGCGGCATATTCCCATTCCGCTTCGGTTGGAAGTCGTTTTCCTGCCCACTCAGCGTAAGCTGTTGCATCATTCCAGGTAACATTTACAACCGGATGATCCATCCTATCTTCGCTATCATATTTCTGCCAGCTTTCCTGTTCCTTGTATCCCGTTTTCTGAACAAATTGTCTGAATTGTCTGTTTGTTACCTCACAGGCGTCCATGTAGAACGAATAAATCTCCACGGTATGTCTTGGTATTTCATCTCCAAACCACCACTTTGCATGAGATTCACTCATGTGGGGCACCTTACGTCCCATCTCTACAAGATGTTTAAGATCCTCCTCTGCGATGCCCATTTCGAAGCTCCCTGCAGGGACAAGCATCATCCCTTCAGGAATCTGTGCATCCGGACTGTCTGTCCTATTCATATCGGTTTGCGCAAAAGCAAGATTCGCAATAAAAGGAACGATCACGAAGGGCATTAAGTATTTTGTGGTCATTGAATTCTGTCCTTTATGAAAATTGCGTTTAACATATTTGCAAAAAGCCAGCGGGCATTTCTATAAGATTCCTAATTCTTTCATTTTCCAAAAACATTTTGCAGTCGCATTAACGTCAAATGCCGCATTGTGAGCTTCTTCAAAATCTTTCTTAAATAATTTTTTGTGTAATTCCGATAGCTTCGGCCATTTATAACCGTAAGGTCCGGGAATTTTACAATAATCAGTTGATTCTTTCATAGTACAAATTTTATGTTTTCGAAAAAGTTCATTTTTAATACCTTTCCTTATAAATTCCGCTCCTACAATTTTTTCGTCAAAATTCATGTTGTGTGCTACTAATATACCGGCATTTTCAATTTGTCTTGCAAATAATTCTAATACAAAATCCAGATTTTGTCCTTCGTTTGTCGCCTTTTCCGTGGATATTCCATGTAATCGTTCAGCATTATATGGAATTGAAAATCCTTCCGGCTTAATAATAAAATCCTTTCCGTCAATTCTTGCCCCATTGTTATCATACAGTAACCAGGCGATTTGAACCATTCTTGGCCAATTATTAACATTCTGAACCGGCGCATTCCAGTTTTTTGGAAGTCCTGTTGTTTCTGTATCAAAAAATAAATACATAAGCTTATTGTTTATTTGTTGTTCCTCTTCGTAAATAATTTTTGTCATGATCACTCCACGGTTACCGATTTAGCCAGATTTCTTGGTTTGTCAATATTACAACCACGTTTATCGGCTATATGGTATGCCAGCAGCTGTAACGGCACGACAGTTAAAAACGGGCTTAATTCAACAATAGTTTCAGGTATAAATACAACGTGATCCGCCAATTCACCGATCCGCTGGTCTTCATCATTCGCAACTGCAATGACAATTCCGTCACGGGCTTTCACTTCCTCAATATTTGAAAGAACCTTATCGTATGAATGATCTTTGATACATATAAAAACGGTCGGCATATTCCGGTCAATAAGAGCAATTGGTCCGTGCTTCATTTCCGCCGCCGGATAGCCTTCAGCGTGAATATAACTGATTTCTTTTAATTTGAGGGCGCCTTCCAACGCAATAGGATAGTTGACGCCCCTGCCGAGAAACAGCGCATTTGATACGATATAGTGAGTTTGCATGATTGAAATAATCTGTTCGGTATTGATCAGGACTTTATTCATTTTTTCAGGAATCTGAACAAGATGATCAAGGTAATTTTTAAGTTCCGTATCATTAATTTTATTCCGATAATGTGCAATCATCAGAGTTAAAAGGAAAAGAACTTCCAGTTGAGTAGTAAACGCTTTTGTCGAGGCAACTCCGATCTCCGGTCCTGCCTGAGTATATACAGTTGCGTCACTTATACGGGTTATCGTACTTCCCGGAACATTACAGATCGACAGCACCTGTGCTCCATTCTTTTTTGCTTCCTTTATTCCGGCAATTGTATCCGCCGTTTCTCCGCTCTGACTAATCGCAATAATTAGAGTATTCCGGTCAATGACAGGATTTCGATAACGGAATTCAGAAGCATATTCAACCTCAACCGGTATTTTTACAAGGGATTCAAACCAATATTCCGCTACCAACCCGGCATGCCAGGATGTGCCGCAAGCGATAATAACAATACGTTGTACATGTTTGAATTGAGACGGATCTATCGCATAATGAAAGCGGATCTCGCCGTTGACGACATTTACATCAAACGTCGCTTTTAATTTTTCCGGTTGTTCAAAAATCTCTTTGAGCATAAAATGTTTATACGATCCCCGGTCGCAATTCATAAAGTTCACATCGTAGGTCTGAGCTTCCTTCTGAATCCGCTTATTATTAATAAAATCATAGAATTCAATCGCATGTGATTGACTGTCGTAGATTAAAAGCTCTCCATCATCGATAAAGAGGGCGGTTTCCGAATAGGGCGTTAGCGACTGCAGATCAGATGAAATATAGAAATTTTGATTATGTTTCGCTGCGACAATAGGACTACCGTTTCGGGCGGCGATCAGATATTCGCTATTCTTTGCAATGGCGACAAAGGCAAAATTTCCCTTCAGCATCCCAACCACTTTTTTAACAGCGTCGGGAAATGAAGAACTCTCCATAAACCGTGCAATCAGTTTGGGAATGATCTCTGTATCGGTTTTAGAGTAAAAAACATCGCCAGGCACATATTCTTTGAGTTCTTTGACATTCTCAATGATTCCATTATGAACCACATAAACTCGTTTTTCAGAATCAGAATGAGGATGTGAATTTTCAACAGTCACATTGCCATGGGTCGCCCAGCGGGTATGCCCGATCCCCATATCTGCATCGACGGATTCTAATTCATTTATCTCAGAAACTTTTCCAACATTTTTTCTAAGCGTAATCTTATCTTTTGTTCGAAGGGCAATGCCCCAGGAATCATAGCCGCGATATTCCAGCGACTTAAGACCATCGATAATGACCTTAGTACAATTATCATTTCCGGCATAGGCAAAAATACCACACATAAAGTCTCTCCTTATCAGGATTTATAACAATATTGATCAATGTTATTTTATTTTTAATTTAGTGTCTAAAAATATTTGGGTATCAAAAAATAACGATTAAATTCCTTCTTCAAGTTTCCGCTACTGTTTCCCTGCAAAAAGATACTCAACGTAACAATTAATAGCAACTAACATTTCTCACTTGAACTCTGAAAGAGTTGAACATGAATAACCATAAGTGCAACCTATGGAAAATAAGCCATACCATTAATACCAACTCTGAAAGAGTTGAACCTCTCTTTCCAAATTTGTGTATATGTAAACATTCTTTCTCATCTATGAGTTCAACCCTTTCAGGGTTGTAGTCTTTGTTTCTCTAACCACAGGTTTCACCTGTGGTTATTTGTTTGTATTGAATCCTTTCAGGATTCTTTCTTCTCTATATAAACTTTGTATCCTAAATTATTTTATATTGTATTTATTGCTCTGTATTTCATAGAGTTACGAAGTGAGAAATGCTAGTAGCAATTAATATCAAAGGGCTTGCGATAAAAACATATAGCGTATCTCATTTGCTGAAATAACGATTCACAATCCTTAAAAGATTCCATAAACCGGAACATTTTTTGCGAATTCCCTTCCCATAGAGGATATAAATAATTCCCAATAATCCCTTGTACAATTTCTCACTAAATGGATGCCACCATAAATTCCGCTTTGCAAAAGGCATGATATCATTCACAATAACCTGGGGCTCCGTCATTTCATCAAAACCAAGTTTCCCATGTGTGCGCCCGATACCGCTTTCTTTAAAACCACCCCACGGTGTTTCAGTCAGACCGTGGCTCATCAAATGATCATTTATCATAACAGCGCCGGCATTAATCTGCTTTGCTATCTTGATTGCCTTGCGTCGATTTCTCGACCATATCGAACCTGATAATCCTAAATATGAATCATTTGCCAGCTGCACCGCCTCGTCAATATCCACAAATTTCACAACGCCCACAACCGGACCAAATGTCTCATCCTGCATAAGCAACATATCATGATTAACATCCGTTAATACTGTCGCCGGAAAAAACAATCCCTTTGAATCCTTTGGATATTGTGATTGCGCAAAAATTGTCGCTCCCTTTTCAACGGCATCCTCAATATGCTTTTGAACAGTTTCTACCTGTTTTTGAGTTGTCATCGACCCCATATCCAAATTAAAATCGTCATCGAACCCAACCCGCAGTGATTCGACTTTTTCTTTTAGCGTTATCAGAAAAGAATCATATACAGATTCATGGACATAAATCCGCTCAACCGAACCGCAGGATTGCCCTGCATTGGAAAATCCCGCCCAAACAGCGCCTGCGGCTGCCCTTTCCGAATCGGCATCCTTGCAGACGATCATAGCGTCATTCCCACCAAGTTCAAGCACAACCGGGGTCAATGTTTCCGACGCTTTTTTCATCAGGTATTTCCCAACGGCAACTGATCCTGTGAAAAACAGCTTATCGATCCCATTCTCTAAAAATGCATCGCCGGCAACACGTCCCGGCAAATTCACGTAGTGAAAAACACCATCCGGTAAACCAGCTGAATTAATACATTCTTCCAAAATTCGTCCGACTAATTGAGTTTCAGCGGCAGTTTTCAAAATGACAGCATTTCCAGCCAGCAGAGCCATAATCACTTCCGAAAAGGGTATGCCGAAAGGGTAATTCCAGGGGGAAATTATTCCGACAACACCAAATGGTTTTCGATAGATTTTACTGCGCTTATTCGCCATAAGCAGGTTGCCTGAAGAGAGTTTTTCGGGCTTTAAAAACCTTTTCGCATTCTTCATGTAATATGAAACCGCCATGGCAGCCGGTAAAACTTCAGTCGCCAATGCATCGACGCGCACTTTTCCATTATCCCGTGAAATAATTTCTGCTATTTCGGAAGCATTCTCGACTATATACGTTCGAATATTCCGAATGATCGAAATCCGCTCCCGAATCGGCATTGCCGCCCAATCCGGTTGTACTTCTTCAGCATGTCGAATACAGGAAATTAATTCTTCAACGGTGTTCAGATCTGATTCACCAATTTTCGCTCCGGTTGCCGGATTAAAACATTCAGTGACCTTTTTTTGTGTGTCAGCGCTCATAAGAAACTCCAGTTAGGTAACTTGGAACTACTCTAATTTTAAAACGATTGGTTATAGAATAAAAATTGACGGTCTCGCCCCAAAAGGATCTCTATGAGAAAAACAGTTCTATGTCTACGTAACTTACTATTAACCCCCAACTCAAGTTGGGGGATAATAAAACACAGCTCAAACAATCCAACCGTTTCAACGGTTTCTTTCTGTAGAATTATACCTTTTTTAAGTGGACTCATCAATGCTTCTCCTCATTTTCCAATTTTATCATTTTAAAATGACTGCCGGTTTCATCCACAATTTTCCGGTACCACGATTTCGGATATCCCGGATGTTTGACATTGCCTAATTCGTCTTTTACATTTCCATCGAGATATTTGTAAATCAGGAATTCACCTAATTTTTTCCATCTTTTAACAGTCGAATTTCCAAGGTTTACTGAATATTCCGTCAGATAATCAATAGCCAGTTGAGGAGACTCATTATATAGTTTCAATGCTAATTCTTCAACGTTTGCCTGGTCTGCCATGAATTTACCTTCCAATTCACGCTGAACTATCTGAACATCCTTTATCATATCGCTGTAACGCAAATAGCAATAATTAGAGACAAAATTGAAAACCCAAAACGCCGATTCCCAGGTAAAATGATGGAAATCGCCGACGCCGACAGCATAGCTTTTGGGCACCTCTTTTATTCCACAGTACATGGGAACATAAACGGCGCTATAAGTATCATCAACGCTGAACCAGTGAATGCCGCCGATGGGATCGGGCAGCCATGAACGCGCCTGGGCAACAAAAGAAAATCCCGTCTGCTGGGTTGAAGTAGCTCTCTCATTAAAATATTCTACGCTGTCAACTTCCCAGGTCAGAGGACGCCAGCGATATGGGAGTTGAAAAGGACCGGCGCCGATATCATTATTCATATCAAGATCAGAATCTTCAAAATGATCGCGCATTAATTCCATAACATCCCGGGCGGAAAGCTTTTTATCCGGTTTTATCCAAAGCGGCAGAGGTTTCGCGCCTTTAACGCCTTTTATATAATCCGTGGAAAGATTCAACGAAGGAGCTGCCCGGCGAAACATGCTCCATACTCTTGCTTCGCAAAAACGCAGCGCACCATAATCCAACGGCGCATAAGCATCGGCAAAACTGAATTTTTTATCTTTACCGTTAAACCAGCCCTTTTCTCTCGCCAAATTGATGACGTCCTTCTCATAAAGACAATTTTCCGGATCCTTTAATGGGAATTGCCGAATTCGGGCTTGATTGGCGTGAGCGCAAATATAACCGTCAGGAACTTTACGGGCAACCCAGACCGCTCCTCTTTTACCCGGTCCTTTGCCGATCATTTCCATGATCCAGACTTCGTTGGGATCGGAAACAGAGAATGATTCTCCGGAGCTATAATAACCATATTCTTCGACCAGATCACCCATAATTTTTATCGCTTCCCTAGCCGTTTTTGCCCGCTGGAGAGTTACATACATCAAACTGCCGTAATCCATAATCGCCGAAGAATCTCTCAATTCACTTCTGCCGCCCCAGGTGGTTTCACCGATGGAAACCTGGTGTTCGTTCATATTCCCCACTACGGAACATGTATGGGGAACCTGTTTTATCTGACCGAGATATTTGCCGGTATCCCATTCGTAAATGTCGAGCATTTCACCGGGAAGGTGGTCAGCCGCAGCTGTGAAATAGAGCTCTCCATAAAGCACATGTGCATCTGCGGAAAATGTAATCATGGTTGAGCCGTCTTTTGAGGCGCCTTTGGAGATTAAAAAGTTTGTGCAGGCAAGTATTTGCACACTCAGAAACAGTAACAAAATGCTGAGCAACAGGACAAATTGCAAAAATGTTTTTTTCATACGTCTTCCCTCATTCAGTTGATTTTAAATTATGAGTCCACTTAAAAAAGAAATATTCTTAGAAATAGAAACCTCCGATAAATCGGAGAAACGGTTATACGAATTGGATTGTATATCATTAACCCCCGACTTAAATCGGGAGTTAATAACAACTTACCAGATATAATAACTGTTTCAACAGTTTCTAAATATTTTTTATTATGCTTAATACACTTCAAATTTTAACCTTTTTAAGTGGACTCAATAATGTATTCTATTCTCTTTTCATTACATCCGGCTTTAATTTGTTTATCATCACTTTAGTAATATACCCCGATACAGCTTTGAGGATAGTCTGCAGTGTTTCGGTATATTCTCTCACGGTAAAAATCCTATCTTTCTTTTGGGTTTGGGGGGCGGCGGTTCCATCAATTGTTTAATCGCGGTAAATACAATCTTAAATTGTTCATCGTAATTCTTTTCCATTTCATCCAGTTTTCGTCGAAGTTCAACATTGGAAGCAAGCATTTGTCTTAATTGAACAAAGGTACGCATAATTGCGATATTGACTGTAACTGCACGGTCGCTTTTAAGAACAGATGACAGCATTGCCACGCCCTGTTCGGTAAATACCATCGGTGTGTATCGTGCGCCGCCCCATCTTGAGGTGTCAAAATGGCTCCTCAAGTTTTGAAATTCATCTTTAGCCTGTTTAATTCATAAATCTTGCCACTTCCAAATCCCTACGGAGAAAGCGATGGTTAGCTGCTGGATTTTAAAAGCTGCATACTTTTCAGAATGTTCTTTTGATCAACAAGTTGCTCAGTAACAAATTTATGTAAAATACTTGAAATAAGTGTTTGATAGGGAATACCTTCTCTTTCTGCTCGCACCTTTAAAAGGTTCAGGTCTTGATTGTTTACCCTAAGACTGATATTTTTCTTTTCGACAGCTTCTTTAATGATATTTTCTATTTTTTTACGCTTTTTGGAAGAAACGGAATTATATTCGGATATACTGTCCTCAATATTTTGTTCATATTTACTTAACTTTACATTCTTCATCTTTCACCTCTGTACTTTCTATCCAACTTCCTGCTGGGGAAAGCTGTTTTGAGAACGATATTCTCATTTTCATCTATTACAAACGGCACAGCATGCACATAATTATTTATTTCAATTACAAATATATTTTGTTTTCTTTTTTTAGGATGTTCAATAATATCTAAGTATCTATGGTTCAATATGATATCACAGATTTCTTCAAAATTTATATTCCGTTCAAGTTTTAATTTATTATTTTTTTTCTCATCCCAAATAATCATGCCAAAATATATTGCTAATGTATATACAATATCAATATTTATTTACAGCTAAAGAAGAAAATAACCAAACCTAATTCGGAATTAAAGCTGGTGAACCAAATCCGCCAGGTTCTTCGTTTACTGGTGTCAACGCTCCCGCGTTGACACCTACATGAGATATTGCCTGTCTCAACACACCGGAGCGTAGAGACAAGGTGACTAAATGATAATCGTTAATGCCCTTTTTCGAATACGTTTAATTATCAATATCATCTATCCGATTCCTGATTTCGTCCAGTCGGTTATGATCACGCTCCCACGTCTCTAATTCTGTCTCCAGCAAGGTCTTTAAGCGCTGCTGTTCCAGGTACGACTGCTGAAATTCCTCTTGCCTGCCGGTGTCATATATATCGGAACTTGAAAATATTTGGTCGAGAGAATCAATCTTTTCTTCGAGTTGGGTGATCGATTCTTCGTTCCGCTGTACTTTTTTCTCTAAACGCGATAATTCTTTGGATAATTCTCGTCTCTCGCGTAATAGTTGTTTCCCACCGGAAATGCCGCTTCGCTTTCTAATCCTTTCAGATTGCTTAATTCGCGTGCGGATGTCACGATTCAGGTAATCTTCCTGCTGCCGCGCCAGATAATCATCGTAATTACCGGGATAAAATGTGTAACCGTCAAACGTCAATTCCAGAACTGCCGTTGCCAATTGATTCACAAAGAAACGGTTATGGCTTACAAAGATAATTGTACCGGGGAATTCCGTCAGCGCAGTTATCAATGCCTCTATTGCTTCCAGGTCAAGGTGGTTCGTCGGTTCATCCAGTAACAAAATATTATGTTGTTTTAGCATCAGCAGTGCAAAAACCAAACGCGCGGCTTCTCCCCCGCTCAGCACATCCGTTTTCTTTAAGGTATCATCACCGCTAAAAAGCGCTTGCCCTAAAACTGCCCGAATGGTTGTAACTTTCTCATTGGGCGTATTAGAGTATAACCAGTCATAAACATTCGTGC
Source organism: Fidelibacterota bacterium (assembly GCA_030603165.1). Lineage (GTDB taxonomy): Bacteria > Fidelibacterota > UBA2242 > UBA2242 > UBA2242 > UBA9312. The sequence goes on from JAUVYH010000039.1 coordinate 10,415, forward strand.
CGGATGGGATCAGCTCTTTATGATTCTGTGCAAAATATCCGACATGGCACTCATGCCCCCAGGTAATTTTCCCTTCTTCGTACGGTAACAATCCCGCAAGAATTTTAATCAATGTCGATTTACCAACGCCATTCGGTCCGATGACGGCAATCCGGTCACTACGATTTGCATTAAAATTGACGTTCTTAAGCACTTCTAAATTACCAAAAGATTTTTTTAAGCCCTTGACGTCTAAAACCTGTTGACCTGAAGGGCGCATTTGAGTAAAATTGAAACGAGGACTAATCCGGGAAGATCGTATAATTACAATATCTTCCATTTTATCGATCTGTTTCTTCCGACTGACCGCCTGCCGGGCTTTTGTCGCTTTTGCCCTGAATCGTTCATAAAATGCCTGCAGCTCCCGGCGTTTCTTTTCGAGCCGTTCACTTTCTAATTGTCTCTGTTCTGCTTCCCGCCGTTTCTCTATCAGGAAATTATCATAATCTCCTTTGTAAATCTTGATCGTTTCATAATCAATATCGAGAATGCGGTTAGAAATTTGATTTAGAAAAAACTGATCGTGTGAGACGACAATTACAATTCCCTTATATCCTTTTAAAAATTCACCCAACCATGCAATCGAAAAAATGTCCAGGTGGTTATTCGGTTCGTCGAGGAGCAGAACATCAGAATTACTGAACAAACACTGTCCAATCAGGACGCGCAGTTTATATCCACCGGATAATACCGACATTGTTCGATCCAGCAGATGTTGTTGAATACCCAATCCTTTCAAGATTATGGCGGCTTGCCCTTCAGCGTTATAGCCATCAATCTCTGATATCTCATGTTCCAATTCTGCCAGCCGTTTTCCATCTTCCGCGCTCAAATCCGAGCGCTGCATGATAGACTTTTTTTCTTTAATCAACGACCAGAGTCTATGATTCCCCATTAATACGACGTCAAGAATTCTGCAATCTTCATAATCATACTGATTCTGTTTCAAGACGCCGAGTTTCAACGTTGAAGGCTTGCGAATCTTGCCTGTTGTGGGTGTCTGCTCATCACCAAGCATTTTCAGAAATGTCGTTTTCCCCGAACCGTTTGCACCGACAACTCCATAACGGTTTCCCTGTGTCAAATTCAGTGACACATTCTCAAACAGGATATTTTCGCCAAATTGAATACCGATATTTTCCAGTTGAATCATTATCTACTCAGTTACATCTATTATTAAACCCGGTGATTGTAACAACTAAAAACCACTTTGTCAAGGAGAGATTTCATATAATGAAGTTACCACGAAATTTTAGTGCTGTACCTAATATTATGTCGAGATATAACCTCTCCTTCTCCGCAGGAGCTCTGGATATAGGGGGATAGGGGGTATAGGGATATAAGGAGGATGGAAAATGGAGGACGGAAAATCATTAATTGAATTTTTTTATTCTGGTTTGGAAGTTGGTAGTTGGAATTATTCCATTTTCCTTTTTTCCGTTCTCCATATTTCCCTTATTTACCCTATTACCCATATTTCCCTTATTGCCTTATTCCCACTATTTTCCTTATTTCCTCATTTCTCTCCCGTGCCAAGGAGGGGATTGCTCCACCAGGAGTTCCCTCGGAAAGGGGAGGTCGATTGGAATCTTCTTGAAATAAGGCTTTTTCCATCTCAACTTTCCTAAATTACTATTCCTCTTGTCAATGTGTTTTATCATCTTAAAATACAAAATATTGCGCTATAAGGAATTTCCAATTTCGGGAAAACTTCAGGAGAATTTATATAATCTGTTGGAAACCCCATTCTTGTATATGGTTTTTGCCCAAATTTACTGTAACCTTTTTTGTAAAACTGCATTCTAAGAAGCTAAATCAAATAATTAGGAATTCATTTCGTGAAGCGTTGACTATTCTTTAAATATATTGTATATTTGACGGCTTTTTTTATAAACAGATTTGTTGGAACTGGAGACACATGTCCACAAAGACTAAAAAATCATCCGATTCAAACCGGGCGTTAAGTAAATATCTTGAAGAAATTGGCCATTTTGAGCCACTTTCTCCTAACGAGGAAATCGATCTTGCTCAAAGATTGAGAGCAGGTGATCGTAGTGCATTACAAAAGCTGACTGAATCGAATTTACGGTTTGTAGTCAGTGTAGCAAAAGATTATCAGGGTCAGGGTTTGCCATTAACTGATCTGATCAATGAAGGCAATCTTGGTTTAATCAAAGCAGCCAAGAGATTTGATGAAACAAGAGGTTTCAAATTCATTTCTTATGCTGTTTGGTGGATTCGTCAATCCATTCTCCAGGCGCTTGCCGAACATTCCAGAATCGTACGGCTTCCTTTAAATCGTGTCGGGACGATCAGTAAAATCACCAAAGAAGCTGAACATTTAGAGCAACAATACGAAAGAGCTCCGAGACAGGATGAGATTGCCCAGGGACTTGATCTTAAATCCGAAGAAGTATCCGACGCGATCAGAATATCCAGAAAGCATCAATCGCTAAATGCCCCGTTTAGAGACGGTGAAAAAAATTCATTGATCGATGTCATAGAAGACGATGCCCAACCAACTCCGGACAATATTCTGATGTTGGATTCACTTCGATTGGAAATCCGGGATGCTCTGAACACACTCAAACCCCGTGAACGGGATGTTATTAAAATGTATTTCGGCATTGACCGGGAATATGCATTAACCCTTAACGAGATCGGTGAAGAATTTAGTCTGACCCGTGAACGTATCCGTCAGATTAAGGAGAATGCAATTCGTCGATTAAGCCATAAATCACGAAGTAAAAAATTACGATCCTATCTGGGTTGAGTCATGGAAGGAGGTGAATTCTAATACAATGGTACAAGTAACTGTTCATCATAACGAAAATCTTGAAAAGGCAATCAGACGTTTTAAAAAGAAGTTTGAAAAAGCCGGTATTCTAAAAGACATTAAGAAAAATGCCTATTTTATTAAACCAAGCGCCGAAAGACGCATGCGCAGAGCAAAAGCCGCCAAACGTGTACACAGGTTTGGTCCTAAGTAAGATTTTTCTCTTCTTTTCTTAATAGAAATTAAAAAGAACCTTCACTTAAATGTAAGTGAAGGTTCTTTTATTTTTTGTAGCGCTTTATAATGAATTAAATTAGTGTTATGTCAAGCCTTTATTGTCAGATAAATATAAGCGTGAGATTAACATCGCAATTTATTATCTCAAAGAGATGTCTTTCCAAAGGAATCTTCGATCGACACAATGTCATTATGTTAAGAAAGTGAACAATCAATCCGACTAAAGTCGGATAAAGCGTATTTTTTCCCAACCCACCGAATAAATTCCCCAAGGGGACAGGCGGTGGTTAATGTTTAACCTAACTGATTGCTCAAGCAAATATTAACCATTCACTTTAGTGAACGGGAAATAAATCAATCTCATTACTTTTCCGACTTTAGTCGGTCTTATTCTTATTTTAGAAAGGTGCTAAACATTCGCGGACAATATCCGACATTTTGAACTTGACATAACATTAGTCCAGCCAGTTTTTAACTTTTACGGTTATAGCTTCAGGCGTAAAACCGAATTCCTCCGCCAGTTTTTCGTATGGCGCCGATTTCCCAAATTCTTCAATTCCAATCTTTAACATGGGCGCCCGGATGATATCGCCCCATCCCATCAAACTACCGGCTTCAATGACAACAACTTTAGTATTTCTCTGTGGTAATACAAGTTCCTGATACTCTTTTGATTGTTGTCTGAATATCTCCATCGATGGCATCGATACGACCCGAACAAAATAACCTTCAGCCGTTAATTGGTCGCCGACTTTTAGAGCCAGTTGTAATTCGGAACCACTGGACACTAATATCAAATCAATTTTTTTAGAATTTTCCCCGGCTATTATATACGCTCCCTTATATACATCGGATAACGAAAAATCCGCCGGTCGGTTCAATGCCGGAACTTTCTGGCGAGTCAGAATCAATGCAGTCGGTCCCCGATTATTTTTCATAGCTAATATCCATGCACCGGCAACCTCGCTTGCATCCGCCGGTCGAATTACAGTCAAATTGGGAATCGTTCTGAGAGCTGCAAGGTGTTCGACCGGTTGATGAGTTGGTCCGTCTTCCCCTAAAAAAATACTATCGTGAGTAAAAACATAGACGACCTGGAGTCCTATCATTGCCGCCAGTCGTATGGGCGGTCGCATGTAATCGGCAAATTGTAAAAATGTCGCCCCAAATGGAATTATACCGCCATATAACGCCATTCCATTCAAAATCGCTCCCATGGCATGTTCCCGGATTCCGAAATGCAGATTTCGTCCAGAAAATTTAACCGCCTGGATTGAATCATACGCCTTCAGATAGGTATTGGTTGACGGCGCAAGATCCGCTGAACCGCCGCAGAATCCCGGCAGGTAATCGGCAATTTTCTGCATCACTGCGCCAGATAATTTTCTGGTTGCCGCACTATCACCCGGAATATTATTCATCAAGTCGTCACTTAATTTCTCTACCTGCTCATTAATCCAATCTGAATCGGTTTGCCGGCTCAAATCCGGATTGTCAATCTTCCAGGCGCTATATTCGTCCATCCATTTATTATATTCATGGCTAAGATAGCGTACACGTTTGGCAAATAACTCCGAAACTTCTTCGGGGATATAAAAGGATTTATCGGCAGACCAACCCAGATTTTCCTTTGCGGCTTTGAGCTCATTTTCACCCAATGGCGCGCCATGAACACCCGCAGTATCCTGTTTGTTTGGCGCTCCGAAACCGATATGGGTTCGCGCCTTGATCAATGTTGGTCGATCTGTATCTGAAATTCCTTTCTCAAGAGATTCTGCAATCTCCTGATGATTATGCCCGTCAATTTGGAGAACCTGCCAGCCATAGGCTTCGAACCGTTTGGCAACGGACTCGGAAAAAGCCAGGTCTGTACTGCCTTCGATAGAAATTTTATTATCATCGTAAAAATAGACAATGTTGCCTAATTTCAAATGACCTGCGAGAGAAGCCGCTTCGGACGCCACTCCTTCCATTAGATCGCCATCACTGACAATTCCGAAAATCCGGTGCTTTCCAAATAATGACGTCTCTCTGTTTAACCGGACAGCCGTCATCTTTGCAGCGATTGCCATTCCCACACCGGCAGCAAAACCTTGCCCTAACGGTCCGGTTGTCATTTCAACGCCCGGAGTGCATCCATATTCCGGATGACCGGGAGTTTTTGAATCCCATTGGCGAAAATTCTTTAGATCTTCGAGACTGACATCATACCCGCAAAGATGCAGCATCGAATAGAGCAATGCCGAACCATGACCGGCGGAAAGAATAAACCGATCTCTTCCGGTCCAATTCGGATCTTCGGGATTGAATCGTAAATATTGGCTCCAAAGTACATACGCACAGTCCGCCATTCCCATGGGCATTCCGGGATGACCGGAATTAGCTTTTTCTACTGTATCCGCTGCGAGAAACCGAATAGTATTCGCAGCAAGATTTCCAATTTCTGAATTATTATAATTAGTATCCAATTGGCGCCTCTGATTTTATTGTTATTAAAAAAATTCATTTTATTTTATTCATGATTTACTGAGTTTCAAACAAAATTCTCTTCCGATGTCATTCAGAGTGTTAAAGACCTTATCCTGCAGGGAAACTGTGACTTTGTTTTTTTCTTCCGCTTCGTATTCCTTTTCCCCGGCAACATAGATCCGATTCTGTCCGGCTGCTTTTTCACTGTTTTTCAACATCTGAATATATGAATCCACATTTCCCTGAATCTCTTCCAGCCCCATAAAAGCTTCGGGATTAATTACGCCGAGGAAATGACACATCTCCGCCGGAGCGCCTTTCTTTCCATATACATCCAACCCGGCTGCTCCGGAAGACAATATCCCGGATAAAATATCAACAACCGCACTGAGACCATAGCCTTTATAACCGCTTGTCAATTCAGTACCGCCACCCAGCGGTAATAGTCCGCCACCCCTGCGGTTGATCATATTTTTAAGCACTTCACCAGCGTTGGTTGTCGGATTTCCGGTTTCATCGCATGCCCATGAATCAGGTATTGACTGACCTTTCCTGGAATAGACTTCCAGCTTACCTCTCGGCACCGTAGATGTCGCCATATCAAGAAGAAAAGGCTTCTCATTTTTCGAGGGAAAACCGATGGAGATTGGATTCGTCCCGATCGTGGCATCTTTCCCAAAGGTCGGCACCACCAGTGGAGCTGAGTTTGTCAAAGATATCCCGATCATACTTTCCTTCAACGCCATCATCGTATAATAACCGGCAATTCCATAATGATTGGAATTCCGCACCGATGCAAAACACATAAAACTTTTTTTAGCTTTGCCAATGCAAAGTTTCATGGCTTCATAGGCTATGGCTTGCCCCATCCCACCGTTACCATCGACAACTAATGACACCGGCGTCTCCTTAACAATACTCAGTCGGGCATCAGAATTAATAATCCCCGTTTTAATTCCATCAACATAGCGCTTAAGACGGGCAACGCCATGCGATTCAATATTTCTGCGGTCTGCCGAAATCAATACATCTGCGGTAATTTCAGCATCCTCGCGAGATAATCCCGTATTGCATAAAACATCAATGACAAAGGTTTCCAATTCACTGATTTTGACGATGATTCTTTCTTCCATTAGTACTCCATAACCGGTAATTATTCTATTTTACATCTCAAGAACATAAGGCTTACCGCATAAACAAACAAGACTTTATACTAACTGACATCATACCCTGGGTCGAAAACCTTCACCAATGACTTCATGAACATTGGCAATGATTACAAAGGCGTCCGGATCAATCCGTTGTATTAATTGGCGCAGTGTAGCTACTTCCTTCCGCGCAACGACCGTATATAATATATTCCGTTCTTTGCGGGTGTAAAAGCCCTTTCCGCTGATTTCTGTGCCGCCCCTGCCCATGTCATTTGTTATAGCCTCGATAATGTCATCCTGCCTTTCACTTACAATGTAAAATGAACGCGCATAATCGATACCATCCAGAATAAGATCGAGCACTTTACTGGAAAAATAGAGGCTGATAAATCCATACAATGCCAGGTTAATGTTACGAAATGCCAGTCCGGCAAAACTAATCACAAAAAAATCGACGATGAGAATTCCCGTGCCAATCGAAACATTACTGTATTTATGAATAATCTGCCCGAGAATATCCGAACCGCCGGTCGTTCCTTTAAACCGGAAAACAATACCAAGACCGATTCCCAGCAAAATCCCGCCAAATATGGAAGTCAGTAAAAGATTATCCGTAGCCGCGCCAAAATGAAAGACTTTATCAAAAATATCAGTCATGACGGAAACAGTAATAAATGAAAACAATGTACGCGGTCCAAATTGCGTGCCCAGTACTTTAATACCAAAGATAAACAGCGGAATATTAAAAACCAGCATCACCACACCAACAGGCAGATTGAAAAGATGGTGGAAAACAATTCCGATCCCGCTGACGCCTCCCGGTGCGATTCTCCCAGGGATTAAAAACAGTACAAGTCCAAGTGACATAATAACCGATCCTACGGCTAATCCTATGTACTCAAAAACAATACTTTTTAATTTCTGTTTCATAATTTAACAGCCTCTTTAATCACTAATTATATTTTTTAAAAGCAGGTAAAACTACAAATTTTACACTAAAATTTTAAGGAAAAGATTGAAGCATTTTGTGTATTACCTAACCTGGACAAGCCAGAGCCAAAAAATGACAACAATATTTTATAAACGCAGAGGCGCCCCGATACGGTCATACTTCCCTACGGGGCAGGCAGAGCTAAAAAGGAAAAGAGTTAAAAGTAAAAAATGAATAGTGTCATATCAATCCTGTAAAATCGGCTAAAGTCTTTTTGGTTTAAAGGGGAGAATCAACCATAAGATTGCATTCCGAGACTTGACTTAAGCCTGCCATATCAAAGAACATAAACCGATCTCCAAACTTTGCCGGCAGGCTTGAGTTAAGTCGAATCGCTAACCGTAACGTCTTGCTCGTTACAAAGCTGAGGCTTTGTAACGAAAATCACATCTTTATCTCGTTCCCAAGCTGGGGCTTGGGAACGAGCGCGGTAACGCCGCCTTAAGTCAAGGGCTGGCTAACCTACGGCTGGAAAATATCAAATAGTTAACCCTGTAGCAGATTCTAATCAACATCCCCTTCCATCGCGAATGTTATCAAAAATTGGATAATTGCAAGGTATGTTTTAATTTCTGCGACGAAAATTAATGAGGTTTTACCAATGACAGAGAATGAATCCGGAAAAAGAAAATTTTCCCGCAAGAAAACGATTAAAACCTTTGCTTTAGCGTCATTTCTTAATGATATGGGCTCTGATATCATTTATCCCATCTGGCCTCTGTTTGTCACATCCGTACTCGGCGCAAATATGGCAGTGCTCGGATTTATTGACGGGCTGGGCGAAGCCGTCGTATCGATCGCCAAAGCAGTGTCGGGCTATCTTTCCGATAAAACACACAAACGAAAAATATTCATCTGGACCGGTTATATCATGGGCGCTCTTTCGCGAGTCGGATATGCGCTGTCAACCGTCTGGCCTCACCTGATTCCCTTTCGGATCCTGGACAGAGCCGGAAAAATCCGCAGCGCACCCCGGGATGCCATCCTTGCCGATATTTCAACTAACGAGAACCGGGGCAAGATATTCGGTATTATCCGGGCTGCTGATCACCTCGGCGCCGTATTCGGTATTCTGATCTGTATCTTTTTCTTTAAAATCCTCGGCTACCGGCTCCTCTTTCTACTGGCGTCAATACCTTCGCTAATCGGATCGGTTTTAATTATCAGAAATATTAAAGAGGATAAGCCCTCTGAAGGTACAATTTACAAGGGAATGTCGTTCCGTGACTTAAGCCCGAATTTTATACTTTTCTTAGTTCTCAGCGCAATTTTTGCCCTCGGTTCATTCAGTTATTCATTTCTTTTGATTTACGCCAAAGATTTTGGATTTCAGGTGGTTTTTGTCCCGGTACTTTATCTGGTCTATACCGGAACGGCGTCGCTGTCTGCGATTCCATTCGGTAAACTGGCTGACAAGATCGGTCGTAGAACAGTTCTGTTGATCTCTTTCATCCTGTGGGCGTCGGTAAGCTTAATCATTATACTCACCCACAGTATTGTTGCCGTTATACTGATTTTCGTTCTGTTTGGAATGCATAAAGGCGCCATCGAACCGGTTCAGAAAGCCTTTGTGTCCGAATTAGCGCCGCTGAAATATCGCGCCAGTTGTCTCGGAGCTTACCAAATGGTTATTGGCTTGAGTGCTTTTCCCGCTTCATTTATTGCCGGATTGCTCTGGGATAAAATCAGTATGTTCGCGCCCTTTTATCTGAGTATTGGGTTGACACTGACGGCAAGTATTCTCTTGTTTTTCGTTAGAGAGAAACGGACAAATGAACTTTAATCCAGAATAAATAGTGTCTGTCCACAAACTATGAAATCTTGAGTTAAGTTTGCTTTAGCTGACTTGACTTAAGTTTTCTAACTCACTGAAATAATTCAACTTCACTCTGCGGCGGAACAAGAATAAAACTTGCTCACTTTTATGGCTGAGTAGTAAAAAATCACTTTACATTTACATATTCAGCTCATATCTTCATTCAGTAACAGAGCGGAGGATAAAATGAAAAAGTTCTTTGTCTTTTTATTGGTTTTTGTCTTACTAATCATCTCTCAAACCTGCGACGATAACAATGAAGTCAATGACGAGAGTGAATTTGAAGCCGGTATCGCTTGCTATCCGGATTTTGGCACAAAATATACTGAATTCAAATTTTCGATCATTATACTATCGGATACGGACACCCTGAAAAATACAGATAATTTTCAGATCCGCTGGAATTTTGACGGCGATGGCGCTTATGATACAGACTGGATCGACTCATTCAGCATTACACATAAATTTGATTCGCCGGGAACCTACGAAACCGAAGTCACTCTAAAAGACAGCCTGGGAGACCTGAACGAAAGTTCCATTCACGTCTATGTTCAGGAAATGATCCAAATTACTACCAACGAAAGCGGTTCTTTCCAGGGTAATATCGACTGGTGTCCGGATGGCAGCAACCGGATTGCCTTCGATTGGAACCGGGCAGAAGATACCGGCTGGCATACGATTTGGAGCATTGAATATCCTGGAACGCTTACCCAAATAACTTCCCATACATCCAGCGATGGGTTTCACCAATTTCCGGAGTGGTCACCGGATGGTAATAAAATCGCGATTAACGCTAATAGTTATCTCGATATTTTTAACTTATCAACAAATACAATGGTTCATACAGGTATCGTTGGTGATTTCCCAAGGTGGTCTCCTGATGGGCAATGGATCATAACTGCCCCTGAATCTACTATTCTCTACAACGTTTCGGAAGATACCGTATCGACACTTCTTCCTGATGGAACTTATCAAATCTGTTGGAACCCCGATGGCAGTCAAATAGCATATTATCTCCGAAATATCACACCAAATATTCTTAGAATTATGGATTTTGATTCAAGGAATGATATTAACGAATTCACTATTCCAACTCCCGGTTTTAAAATTGACTGGTCACCCGATGGAAAATGGATAATGCTTGGATTTGATGCTGATGATCATCTGTTAATCCTAAATTATGAAACCGGAAAAATCTACACCGGCATCCTGGACGGTTTGGATCATACCTGGTATCCAACCTGGTCGAGTGACGGGAATTTAATCGCCTTTGAAGCAGAACTAGTCGGCAGTGATCGAAAAAACGAAATCTGGGCGGTAACAACGCCGGAGTTTATGAGATAGATCAGAGCAGTCATTTAGCAGATTTTCCGTATAAAAAAATCACAGATGTCCCGTTATAAAAGAACGTTATCCTGCCTGTTTCCGCTTAGTCAGCCGCTCCCGGTAATCTGTATAATCCGGTAGCGCCCGGTCATAGTCTTCTGTCATCAAAGGCGACGATATAATATAATCCGCCGACGCGCGGTTACAGGCGACCGGAATATTCCATACAACGGCAATTCTCAATAGCGCCTTGATATCGGGATCGTGGGGCTGGGCTTCGAGAGGGTCCCAGAAGAAGATTAACATATCTATTTTTCCCGCCGAGATCATTGCGCCGATCTGCAAATCACCGCCTAACGGACCACTCTGCATTTTATTCACATGAATATTCAATTCCTTTTCGACCAGTTTTCCGGTTGTGCCGGTGGCATATAATTCATGCTCCCGGAGCGTTCCGCTATTGAATTTGATCCACTCAACCATATCATCCTTTTTGTGATCGTGTGCAATTAGAGCAATTTTCATTTTTGTGACATTTTTATTCGGCATAGTATCCTCATGTTATTTCTATTCACATCGAATCTAAAGATTTCCGTAATGAACAACAACTATTTCAAATAAATGTAGTACGCCTGTCAGGTTTACTCAAATGATCTTATCTGAGATAGAAGAATCAAATAAACCTGACAGATGTAATCTATTAATCCTATTTATATAGAAAGTCTGATAGCAATAAAAGCTTTTTGCCAAATAGAAACGGTTACTTTGCATTATTCTCGTTCCGGCGCTCCCCGCCTGACAGGCAGGGCAGGTGCTCCGGGACAGACTACCCATATCGGTTGCAGAGCAAGAGCCCTGCAACCAGTAAAAAGGAGTAAAACAAACACTCCTGTTTGTTCAAGCTACCTTCGCTCTGAAAAGCTGAAACCAATTTGGCTTCGCTGAAAATTGGTTTCTATTCTATCTATTAGATATTTGATGAAAGAATCAAATAAACCTGACAGGTGTAATGTCCGGCGGA
>JAUVYH010000137.1 GCA_030603165.1 Fidelibacterota bacterium
GCAATATTTTGAAGCCTTATTTAATAGCACTGCCGATGCGATTGTGTCACTGGATCTTGATCACTGTATTGTTAATATAAACACACAGTTTGAAACGATGTTCGGATATAAGCTGGATGAAATAAAGGGTAAAAATATTGACACTGTAGTTGTTCCGAAAGAAAAGCGTAATGAAGCAAAAAAAATAACAAAGCTTGTGGAACAAGGCGGTATTGCGCTCAGTGAAAATAAGAGACAGCGAAAAAATGGAACTCTTGTCGATGTCTCGATTGGCGGCGCTCCCATTATTGCGGGTGAAAAACAAATCGGAATACTGGCAACCTACCGGGACATTACGGAGCGGAAAAAAGCCGAAGAAGAACGGGAAAGAATCATTCTCAAACTTCAGGAAGCGCTTAACCGTGTAAATACTCTCAGCGGATTAATACCGATTTGCGCCGGCTGTAAGAAAATCCGTGATGACCAGGGATATTGGAGCGATGTTGAACTCTATATAAGCAAACATTCGGAAGCGGAATTCAGCCATGGTTTATGCAATGACTGTATGGAAAAATTATACCCGGAACAATATAAACGGTTAAAAAATGAGGGAAAACTCAGCAGCTAGCAGTAGATCATTCGGAGGAATCCCTGTCCTGAGACTGCCTGGTTTTTTTCCGTCTGTGATCAATTATAGATTTAGTGATTATTATCGGTAAGACGATATATATGATCCCGTTTATATACTGATCGCAAATATTGCTGGGCCACGGGAACGGGCGGAAAATAAAAAAATCAGTTGCATGACCCCTAAATAGAATTTCCAGCACATTCCCCATGGCGCCGATCGTCAAAGCAAGGATCACCGAATAAATAATTTGATTGCCTCGATCAAGGTTTTCTTTCAGGATAGATTTTGACAGAGAAAATATTAAAATGCTAACGAAAATTAATCCGGTTAGCGCCCAAATGAAGTGATTCTTGATTGGTCCGAAAAGAAAGTGATAGCCGGTATTATGAGTTCGGTAGAAAAATAAAAACGAGAAAATTGTTGAAACGGTTTTTTCGAAAGGTAAACGTGAGTTGGCAATGTATTTAGTCAGAAAATCAATACCAAGCAGAATAATTCCTCCACTGAATGCGTAGCCAAGCATAGATTTCCGTTTTTCCATGAATAATTCCTTCTGTTCAGAATTCGGCATTAACGATGCGAGCGTCGATATTGAGCTAAAAACCGGGTTGGGTTTTCCCTGGAGCCTCGAATTCTCCTGAATAAGGAGATATATATCTGTTCTATTTCAGGAGATTGCCGTTCCGCTGTTGGATTCAGCACCAATCCCTGTAATACATGCCCCCATCCCTCCATCAGTTCTCCGGTTTGGGCTTGAATTGCTCCCAATAAAATCAAGGCATTCTCACGTTCAAGACTGCCATACTTGGATACCTGGGAAATTAGATTCAGGGCATACTGATAGTTGCCCTGGTGAAAAGCATTCCAGGCAAGTTTTAAGTATAACCGAAAATTCAGATCACGGTGCAGTGAATCAAGTTTAGCAGACTCCTGCGCATCTGAATGTTGAATGCTTAGATTTTCATAAGTGGCGTTCAGAATTGCTTTGGTCAGAAATTTATTTGACAGATCGATCAAGCTGCTGTCACTGCATTCGAGAAGTTTATCTGAAAGAAATATTATGCGCTCCACATCGCCGTATTCAGATTGTAGCAGATGAGCGCCGAACTTAAAATACAATTTATTGCGAATGCTGTCGGATCTCAAACTCCGGTCAAGATAAGGTAATAAGGCAATCGAAGCAGCGGCAGGAAGCGGTAACATATTATCAAAATGCAGCGCGTTTTCGACATTATGATTAATAATTGCTGTATCGGTATATAAGTTAGTGAATATAAATTGATAAAGAGTCGTTCGTATCTGAGGATCCGACCGGATCAGTAACTGATCTATCGCAAATTGTATTGCGGATTCACTATCATCTGAATCGGCGCCAAGGATTTGTAAAACATTATCGGTAGCTTTTGATATGCTGTCACTTTCAGGATAATCGGATATGAATTTCTTAAATGCATCACAGCGGGTTTTGGGCGCTTCAATGTTCTGGATAGATTTAAATGCCTCCATTTCTTTTTTCGATAAGCAGGAATAGATAATTCCAATCATCATTATGAAGATGAAAAGAATCTTTATTTGTTTTATTGCCCTGATAACGGTCTTCATAAATAATTAGCCTGTTTAATTCATAAACCTTGCCACAAAGACACTAAGGCTCTAAGAATTAATAAAATACAGATATTGAAATGTACGAAATAAATAAAATTTTACATCTTCCCTTTTTATCTTTATTTTTATTTTAAACATCTCTTTGTGTCTTGGTGCCTTCGTGGCTATGAATAATTCAGGTTAGTATTTTCTATTTCTTTTTTATTAGACGTTGCCATCCGAAAAGTGGCGTGCGCAAAGGCATATAACCGGAATCAGCGGACCTAATGTCCTGTAAAGAAATAAAAATATCAGGATCAATTTCATGTGCTAAGCTAAGTAGAAATTTTACTTTTTTACGGGGAACAATACTGAAAATTATATTAACCTGTCCCTTTCCTCCGGTCGCTTTAATAACCGTTGCTCCAAATCCGGCGTCACGAAGCGCCATTGGAAGCACTTCCATAGTATTGCGCGTAATAATGCGAACAGTCTGCAATCCCAAACCAATTTTCTCATCAATTAATACTCCAATGAAATTGCCAAAGGCAAAACCTAATCCATACGCCAGGAAACAGGCGATATTTGTGAGGTGAAGCATTGCCTGAGATATCGCCAGCAACCAAATCGATACTTCAAAAAATCCCAGAAAAGCCGCAGTGCCTTTTTTACCTTTTGAGACTAAAATGATTCGGAATGTGCCGATAGAAACATCAGTCACGCGGGCTATGAATATTAATACCGGGACAACTATCCAGGTAATTAGCCAGGTATCGTTTGTTAAAAAATCCATGTCACTTATCGTTTATAATTACTCAAATAGTTCAATATTTCCACCGGTATGGATAAAAACAACGGTTTCGTCGGGAGTGATTTTACCTGAGCGGCAGTAGTCGATCAACCCATGGGCAGCTTTTCCGGTATATACATAATCCAGGAAAATACCTTCATTTTGGGCAAATAAATCTACGGCTTCCTCACATCCGGCAGTTCGGATACCATAACCTTTTCCGATATAGCTTTCATCTACATGAACGATTGATTCGGGGACCTGAATATTGAGAAAATCGCCGGCAGATTGGGCCAGATCACGAACATTTTTCTCCAATTCGTTTTCAGGAACATCTATGCTCATTCCGATGATCTCTCCGGACCAGCCGGTAATTGCCTGACCTGCAACCAACCCTGCCTGTGTTCCGGCAGAGGATGATGCATGAATCACTTTATCGACTACGATTTGTTGACGTTCAAAGTCATCTATCAGCTCGCCCCAACCGGCAATATAACCGAGAGTTCCGATTGAAGTCGAGCCGCCGGGAGGCAGGAAATAGACATTTTTTCCGTTATATTCAAGGTGATTTTTTACTTCAAGCGCTTTCTTCATGCGTTCTTTCGGATCTATTGTGTCAATATGATAGATCGTTGCATCCAAAAGATGATCAATAAGCAGGTTGCCGGTCGGATTTTTCGGTTCTTCCCCACTCAGGATCAGGTGAACAGTTAGTCCGTACTTTGCACCGACACATGAGAGGATCCTGCAAAAATTTGATTGATTTGCCCCGATCCCAATAATTGAGTCGCATCCTTTTTTTAAAGCGTCGGCGATTAAAAAATCGAACTTACGAGTTTTATTTCCTCCAAAAGCAAAACCGGTCAGGTCATCCCGCTTGATATATATGTTGCATTCCAACAACTTGGATAGTGAATTCATACGGTAAAAAGGTGTTGGTAACAGCGAAACAGGCTCCTGGTCCATCTGTGATAATAAATCATCAATTTTTTTCATCTGCACTCTCCAATTGTTAGTTAACAGGAAATTACGATTATGATTTTATTTTTAAAAGCATATCTGAATAGGATTCCATCATCAAGTCTTTGGTTTGTATTTTTAAAATCTTCATAAGGTTCCGGCATTGTTCAAGCAGCTCTTTATGAGAATATCGGTTCTCATTATCAATTGCCTCAATTTCAATAAAAGTACCAAGTTTTAAGACTGTATCCAAATGGATTTTTACGTTGTTGATAAAATATATTTCGCGTTGTTTGTCAACCGTTACTGTTTTTTTCAATGCGGCTGACAGCACCTTATCCAGACTTTCAGGTTGATCTGTGTGGTATAAATTGATATGCGAAACTTTTGGACCTTTCTGCTTTTGGCGCCGATAGAAGATAAGAGATTTTTCAATATTCCCGATTCGTAGTTTTAATTTGCCTTCCGGTGTTTCATAATAGTGGTCCACCTGGTGATCCAATCCGACATAGTTTGCCCGGCAGGATAAGATAATTTTTCGAACCCTCTCCAAGTTCCGGCATATAGCTTTAATCTCAACATTTGTGATTGACATAGCGTTCATAATGTAAAAATATTTTTGATTAAGCCCAGCAGCTTTTTCGGGTTTATGAAAAATTTATCGAAGTTTTATTTATATAGTTGATTTAACTTGAAAAATATTCTAAAAATATTCATATTCAAGATGATGAAAATGTTCAAATTGAATAGCATATTAGTGATAATCCTGTTGGGCTCCTGTTTATTTGGTTCAGTCCCGACCGGCATGGAGTATAAAAAAATAAAAAAACAGCTGCCCAGAACTTCACGCAGTATGTTCAAACAAGCGAATACATATTTAAAGAAGGACCAGTATATTCATGCGAAAAAACTGTATGACGGAATGATTAAGCGTCAGAAAAATTTTTATGCCTATTGGGGCTATGCCTGGTCTGAATGGCAACTGGACAACAATAAAAATGCGCGATCGTTATTTTATAAAGCCTTTAATATCAATGATTCTTTATATTCCTTTCTAAATAATTATGCTGAATTTACACGGCAAATCGAGACTGATTGGAGCATCATTCGCCGGATAGCAAATGCGATGTACCGTTGTAAGAATAATGATGACGCACTGCTGCTAATTTTGGATCACGTTGTTGAACCGGATGATGAAAGTGAAGCGCTGGAATTTTTCAAGGAATTGCGGGAAACATATCCGGACAACCCCAATATCAACGTTTATTATGCAATATTGTTGTGTGATATTGGAAGAAGTAACGATGCTGTTGCACTTGCACAATCTGTAATAGATATTGCCGCCGATCCATTTCATTTAAAAATGATTGAGCGTATTTTAGCAAACAACGGCTATTTCATTGATGCGGCAAGAGCGTGTGATAATCTCGGTCGGCTGGCTAAGAAATCGGCATATACATACGACGCCTGGGGACATCTTGAATTTAAACAGGGTCATTATGAAAATGCCGTGATTTATTATCAAAAAGCGCTTCATTTTGATTACAGTAAACAAATATTAATGACGCTTGCCCGCTTATATCATTTTTATTTGAATGATTCCAGAAAAGCGATTTACTACAGCAAGGCTGCTCTCCAGATCGACCGGTCGATTGCAGATGCATATTTCATTCTGGCGGAAAGCGCTCGAAAATCCGGGAATCTCGAAAAAGCCTTTCGTTATTCCATAAAACAGTTGGAACTGCTGCCCGATCATCCTCATCCCCATTACTACCACGGGAAATTGCTGTATGAAAAAAAACTCTATCGGGAAGCCATCCCGTATCTGGAGAAAGCGGTGGCGATCAGTCCTGATGTGCAGCGGTATCGATTAGTATTAGCAAAATGTTACGGCGGCGCCGGTCTTCTAAAAAAAGCAAGCCAGACATACAAGAACTTTCTAAACGAACCTTTAAAGGATTTATGGACAGAAGAAGAAATGCTCAGGGAAGATCCTCCCGAGCCCAAATAATTATACATTTACTTATATCCGTTCTGACCATCTTTTCCTTATTACAGTGTTCATCTAAAATTCCGAAGAATGACCTGCCGGAACCCATTATTGAAGATAACCCGGAACTTATTGATCTATATTGGAAAGCCTGGTCATTGATCCATCAATCAAGATCCCATGGCAATCGAATTAATGCGTTTCCAAAAAACTACTTAAATATGACCGGAAATGATGTGCTTGATCAATGGTCAACGCTATCCTCGTCATTATTCACAATTTATGGATACTATTTATATCCTGTTATGCAAACTCTGGATCTGTTTTATGATAAGCAACGTTCCGACGGCTTTATTTCCAGGGTGTATTTAGTTAATTCCGGTGATTTGCTTCATATTCCCACTCAGCATAACCCGATGATTCATCCTCCCTTATTCACGTGGGTGGAATTGAAATACTTTGAATTCACGGCGGATACTGCACGCGTACAGTCAGTTTTCCCTGCGCTTGAAAAATATTTTTGGTGGTTGGATTCATATTGCAGGGGGAAAGAGGAAGCGGCAAACCTATACTGTTCAACGCCTACCGGTTCAGGGATGATGAACTTGCCGCGTGGAGAGGCTGTATTTGGTGGCTGGACGGATATATCAGCCCAAATGGCAATGTTCGCCGACCACTTGAGGCGCATGGCTCAGATATTGGGAAATGATGAAAAATCATCTTATTACAGACAAAAACATCTTGATATTTCAGAATCAATCCGGACAAAGTTATGGAATTCTGATTCCACATTTTATTACCATATTACGCGGGAAGGAAAACAGATTAAAATAAATACCGTGGCAGGATTCTGGCCGCTGCCGGCAAAAATTCCGGATGGTAAAACCGCACAGAAGTTGATTAAACATTTAAAAGACCACGGCGATTTCAAGTCACCGCACATGTTCCCAAGCGTTTCGATGGGGGAACAGGAGTACAACCCCAAAGGATTTTACTGGCGCGGCGGTGTCTGGGGTATTATGAATTATATGATTATTCAGGGACTGATGGAATATGGTGAAGATGACTTCGCCAGGGAAGCCGCCTGGAATCACATCTCTAATATGAGTAAAGTATTTTTAGAATTTTCTTCAGATACGCTGGTTGATTTTAATATTAACAAACATAAATATTCAAATACAATCTGGGAATTGTACGCACCGGAAGGGGAAGAACCGGGGACCCGCCTAGACGCCATTTATGGTCAGGAGGATTATATAGCATTTTCGGGGCATGGTCCTATTGCAATGCTGATAGAAAACATACTGGGTTTCAAGGTAGAAGCGCCTGCCGATGAACTTACCTGGACTATTCACCGGACAGATAAACATGGCATCAAACGGCTGAGGTTTGGAGATAATTCAGTATCAGTGTGGACAGATAGACGGACGGAACCATCTTCTTTATTATCTGCTCACGGAGAAACGGAGTCTGCCCTGCAGATTAATTTTATAGTTGAACACGATACGTTTTCAATCCGGTTTGATCCGGGTTTTATTGAGGTGACGTTTATTCCGGATAATTTTATTTTAAAGGAAAGATTTTTACCTTAGAGAGATAATTTTTGTTTTATCGAGTAAGCAGTTTCCAACACATTTGTTACATATTGCCGGCTATTGTTGTAGCGTAGCAAAGCACGGCGTTGTCTGGAATTATCCTCACTCCAACCCTTTCTACTGAGGAAATTACCCACACTCATGATCGCATCGTGGTAACTGTAAAGATCGACTCTACCGTCACCGTCTCCATCAATTCCATAGCGCTGAACATTGGACGGCATAAACTGGGGATAACCAAAGGCTCCGGCATAGGAGCCGGGCAATTCAAGAACGTCAATATGGCTTTCGATGTGGAGTATCAATAAACTGGCAAATTCCGTCCTGGCAAACTCTGCTTTTCGGATGGCTCGCTCCTTGTATAGTTCAATCAAACTCCGACGCCTGTCAAAATTTAGATAATGGTAATTTTCGTTAATGTAATTTTCGATTTTGCCGAGCGATTCCGGGCTGTCTGCAAGAGCCAGTGAACTTAGAATATTAAAAACAGAATGCTTGCCGATGATATTACCCAATTTTGTTTCGATAAATAAAACCGCAACGATTGCTTCACGATCAACACCATAAACCTGTTCAGCGTTTGCTAATTGATTGCCGAATGTGTTGATAAATTCTTTGATATCATAGCTCTTATCTTCGGCATGGAACATAACGCTGCTATAGTTATCCATTGTTGGTGGATTATAAAGATTTATGGCGATGTTGTCATAGAATTCCACACGGGGATCCAGAAAAAGGTGTTGCACTTCCTCAAGAGGAATTTTTTGTTCTTCAAGATAACTGAACAGGGTTTCGTACCGTTGCATCGGATTTTCCGCTTGGCTCAACTGCACAGAGTCGCTGCGAAAGCCAGTGAACAGCATAATACTGAGGATAAATCCGCCGAGCATTAATTTTTTATATTTTAATATTTCGTTCATTCTTATTCTACGTATTTGAAAATTGTTGTAATAAAACTGTTATAAGGTTACACTAAAAATGTATATTTAGCGGTGAAATATATCACAAGTTCAAAAAAAGTCGTGGATGTTACGGAATAAAATCTACTATTGCAACAAAATTCTGTTTCTGAAGTTCTCCCGAAATTAGAAATCCCTTATAGCGCAATATTTTGTATTTTAAGATGGTAAAACACTTTGACAAGATGTTCATATCAAATATCAGATTGCCCCGAGGGGGTCTCTATGAGGCAAATTGTAAATATCAAATTTTTTCAGAGATGCCTTCGGATTCCGCTTTATACTAATTAGAGTCTGTCTATAAAGTTGATGTTTTTGAGTCGTACGAAAACATTTTTGTAAAAATATTTGTTATGCTACCCTTGCAAATAGAATTTGCTTCTTAACTACCAAATATTACAACATATTATACGCCATTTTCGA
>JAUVYH010000204.1 GCA_030603165.1 Fidelibacterota bacterium
CAAAAGAGTTTGATGAAAAGAATAAAAAATATTTTGGATGTAATGTCAATCTGAATGATAGTGAATGGAGATCGAATGAAGCATCCAAATTTAGACGATATTTTTCAGGAAATCCTAAAAGATTAGATGAATTCGAAAGAAAAAATGAAGAGCATAGAATTGAAAGTATGTTGTTAACTGAATTTTCAAAAAAGAGCGGAAAGGATAAAGTACTATGCAATATCCAACCTGTTAAACTTGCAGGTATTGCTCGATTCCCAATGAAGACTCCCTTAACAGCTAGCAAAATTAAAGATATAGCATATTCTAGTTCGTATGGTGGAGGCGTTGATATTTTATCTCGTATTGGATCTGGGAATTCAACAAAACTTTGTATCATGGAAGTAAAAGATGAAAATGTTTCGGGAGAACCACCTGCTAAAGCAATCCAGCAAGGTTTGGCTTATGCAACTTTTATACGAGAACTTTTAAGAAGCAAAAGTGGTAAAGAATGGTGGAAAATATTTGGTTTTAGTGGTAAACTTCCTGAGCAGATAGAATTATATGTCGCTTGTGTAATGCCTTCCGTGAACAATAATGATACGTCTTTTAAAGACATAATTATTCCAGTTGAACAAGATAGCTTTCATTTGCATTATTTGTACTTCCAAGAAAAGAATAATAGTATTGTTGATGTTGTAACCTCACTAAAACAATAACGCAAGACAAGAATGGGAAGGAAATGTCATACAGCAACACTATTAGAGAACAATTTCTAATTGAATTAATTGAAAGTGGTTTTTATGACGACGCATTTAACCATTTACGTTTTTGTTTTTCTGAAAATTCTATTGACTACTACTTTTATTTAGGTTTTCTTCAGGCACAACTTGGTCAAACAGAAGAGGCAATGGCGACACTTCAAAAGTGTAAATCAATTGTCAGAGGAACAGATTTAGAAAGTACTGTATCCGGATTATTAGCGGACATATATGATAATGAGAATTGGATTAGTGATGCAATTGAGGAAATAAATCATGCGGTTGATATAGAACCTGATTGCCCGCTCATACAAAGAAAGCAAGAAGAGATATTTGAGAAATTCCACTTTTATTTTTTAATTATGATTAAGAATTACTTCCAATTTATAACTCAATTAATAAGAGAAAAATAATGATTAATTAAAGGTGTAAATAATCCGAAACACCCGTTTTAAAAATGGAGGATATTATGAAAAACTTGTTCAAAAAAAACAAAGATCTCTTTGATGAATTTAAAGATTTGCGATTAGATAAAAATGAGCAGGAAAACAGATCAATCACTATAGATGGACCTATTAGTGAGTTGTATTTTGAGACTCAACCAAGGATATTATGGATACTGCGAGAACCTCATGGCAGGGGCGGTGGAAGTTTAATCAAGGATGTTAATAATGATTTAATTGGGAGAGATAAACCTCAATGGTCTAATTGGTATTCCACTTGGGGGCTTATTATAAAAGTAAGCGATGCTATCCTTAATAATAACCATAATATATACGACAAGCATCCAAGAAATATCAAAAAATGCTTGGAGAGCATTGCAGTAATTAATCTGAATAAGTTCGGCGGCGGAAACCGAAAAAGTCGTCATTACTGGCCGGGTGCAGATAAATGTAAAAAATTAGTACAACGTCAATATGAAATTCTATCTCCCGATATTGTAATTTTTGGCGGAACCGGTCGGGACTTCATATATCTTGAAATTGAAAAATTAGATATAAAAAATATTGTTCCTAATAAAAACAACTTTCCAACATTTAAAAAAGGTAATACTTTTTATTTTTCAGCCTATCATCCAGGTCAAAGAAAAATATCACATTTAAAATATTGTGATTATATTTGTAGAAGACTAATCCCGCTTCAGATAACAAAATAGACATAAATACAGGTTTTAGAGTTCGGGGGGGGGAAATATAAATCCCGCCGCCCCAGTAGGAAATTGAAGATAATCAAGCCCTTATCGAGTACGTCCATTCATGATGTATACATATTTAAAGGAAGCGTTAAAAGAACTTCATACAATTTCAAAAACATGGCAGAATAGATATAATCTCGATTTACTAAAATTTGTGTGACAAAGACGTAGCATACAACATCACAGCGACTATATTCCATAATTATTGAATATTTCCTCAATAGTAACTGTTGCTGTGCCGATTTTGCCGACAACCACGCCGGACGCCAGGTTGGCGGCTTTTGCGGCAGTGAACCAATCGTTGGATACGATCAATCCTGCGGTGAAAGCCGCGATAAAGGTGTCGCCGGCGCCGCTGACGTCATAGACTTCCCGTGCTTTCGTCGGAATGACTAAGCTTTCCCGGTTTTCGTCCAGAATGAAAACGCCATCCTCGCCGAGAGTGATAACAATTCCTTTTAAATTCAAATCACTAACTAATTTTTGGGCGTATTTTTCAATCTCGTTATCTTTCAATTCCGAATGCTGAACAGCGTGGGTAAATTCTTTGCGGTTTGGTTTGATGGCGGTAGCGCCGCTGTATTTCTTATAATCGTATCCCTTGGGATCGATAATAACGGGTTTATCCGGGAAGATTTTCAGTATCTCTGCGATTAATTCATCTGTTAGAAGACCTTTTCTGTAGTCGGATAAAATAACGCCATCATATACTCCGGCATTTTGTCGAATATCCTTTAGAAGACTATTTGAAATGTCAGCAGGGACAGGTTCCCGATTTTCTTCATCGATTCGAACCAGTTGCTGATGCTGAGCGATGACCCTGGATTTTACAGTGGTTTGACGGTTGTCTATTTTTTTTATAAGTGGTAATATCTGTTTCCGGTGACATAATTCTAATAAAATATCCTGATAACCGTCATTACCGCAGATTCCGGCGAGGGTTACTTTCATTCCGAGACCGGCAAGGTTAGCCGCTACATTTCCGGCTCCTCCCAGGCGGCTTTCCTTTTTATCGACATTAATGACCGGCACCGGCGCTTCCGGTGATATTCGATCAACGGAACCCCAGATGTAATGATCCAGAATAAGATCGCCTGCAATCAGCAGATGCAACGACGAAAAATCATTAAAAAGTGAACGCATAGCGTCTTTGGAAATGTCATGATAAGGTGACATAGGATTCTCTAATTTGTTTTATAATAATTTTTATACCAATCGACGAAGCGCTTTATTCCCGCTTCAATTGTTGTAGTTGGTTCAAAGCCCAATTTTTTCCGGGCATGGTTGATATCGGCAAAGGTTTCAGGTACGTCGCCGGGCTGAATCGGCATGAATTTGATTTCGGCTTTTTTACCGAGGTTTTCTTCGATCAGTCCAATGAAATCCATCAGGTTTTCGCTGCGATGATTGCCGAGATTAAAAACTTCATAATCGAATGGATGATTCAGTGCGGAAATGATTCCGTTGACAATATCATCGACATAAGTAAAATCCCGTTTCATGTTGCCGTGATTATACACTTCGATAGGTTCACCGGCGAGGATTTTCTTTGTGAAAATAAACAGCGCCATATCAGGTCGTCCATAAGGTCCGTAAACGGTAAAAAACCGTAGTCCTGTCGTCGGTAATTCATACAAATGGGAATAGGTGTGGGCAATAAGTTCGTTGGCTTTTTTCGAAGCGGCGTAGAGAGATATCGGATGGTCAACATTATCTGAAATGGAAAACGGCAATTTCTTGTTTTTACCATAAACACTTGAGCTGGAGGCATAGACAAAATTCTCGATCTTTGCGCGTTTGGATAATTCAATGATATTAAGGAATCCCTCTATGTTGGATTTCTGGTATGCAAAGGGATTAGTGAGCGAATAGCGTACTCCCGCCTGGGCGGCGAGGTTGCAGACTTTCTTAATGGAATGATTTTTAAAAACTATTTCAAGAGCATCGAAATCACAGAGATTTTTCCGGTAAAACGTAAAATTATCGAATTCTTGGAGAATTTTAAGGCGGGCTTCCTTCAGTGTCGGATCATAATAGTTATTGACACTATCGTAGCCAATGACTTCGACGCCATCTTCGAGGAGTTTTTTACTGAGGTGAAATCCGATAAACCCTGCTGAACCGGTGACTAAAATTGACATATTTTTCCCTGCTCTAATAGAATAACAACAGTAAACTTATAAATTTCCGGCTATAAAAAAAATTCTTTTTCATAGAATTTTTCTATTGATATCTAAATATTATGTATTAAATTCCAAGGCTTTTTTAATTTCAGAGTTTACCGCTATAGTTTGGCAGGAAAAATATCCGATTTATTAGGAAGGTTGTGGTTGAGAATCTGCTACCTTGAAAATCGGACGCCACCATAGCTCAGCTGGTAGAGCAGCTGATTTGTAATCAGCGGGTCGCGGGTTCGATCCCTGCTGGTGGCTCAATGAATTGAAAGTGGTTTTTGAAATGGAGATTTGACGATTACCAATACCCGGGTGACGAGGGGTTTTTGGGAGAGAGTCTGTGCTTTCGCTATGTCAAATGGTTTACATCTTTCAAAACAGTACACATTTTCCCCCTATAATACATTCAAAAATAAGCAATGGGTCGGTGGCCGAGTGGTTAATGGCAGCAGACGGTAACTCTGCCGGCGCAATGCCTACGGTGGTTCGAATCCATCCCGGCCCACATTCTTTGCGGGTGTAGCTTAGTGGTAAAGCCCCGGCCTTCCAAGCCGGTGACGAGGGTTCAATCCCCTTCACCCGCTCTCTTGAAATTTTGATATTAGAATTATGAATTATCAATGCCCACACAGCTCGGTCGGGAAGGTCACCAGAATCAGTGAGGTGAAATGATTTTAAATGCCCACGTAGCTCAGTTGGTAGAGCGCATCCTTGGTAAGGATGAGGTCACCAGTTCAACCCTGGTCGTGGGCTCGGTACTTGAAAAAGATTCTCATTTTTACTTGAAAATCGTCAGATCAATGACATTTATAATGTTTTGAATAAAATCGAAAAGGAGACCCCATGGCAAAGGAACAATTTAAGCGTACGAAGCCCCATGTGAATGTAGGTACGATAGGACATGTAGATCATGGGAAGACGACATTAACGGCAGCGATGACGCTGATCTTGAATGCGCAGGGCTTAGCCCAGGCGCGTACATTTGACAGT
>JAUVYH010000080.1 GCA_030603165.1 Fidelibacterota bacterium
ATGTTGGAATTGGTATGGCTAAAATCAACAATGAGTACTATGATGGATATATGCCAAAAGTAGGATGTCCTGGTTGTAATAATTATACTATGGAGTATATAGAAGAAGATTGAAAGTCCGCCGAAGGCGCTAAGTTCAAAAGCAAAGAAGGATTAAATGTTTTACGTAAAAATAACATTCGATTCTTTGTAGGAACAATGGAATATGACCTATTCAATCCTGCACAAAATCTGTTTTTGGGCATGAGTGTTGAAATTGGAGAATATCAGGTTCGTGAGCAGGCTTTAAAGTCGATTACCAACAGAATTAACAGAGCAAACAGAGGCATACCTACATCTGGGAAATTACCCTATGGACGTACATGGAATAAAGAAAAAGGCTGGGGTATTGACTTTGATAAACAGCATACCATTCAACAGGCAGCCCGCCGTTATCTAAATGGGGAAGGTGTCCCGGAAATTGCTAAATCTTATCAGATGAACGCCAGCAATTTGCATAAAATTCTTACAAAACGTTCAGGCACGAAATGGGAATGTAGATTTGCAAATAAAGCTGTAAACATTGATGAAACGGTAATTATGGAAGTCCCACCTTTATTAGATGAAAATACCATTTCCGAAATTAAAGAGCGCACTCGGATTAATATAACGTATGAGAGAGGCAATCGAAAACACCGTTATCTTTTAGGTGGTATGATCTTTTGTGAGCATTGCGGCTATTCCATGTCAATGTACGCAAACCATTCAGGAAAGCGATATTACCGGCACTCAAAGTATAGCAAGGATAAATGTGATTTTAATCGACTTATCCCGGCAAACGAAATTGAAAATTCATTGCTAATAAAATTGATCTATACATTTGGGGATATTGAACGAATTGAAAAAGCGATTAAGCGAGCTACACCGGACTTGGCAAAAGTTGACGCTTTAAGTCAGGAGCGTTCAAATTTAACAAAAGAACTAAAAGAGGTAATTAATCAAAAGGAGAGGATTGTTGTCCAAGTTGCCGAAGGTAGGTTGAGTAATAGCGACATAGAAACAAAAATGAAAAAACTCCGAGCAAGCGAATCCGCAATCAAATCCCGTCTTGCAATGATTGAATCAGAACTTTCCAGCATTCCTGACCCGTCACACGTTAAACGAGTTAGCCAATTTGCAAGTCCAGTGATAGCCAATGCTACTAAAAACAATCCTGAGATAATATTTAAGCGGTCATATAATTGGAAAAGAAAATTGATTGAACATGCATTTTCAGGGATTGATTCCACTGGAAAACGACTTGGTATTTATGTTGGTTTAAAAGAAAAACAACTCACTTTTGAAATTCATGGAATTTTTGAAAACACAATAAATATACTACCTTTACCGGACGATGAATTAATTGAAATTTTTAAACTTGAACCGGAATTTCAAGACGTTAAAGAGGAATTAAAAAGGTTACGTTCTAATATAGTTGGTAAATGCCATGCATATTACCGCCAGTGTTTTCATCAATGACGATGAATCCGGATTGCATCAGGACTATGAAACCTGGCTGGAAAAACTGGCCCCGGAAAAACCACATTCTCAATATCATCACAATGGTTATGAAGATAACGCCGACGCCCATCTGAAACGCCAGATTATGGGACGTGAAGTGGTAGTAGCGATAAGCAACGGTAAACTTGATTTTGGCCCCTGGGAACAGATTTTCTATGGCGAATTTGACGGAAAGCGACCTAAAAGATATTTGATTAAAGTCATCGGAGAATAAGTTCGAAGTCTGGTTTCAGGGCTGTGCTCTGAAACCAATTAATTTATCTCAAAAATCAAATATCTAAGTGACCAAGTATGTCAAAAAAGAGCAATAAATATATGCTGGTTCTTGCATTTAATCAAAAAGTTAAATACTTTGATTATAGGAGCAGCTTTCTGAAATGAAGATCCTGAAATATTAAAGGAAACCAATTTTGATGCTTATGCAAATTTGATTGCCTTAGAAAATTGAATTGCTCCTTTGATTATTGAAAAACAAACAAAACAGGAGGTAATTATGTTTCCATTAAAGAAAATTCTTTGTCCCATTGATTTTAGCGAACATTCTCTCACTGCGCTTAAAATAGCTGATGAGATGGCAAAGGCATTTCATGCCGAACTTTTCCTCGTTCATATAATTACTCCAATACCTTCGGTTCCTACTCCACCGCATCCATTAGTTTTTGATATTCCAAAGTACCAGGATTCTTTAGAAATCAACTCCAAAAAGAGTCTCGAAGATATTGCCAAAAACAGAATAAGCTCCGGTATTAAAGTCCATCGGATAGTTGCCCTCGGAGATCCTTCTACCGAGATAATTAAAATTGCCGATGAAAATGATGTGAACCTTATAGTTGTTGCCACCCATGGCAGAACAGGTTTAAAACACATGATTTTTGGCTCGGTGGCGGAAAAGATCATTCGGCACGCTTCCTGTCCGGTTTTGACTAAAAGAGTCTTGAGTAATGTTAGAGAATAGGGTTTTTATAAGCAGCGTATGGCGGGTGTTAGCAAATCTTATCCTGAGTGGAAGGAAATAATTTTAAAGCAGCAAAAAATGATGCTTGTACTTTACCGTAAAATTTCAGAAATTAGCTCTGCTATTTACAATTGATCGCGGGGTGGAGCAGTTGGTAGCTCGTTGGGCTCATAACCCAAAGGTCGTTGGTTCGAATCCAGCCCCCGCTACTAAGATGATAAAAAAGGGGCTACACATGTCCCTTTTTCTGTTTATATGCGGTTTATATTCATTGGTCTGTTCTCAAATTTTAATTTGAGATTTGTTGATTTATGTTCTATATTCGCCTTTCAAGTTGTTCGTTTAAATCGCTAATCAATAGAAATTATTAGATTTTATGGAAGACCTGTGGAAGTTTGTTTTACTGTTTGCTGTAGGTTCGATAGCCGGGTTTATCAATGTAAATGCCGGAGGGGGTTCGACGCTGACTCTGCCAACCTTGATATTTTTAGGTTTGGATAGCGCTTTAGCCAATGGTACCAACCGGATAGGTATTTTAATCCAAAATCTATTTGCGGTTACCTCTTTTCGAAAGCAGAATGTCTATCAGTTCAAGGAGAGTTTAAAATTTTCTTACATTACTTTGCCCGGATCTGTAATCGGGGCGCTGGTGTCTGTCCGTATCAATGATGAATGGTTCCAGAGGATATTAGCGATTATCATGCTCGGAATTGTTATCTCCATGTTCCTGCCACAGGTGAAAAAGAACTATCAGGATGTGACCTCGATCGCAAAGAATCGTTGGCTGATTTATATTGTGCTTTTCTTTATTGGATTTTACGGCGGTTTCATTCAGGTAGGCGTTGGATTTTTATTGATGGCTGCCCTTTATCATATCCTGAAAATCAGCCTCGTGTATGTCAATATGCATAAAGTCTTCATCATTATGATATATACTATTCCATCTTTATTGGTTTTTTCTCTTACCGGCAATGTGAACTGGGGATTTGGTCTCAGTCTTGCTTTTGGTAATGCTTTAGGTGGATGGTGGGGCGCCAAAGCGTCCGTAAAAGGAGGCGAAAAATTAATTCGTTATGTGCTTGCGTTTGCGATTGGGCTGATGGCGGTAAAGTTATTAAAATTGTTCTAAAATGATTTGGAAAAGATGTTGTCAGGTTACATTTTAAAACAGGGTAAACTTAAAAGAGACAATCATAAAATCCCTCGATGGCGATAACGATGTTGATATTCGCGAGAAGTACCTGAACCTTTCGAGGGTTTATTATCGTATCTTTATTACTCGTCGAGCTCTTTAAACTCACCCAACATTTTCGTAAATATAAAGATCACAATAATTCCAATCACAAAATGCGCCGCCAGACTGTACCAGATGTATTCGGGATGGTCGATATTTTGGAAGTATCCATAGAGCGACGTGTAAGTCACGCCGCTTAGAGCGCCGCCCAAACCGGTTGCCAGGAAATTTGTTCCCATATACAGTCCGGCTTTTTCTTTGGGTGCGATCCAGGTAATGTACTCTTGAATACGCGGTGAAGAGATCATCTCTCCGATAGCAAAAAGAAAAATGCCCAGAAAAATCAATGCCGGTGCGCTGATTTTAGCGATACCTAATACAATAAATCCGGTTGCCGACATAAAAAGTCCGAGCAGAAATGTAGGCATCGCTCTGAACTTTTCAGCCCAGCGAGAGACAAATATCTGACAGAACATGATAATATATCCCGTATGGGCAACGGTTTCGCCCAATATCCTCCAAACGCCCTTTTCATCGGTATGGGAAAAAATGCTGGTGAATCCGGCTCCGAAAAGGCTTTTCAGATTCAGATATAACTGTGCAGTATCGATGTTCCGGTCAATATATACAGGTATGAGATTGAAAAATGCCCAGAAAGGCAGCCAGAAAAAGACTCCCAGAATAATTAGGAACAGACTGAATTTGACATCGGAAAAAACAATTGCCATATCTTTAAATTTTTGTTTCAAAGTTATACCTTCAATTTCCCGCTTTGGTTCTTTGTAGAAAAAGATAGTTATTAAAAGCATAAAACCGATGCTGACAGCCGCAGCGAGGAAGGCATAATTCCAGGAAATTGCTCTAAGTTTTCCGGCAATAACCGGTCCAAAGGAAGCGCCGACGTTAACCATGGCATAGAAGATCCCAAAACCTAATGTTTTATTAGTTTTATCGGTAACAACACGAACGGTCCCGGATACAAGCGGCTTGAAAATTCCGGCAGCCAGGGCGATGCTCAGCATGGTAAGGGCGATTCCGGAAAAGGATTTTGTTAATATCAGTAATAAAATGGATGGCAGATACGCTAAGTATGAAATTATCAGGACTTTTTTAAAACCAAATCGGTCTGCAAAAGTCCCGGAGATAATTGGAACCGTATAGGAGAAAAGCAGGAACAGGCTCTGGATGATTCCTAATTGACCTTTGGTATATCCGAGGTATTCCATATAGATACCAAATCCCATATAGATGCCATAATAGGCAAAGCGTTCCAATACTTCAATGCCATTTGCAACCCAAAAAACCGGCGGGAAGGAGCTTCGTTTTTCCATGAGTTCCTCTCGTGTTTATTTCAAGACGTTCATTTCATGCTGACAAGTGTATGAAATGAAACGCTAAAAGGCAAGTATAGAAAATTGTTGTTACTACTTTTTAATCCTGATATGAGTATCAAGATTCCCGCCAGGCGATGCATAGGCAATAAAAACCTCGTCTGCCAATTCTATCATCAGCTGATTTCTAATCATAGCAGTTTTCTCTGTAGGACGCATTACTGTTTGTTTGAAAGGACTTATTATTAACAGTCTGTTTTCTTTCACTGCTTGTTTTAATGCACAGTACATTTCTTTTTGAATAGAAGAATATTACCGATAAGATACTCCGATACATGCGTCGGAATAGTTCATTTTTAATCCTGTTTTTCGTGAAGTCAAATAAACTCAATTTGTACAATATGCAAGAACCATACTGAGGGATTTGGATTCAACCTTGTACTTTACAAAAGATTTGGTTACAATAATGGGCAGTTGTTGTAAAAGGAGATAAAGACAAAATGTTAAAAATGAAAACCAAAATATTCATCTTGTTTTTAATTCTGATAACCCAGGCAACATTTGGTGACGAACCATTATTTCAGTTTGCCTGGTTAACGGATACTCATGTAGGCGGCAGATCAGGAGCGGTAGATTTGAGAGCAGCGGTATTGGATGTGAATCGGATTGACAATATCGATTTTGTAATTGTATCCGGTGATATCACGGAACTGGATATAAATGGCTATCTGGATACTGCTAAAACGATTCTTGAAATGCTGGATGTTCCCTATCATATCATACCGGGAAATCACGATACCAAATGGTCATCGTCCGGCACTCAAAAATTCCCGAAGTTATTTGGCGATTCCCGGTTCAATTTCGAATATAAGGGAATCCGATTTACCGGAGTTCACCAGGGACCGTTGCTGCGCATGGGAGACGGCTATGTTGCGCCAGAGGATTTGCGCTGGCTGGAAAAATCGCTGCAGGAGATGCAAGATCCTCGTCAACCGGTTTTCCTGGTGACTCACTATCCGATCGATAATTCCGTGAGCAACTGGTATGAATATTTATCTATCGTGAAACCCTATAACATTCAGGCGATTCTGCATGGTCACGGACACCGGAACCGTCTGACGAAATACGAAGGCATTCCCGGTTTAATGAGCCGGTCCACGTTAAAGGGGAGAGCCGAAGCAGGCGGCTATACTCTGGCGGCTGTTTATCCTGATTCTATTGTTTTTCGTGAACGACAAACAGGAATTAAGACGCTGGAAACATGGGCTTGCTTGGCAATAATGGAAAAAGACTATACAAGCGATACGACGCAATATCCCAGACCGGATTTTGCTATAAACAGACAATTTCCCAATGTGAAAGAGATTTGGGCAAAGCAGCTGAATTGGGCGATTGCCGCATCGCCGGCGGTTTCAAAAAAGGTAGTTGTAACTGCCAACAGCGGCGGTTTCGTTCAGGCATTTCGTATTTCAGATGGGCGGGAAGTCTGGAAATTCAAAACAGGGAATGCCGTCTATTCATCTCCGGCAGTTAGCAGAAACCGTGTTGTGTTCGGAGCAACCGATTCGATGGTTTATTGCCTGAATATCAGGAACGGTAAACTTCTCTGGAAAGTTAAAACAGGCGCGCCTGTTTTAGGAGTACCGACTATTTATAAAAATGTGGTATATATCGGCAGCAGTGATGGAATTTTTCGCGCCATCAACTTGCGGACAGGTAAATTAAAATGGGAATTCGATGGCGTTGAAGGATTTATCGAATCGAAACCATATATCTATGATGATAAGGTGATTTTCGGAGCCTGGGACAACAACCTGTATGCGCTTAATGCTGAGACAGGTTCGTTGCTCTGGAAATGGAGT
Source organism: Fidelibacterota bacterium (assembly GCA_030603165.1). Classification (GTDB taxonomy): domain Bacteria; phylum Fidelibacterota; class UBA2242; order UBA2242; family UBA2242; genus UBA9312. The sequence continues at coordinate 6,921 of JAUVYH010000080.1, forward strand.
GATGGGACAAAAGGATTGCTCTATTCCCCGGCAGCCGTATGGCCTGTTGCGACAATGGGAAAAGTCTTTATTACGGCGCCTGACCGGTATATGTCATGTATTAACGCCAATACCGGCAAAACGCTGTGGCGTTCAAATCGTTTTAAAGTTCGTGAGACCGTCGGAATTTCCGAGGATAAATCAGTCGTCTTCGCACGCACCATGTGGGATACGGTTTTTGCTATAGATCCCATAGCTGATTCTCTGGTAACTGTATGGGTTGATTCGGTCGGCTACGGATATGATATCGATCCGTCCATGCCGGTCGAAAAAGACGGATCTCTTTTTTTCGGAACCAAAGATGGTTTTGTTTATGCTCTGGATGCTGAAACCGGAGCAATCAGGGGAATTCATCGTATCGGAGTGGCTCTTATAAATACAGTTGTTCCGATTGACAATCGCAGGGTCGTTGCCACATCTATGGATGGGAAAGTGGTAATGCTGGATTTTCAGTAATAAATATGTTTGTGGGGGCTCAAGATTTTGAACTCCCGCGTTTAAATATTCAAAAAAAATCATTCCCCGATAACCTGAACAAATACCTGTCGCTGACGAGGTGAGTTGTCGTGATCGATGACCACAATCTGCTGCCAGGTTCCCAAAACCAATTTGCCATTGGTAAAGGGGATAGTAATTCCCGGTCCCATGAAGCTGGCGCGGATGTGGGAGAATCCGTTGTCATCTCCCCAGGTTTGTGAGTGATGGGAATGCATGTGGCGGGACGCGAATTTTTCCAGATGCTCCTGCATATCCTGAACCAGTGCCGGTTCGAACTCGATTGTTGTGACACTGGCGGTCGAGCCAATAGCTGTGATCGTAGCAATGCCGCTCTTTAAGCCGGACTGATCGACAATCGCCTGCACTTTACCGGTAATATCTTTGATATCGGAAAATCCTTTTGTCTGCAGTATTATTGTTTTACCGAAAATCATAATTTACTCTATTTTCTATATGGTGTTTCATGGATCTATCAACACTTTGAATATTAGTCTCAGAACTCCTGACTTATCGCAGATTATTCTGTCTCTAATTTTTGTAAAAATTGTTGGAACCACGTTGTGGTTTAGATTTTCAATCAAAGAATTCCCCTATGCTTGCGGCGGGGTAGTTCATTTAATCGAATCCAAAACCTTGATTTTCTCACTTCCTTTAATACAATTTGCACTTTGATATTTGATATTTGATATTTGAAATCAGAACTCCTGTTTATCACAAATTATGACATTTTATTTTACGAATTCATTGAAATATATCATTGATTTTTCAACATCAGGTCAGGAGTTCTGAGTCTAAGTCATTTTTTCTAAAGACCAGACATAGAAAGGCACTATCCTGATTGTTTTATTACCCTGTGATATAGTCTCTCTCTCATATCTTGTGATTATGGTAGCATCTGAAAGGGCTAACTCTTCCATAGCGCGAATCATAGATTTTACTTCTCTTTTCCGTGTGTCAGGAAAGGTAAGATCTTCGCAAACTTGAAGTAACTCTCGAATTATACCTCGTTCTTTTACGATAAAATCGACTTCTTCTCCCTTACTCGTCTTATAATAATTAATTTGTTCCTTGTGAAAGATTCTTCTGAGCTGATTGTAAACCATAGATTCAAGCAGCCGTCCGGTGTTATATGACAGTGAGCTCGTCATAGCAGTCACAAGTCCGTGATCAACACAATATACTTTACGGTAATTCACCTGTTTTTTTCGCAATGATTCTGTAAAAACAGGAACCGAAGAAAAACAGTAGGAATCCTCAAAATATGATAAATAGTTATGTAAAGTCTCTTTAGAACATCTGTATCCCTGGGATTTCAGATCATTATAAAATTTATTCACACTGAAAGGGTTGGCGTTATTTATCAATAAAAACTTTAACAAATACTTGATAAGACTATGGTTTCTAATTTCATATCTGTCAATCAGTTCCTTGTACAGGATCATAGTAATATAGTCTTGTAGAATTTTTATACGGAATTCTTCTGAACAATTGATGATTTCCGGAAAGCCGCCATTAAACATATATTTATCAAATGCGCTGACAATAAGCGCTTTTCCAGCTGAAGAATTCAGGTCTGATGGTATATTTTTATATTCACAATATTCCTCAAAGCTAAAGGGGAATATTTCATAAGAAAGAGTTCTGCCACGTAAAGCTGTTGCAAGTTCTCTGCTCATCAATTTTGAGGAAGAGCCTGTGATGTTAATTTCCACATTTTCGGATTCGTGTATTCTGCGGATAAATTTTTCCCAGTTAGATATATTCTGAATTTCATCAAAAAACAGATACACTTTTTTATTTTTAAATAAAGGAAAGAGTTCAAAATATGTGTCAAAAATAATAGTAAGATCGGCAACATTCAGGGGCAGCAATCTTTCATCTTCAAAATTAATGTATAAAATCCTTTCTTTTTTTATACCTTGTTTTAGCAGATCTTTGATCAATTGGTAAAAAGTAAATGTTTTTCCGGAGCGACGGATGCCAACTAATGACCGAATTTTATTTTCCGGACATGACAAATTGATTTTTCGCCGGCATACGTGAGGAAGTGTTCTTTTGTGAAAATTCGTGATGATTTCTTTGATTACTTGCTTATTGACCATTTTATATCCCGGTTAACAGTGACAAATATAACACTATATGTTCTTATATACAAGGACATATTAATGGTAGTGTGTAGATATTTACTTTTCCGGTGATGTTTATAAAATCGGAAAATCCTTTTGTCTGAAGTGTAATTTTATCGCCCAAAACCATTACTAATCCTCACTTTTTCCAAAAGTCAATAATGATAGTCTCGTAAAAAGACCTGAAGCTGTCATTCTGATGAGCGAAGCGAAGAAGAATCGGGTTAGATTGGTGCGTTGGTCTTAAGCGATTCTTCACTCGTACCTCGTTCAGAATGACAGCTTTGATACTTTTTACGATTTTATCAACAATAATACTGATGAAAGTCTTTGATTTTTACTGATTCATGATGTAAAATTCACCCATGCGAAATAATAGTATTGAATCCCATTGATCTGTTTACGAAGGTAGTTTTATGAATGTATTTCTTGATATTTTTGATAGTCTGAAAGATCTGTTCGGTAATCATGTCGTGTTCGGAACCGGAATATTACTCTTTACCGGCTTTTTACTCGGCAAACTGGCGGAAAAAATGAAATTACCGTCAATTACCGGTTATATCTTCGCCGGACTTCTGTTGGGGGAGTCGCTTATCGGAATTATTCCGGAAACAGCGCCCTACAAACTTACCAGTATTACCGAAATCGCTCTCGGTTTGATTGCCATTACGATTGGGGCGGAGTTTGAACTTTCCCGTCTTAAACGGACAGGTCGAACGATTTTAATTATCACATTTTTCCAATCGGTATTTGCATTTGTGTTTGTTGTGATCGGATTAGTCGTGATGAAGATGGAATTGGGGTACAGCCTGATTCTTGGGGCGATCGCCACGGCGACGGCTCCTGCCGCGACAGTTGTTATCGTAAAAGAGTTGCGGGCGAGGGGAGAATTTGTAGATTATCTCTACGGTGTGGTGGCGCTGGACGATGCAGTCTGTGTAATTATTTTTAGCATTATCTTTGCCCTGGTAGCGCCGGGTCTGGCTATGCAGAATATCGTCGGTAATACCGGCGCATTAAGTGGAATCATGCATGCATTGCGGGAGTTATTGTTGTCGGGCTTACTGGGCTTGATTACCGGTTTTTTGCTGCATATATTTATCCGGAATAAATACAGATTGAATGAAGTGCTGATTATCTCGACCGCGGTGATTTTTCTGACAATTTCCACGGCGATTGTTCTGCATTTATCATTACTGATTGCTAATATGATGATGGGCGCTACGCTGATAAATTTGTCTCATCGTAACAAGCGGGTTTTCAGGGTGATCGAACCACTTACACCACCGATATTTGCCCTGTTTTTTGTGCTGGCTGGAACTGAATTGGAGTTGCAGATATTTACAAAAAGCGCTGTAATTCTGTTTGGGATTATCTATATCCTGGCACGCTTTGCCGGTAAATATTTGGGGACGTACGTGTCAGCGGTAATTACGAAGTCAACTGTAGAAATAAGAAACTACCTCGGATTTTGTCTGTTCCCACAGGCTGGAGTGGCTATTGGTCTGGTTTTGTTCATGCAAACATCACCGGTCATGGCTGGAGCTCCGGAAGCGGTCAAGGAGATGATGGTTCTAATCGTCAATATTGTACTGTTTAGTGTTTTTATAAATGAACTGATCGGTCCCGCTATCACAAAGTACGGTGTGATCAAAGGAGCTGAACTCGATTAAAAAGGAAGTGATAAATGGATATTTTTAGAATTCTTCATGAAAAATCCTGCTCGGTACATTTTAGTGCAAAAAACAAAGATGACTGTTTGCGAAAGTTGTCGGATTTGCTTGCGGAAGACACAAGCGATATATCTTCTGGAAAAATATATGAAGCGCTTGTGGAGCGGGAGCGTATGGGATCGACCGGTTTTGAAGAGGGGGTTGCAATTCCTCATGCAAAAGTTGCCGGGTTGAACAATTTTCATCTCGCCATTGCGTATTCCAAAAGAGGAATCCAATTTGATAGTATAGACGGGAAAAAATCGCAGCTGTTTTTTGCAATTATTGGTCCTGATGAACGACCTGAACAGCATCTCCAGATTCTCGCCCAGATTTCAAGAATATCCCGTAATCCGAATGCCCGGAGAGAAATATTTCATGCAAAAAGTCCAACAGCCTTAAAAGAAGCATTTTTACGGTATGTATCGGCAAGAGGCATCGCAAAAAAAGATGAAAACAGTAAACTGCTAATGATCGTGCTCTATGAAAAACGCTTCCTCGATGACATCTTGGAACTTTTTCTGGAACGTGGCATTCGCGGCGTAAATGTTATGGAATCAACCGGCATTAAAGATCAATTATCGACTATTCCACTGTTCAGCGATTTTCTGAACTTTCTGGGAGAGCGCTCAGACGTCAGCAAAACGATCATGACTGTTGTTCCTGAGAGCGAAGTGCAGGAGATTGTTCAAGGTATAGAAGATATTATGGGCGATTTTGATAAACACACGGGCGCCATGGTGATGGCGCTGGATTTATTTTTCGTTAAAGGCTCGATGGAGATTTAATTATGCCGTTTCGTTACGACCTCAGTCACGACGGTAAAAAGAAACCGGCAGGAAGAAACTCCTGCCAGAACAGATATTTAGTGTCTGTCCGTAAGCTATGAAACCTTGAGTTAAGTTTGCTTTAGCTGACTTGACTTAAGGTTTCTAACTCATTAAAATAAGTCAACTTAACTCAAGACTATCGCCTTAAGTCAAGTTTCCATTTATCGAACGACATTACGGACAGAATCTATTTAGATTAAGTTAAGCGGCTTGTAAAGCGAATTTTATTACTTTTTCATTTCTAATTTTATTAATTCCACTAATTCTTCCAGTATCACCGGTTTGGCGATCCACTTTTTACCAATCTCTTTGAGACGTTTGGCGACGCGCTCATCGTGTTCATAGCCGGTAATAAACACAAATGGCAGATCGGGATTGAACATCTGGACTTTTTCGTAAAGATCGAATCCGTCTTCTTTGGGCATTACGACATCGGATAAGATAATATCAGGATCTTTCGCTCTGATTATTTTTATCGCTTCCCTAACGGAAAAGGCTGTAAAAACGTCAAATCCATTTTGAGCAAAATACTCTGAGTAGAGCTCGCAAACTAGAGTATCGTCATCAACGATGATAATTTTTGGCTTCATTTTCTCAAATCCCTATTAATTTTTCGTTTTCATTGTTTGTTAGATAATATAAACCTAAAAAATGATAAAGAAAAACCTTCGTCAGATAGATATTAGGTTTTTCTATATTGTCCAGGATATTTTTATGAATGATTCTTTTCAAGACCTTTGCCCATCCATTTTTTGGCTAATATTAAGGTGATTGGGGAAACGATAGCAATTAAACCGTAGATAAACCACATTCTCTCAGTGTTCATCATTTCCGGTGCCACACCTTCCGGACAGTATCGCATCAGAAACCAACCGCTGTACATGGCGGTGATAATCTTCGTTAGAAACCAGGGAAATTGCCCGATGCCCATGTAAATACCGGTCATGTTCTTCGGAGCAATTTCGGCGACCCACTGCAGGAATCGGGGCTGCCACATAGCTTCACCAATGGTCATGATAATAAGATAACCGAATACTGTGTATAAATTGGGCCCGAGAGTCAGTAAAAAAGTTGGCGCTGCCATAACGAATGTACCCAAGATCATCATTTTGTAAGTATCTTTATCGGCTGTAAGAGCAGCAACCATGGGGGCTAATATGAATATAAATAATGGATTAAGATTTATGAAAAAATCAAAATTCTCGGATACTATACCGGTGAATGCACGGCTGAAATATTGAGGTAATGTCAGCCAGTTATGGGCAAAAAGAGTCTGAACGGGAATTAAAACGAAAATGAAGAACATGAATCGACTGTCACGAATAGGAAAATTTTTAATATAGTGTTTCATTTTTTCCTTCTTCGACAATTTGTTCATTTCGTCGTCTTCGTTTTTCTCGGTTTCTGTTTTGTTCTTTGAAACATTAGCCAGAGCCATTTGGACGGTCTTTTTTGATAGAATGATTGCAACAATGAGAATTCCAGTCACTGTTAAGGCTACATATACCCAATAAACACCGATGATTTCATACCGTTTTCGGATTGGCGGAGATATCAAAGCGGGTAAAAAACCACCGAGATTCATAATAGCGTATAGCATGGCATAACCCATAGCGGCTGTTTTTCCGGTGGTGAATTGCTTTATCGCAGTATAACAGGCTGGCTGATAGATTCCGTATCCCAAAACGATCCCAAGAATTCCGAGCATTGCTATCCAATGCGATGAAGCCCACAATCCGCTGATTCCCAGCGATGGTGCAAGCGTTAGAAAAATTCTGCCGAGAAGCATGAAAATCAGAGAAATAAGCAACGCTTTTCGAACTCCGATCCAGTCAACTGTTCCACCGAGAAATAACATGCTTAACGTAATTCCGGCAGTAAGAATCCCAACCATTTGTCCTGCTTTGATGTCATTCAACCCGACATATTGGTTAAAATAAATTGCCAGCAATCCCAGAACTCCAAAATAGGTCAGTCCTTCCAGAAGGTAAGAAAGGTTAATTCCCCATAACGCCCTAGGAGCATGAATCAGGTTTTTAAAAGGATCGATGATCTCTTTTAGCGGATTCTTTGTTTCTGTTTTTTCCTCTTGCTTTTCCATGTGTCCTCGCTATTGTTCTAAAAAATTAAATAGTCTAATTATTAACAGGGTGAAATCTAAAAAATGTAACCGCATTTTAAAAGAAAAACTCTGTGAGTAGTTCATATAACCAGATCGGGATATATAGTTCAATTTCAATCGCATTGATTTTTGCATGCCGAGACTTGACTTAAGACTGCCATATCAAAGAACATAAACCGATCTCCAAACTTCCCCGGCAGGCTTGAGTTAAGTCGGATCACTATTGCCCTTAACTCAGGTCCTCAGACTTGACGGAACAGCGAGAAGATAGATGGGACTCAGATTTAACGCCAATGGTTTTCGATTACGATAGAGAGTTGCGATGTTAATCTCATGCTGATATTTACTTGACAATAAAGGCTTGACATGACAATAGTATATGTGCCGGAAGTCTTATGCGGCTTGGAAATATGAATTTTCAGGACTAAAATAACGAGTGATTATGACTTTACGTTTTGAATTGAAATCTTTTAAAATATTTGGGGCAGTATGAAATCTGAAAAACAGAAAAAAGTCGTCTTAATCACCGGCTGTTCCAGCGGCTTCGGATTATTGTCGTTAATCCACCTTGCGCAGAGAGGATATGAAGTCATTGCCACAATGCGCAATCTTGACAAACGGGTAGCGCTTGATGAGGCGCTTGAACGCCATAAGTTATCACCCCAGTTTGACAGTTCGTTATAAAAAGAGGCGGTTTTAAAAATGTTTCTCGACGGGAGAGCATTAAAAACCATTCGATTTCCAAAATAATTGTAGATACAATAGACCCATTGACATTGTAATTAATATTCGTTATATTAA
>JAUVYH010000056.1 GCA_030603165.1 Fidelibacterota bacterium
GGGTACTTCACGGCGGAAGAACATGCTCAGATTTATGTCAATACTCTGCCGGTGATCGTGTCCACTGCCGACAACAATGCCTATGTGAACAGCCTGTGGCAATATGAGATTAAAGTGACAGATCTGAATACCGACAGCAAGTTAACATATGAGCTGCTTGACGCTCCTGATGGTATGATGGTATCGCCGCAGGGAGTTATTTCATGGACGCCGACCGAACTTCAGCTGAACAGACATGTTTTTTCGTTTAAGGTAACTGATGGTATGGGCAAAGATGTTCAGAAGAGCAGTATTTTTGTGAATATCAAGCCTAAGATTCTTTCCGTACCGAAACCGGTTGCATTAACTAATTTAAAATGGGAATACCACCTTGACGCCGAAGACCCTAATGGTGATCCCCTTGTTTTTAAATCGGTTCGTTTGCCAAGAAACGCTAAGTTTGATCCGGAGACCGGTATGTTGACCTGGAGTCCGAAAAAATCTCAGCGCGGCGTGAACGACATCGTTTTGGAGGTTGTCGATTCCCATGGCTGGAGCACGCTGCAGGAATTTCAGGTACATGTATTTCACAATCCCGGCACACAGCGATTGAACTTTCTCAAAAATACCATATCGCTGTTGGCGTTGATAGGTATAATTTATTGGGCTGTTTCTAAGTAGAAGTCAATAATTAATTTTTCAAAGGCGGTAATTGTTTAATAATTGCCGCCTTTATTTTTTCGTTCAGCTCGCAGGAAATTTGTACAATTAAGATATTGGAAAATTTTGTGGCAGACGGCGGCAGATTAACAGCGTCTTTTTCGGTTGTAATGATAAACCGGCAGTTCTGTTTTTCGGCTATCAGGATCAGATCATTGATCTCATTTTCCGAATATTTATGATGATCGGGAAAGGTTTTTGTGATTGGCGGGATTTGTGTCAATTGCCGGATGGTATCAAAAAATTGTTGAGGGTTTCCCAGTCCGCAAAAACCCAACACCTTTTGATTCTTCAGATTTTCTTGAGATAACTCCTCATGATTGGAGAAACGAAATATTTTCCGAACGGCAAAAGGCAGCATTGATATATAGAGATCGCTTTGTTTAGCATGAAAAAATTCAGCTATATGTCGAGGTAAATTCGCTGTACGGGTCACGAGCAACATGTCGGCTCTGCGCAAACCTTTCCATGATTCCCGCAGACGGCCTAACGGAACGACTGCTTCTTTAGCGGGATCGTTGTAGCTGTCCCATAACACAATATCAAGGTCCCGGGCGAGGTAACGGTGCTGAAACGCATCATCGGCAATCAGTGCAGTACAATGGTATTTTTCGATGGCGCACCGGGCTGCTTCAACCCGATCCGCATTGGCAATAACAACCGTGTTTCCGGATTTATGTGCAATAAGATATGGCTCGTCGCCGGCTTCCTGAGGTGACGCCGGAATTGATTTCCCATCCTTGACGATAATCTGTCCCTTGCTTTTCCGCCGATAACCCCGTGTAATGATGCCAACTTTGTAACCTTTTGATTCAAGAAAGGAAGATAACGCAATGACAAAGGGTGTTTTTCCGGTGCCGCCAAGAGTAATGTTTCCGACCGAAATGACGGGAACCTGAAAACGGGTTTCTTTAAGAATTGATTTATCAAATAAATAGTTGCGAAACCCGGTGATGAATCTATACAACCAGGAAAAAGGCAGCAGTAAAAACCGTAAAAATCTGAGCAGGTGGTTCATGATGATTTCATATTGCTATAAATATTCCAGAATGGTTCTGGCGGCTCGCTCGGATGCGCCGGGTTTCCCAAGGCGTTGTGTTACATTTTTCAGGAATTGAATGGTCTCATCCCGTCGCTGGGGATTTGATAAAATTGTCTCAGCTTCGCCGGCAATCGTATCGGCATTAGCGTCATGCTGTATCAATTCGGTGACGCCTCTTTTATTGGCAATTAAATTGGCAATGGTAATGTACGGGACTTTAATCAATAATTTCCCCAGCCGGTACGATAGAGAATTTAAACGATATATGACGATCATGGGAGTATGGAAAATCGTTGCCTCAAGGGTTGCCGTACCGGAAGACATGATCAGTAAATCCGATTCTTTCATGAATTGATGATTATTGTTTTCGATCCAATGGAGCCACTCAAAGTCATAAATTTTTCTGTATGCCGACATATCGATTTCCGGCGCAATTGATACAGCGGCGACCATTTCAGGGAATTTGTCCCTTAGTTTTTTCATTGATTCGATCATAACGGGCAGATGTCTTTGTACTTCCTGAAATCTGCTGCCGGGAAATAAACCGATTACGAGAGATGTACTCGAAGGACGAATTGAAGTTGATTGCAGCACAGTATTTTTTTCTTTGGCAATCTGGTCTAATAACGGATGACCAACGAATCGCGCATTTACGCCTCGTTTGCGAAACCACTCTTCTTCAAATGGCAAGATGCAGAGTACTTCTTTGGTATAGCGTTTAATTTTTTTAATTCTGGACTGATGCCATGCCCAAACCTGGGGACTGATATAATAAATAACGGGGATATTGCGTTTTGAGACAGCCTTTGACAATCTGAGATTGAAACCGGGGTAATCGATGACGACCACCAGATCGGGTTTTATTTTATCGATATGGCGCAGAGTATTTTTCCACAATTTACGGATAAAGGGCAGGTGTTTGACTACTTCGGCGAAGCCCATAATAGAGGTTTCCCGGATGTGATACAGCAACTCTGCGCCAGCCCCCGCCATATTATCGCCGCCAATTGCCGTGATCTCGATCCCGGGGTTAATTTGTTTAATTGCCGAGACGAGGTTTCCGCCGTGAATATCTCCGGAAAGTTCCCCGGCTGAGATGAATATTTTTCTAGATGACATGAAGCCTGTGAACTATAATTTCTTTTATTAGAACAACTATCAGAAAAACACATTGATTTATCAGGGTCGATTTTTCAGAGCGAAACACTTTGTTCCATGATACCCGCTCTATGGTTTTATCCGGCTGCCAGGCAGTAAACCGTGGAAACAGACGGGGTACGTTCTTTTTAAATTCCTGATAATCTTCGCCAAATAAATCGGCGAGGGTCTTCTCTTCCAGAGAAATGATCATACCGTATTGAATAACGAAGTAGATCAATGCAATGAGCATCAGGTAGAAAACCCACGGTCCGCCGGCAAATAATGCAAACCCCAGGTAGATGACAACATTACCGAGATACAGCGGATTTCGCACATAGGAAAATATCCCACCGATACATAATTTTCTCGCGCCTACTTTTCTGGTGCGTGTTCGACCTCCGGCTACCCGGACCCCCGATATTCTGATAAGTTCGCCGATAGCGGCAAATACCAAACCGGAAACGACGCCCCATCGCGTCATGTCGGACTGAACAATTAACAGGATAACAAAAGGCAATGGGGTTATACCGCGATATTTAAAGAAAATATTACGAATGTCTATCATAGCATAGTCTTTAATGTTGATTGTATTTGTTGTTCAATTTTAAGCGCTATTTCCAGCGCCCTCTTTCCATCTTCACCGCTGACCGGTGGTGGAGCGCCTGTTTCAATGGCGTGCGTAAATGCCCGCAGCTCTTCGAGCATGGCATTGGATTTATCGGTATCAACCTGCTTATACGTAATGACCTTTTTTCGGTCGGAAGCAGTCGCCAGTTCGGCAATTGGAATTGACCCCTCCGGTAGTTCGCCGACGCTTTCTGAAAGAGAATAAATTTCAGTCTGGTTTTTCAGGAAATCGATGGAAATATAAGCGTTCTTCTGGAATATTCTGATTTTGCGCATCTGCTTATTTGAAACTCTGCTGGCAGTGATATTGGCAACACAGCCATTGGTAAATTTTATCCGGGCATTGGCAATGTCAATAGTGTCGGTGAGAATTGGGGCGCCGGCGGCGTCAATCTGCTCGACATCCGATTGAACCAGTGAAAGAATGATATCAATGTCGTGGATCATAAGATCAAGTATGACTGCAACATCGGTGCCGCGCGGATTAAATTGTGATATACGGTGGGATTCGATAAACAGCGGTTTGACCGGATAGTCTTTCAAACCGGACAGCGCCGGATTAAACCGTTCTATATGACCTACCTGGAGCAACAGATTTTTCTCTTTTGCCAGTCCGATGATTTCATTGGCTTCATCAATGGTTTGCATGAAGGGTTTTTCACAAAAAACATGAATCCCTTTATGAAGGGCTTTTTTTGCGACATCATAATGTGAAAATGTCGGCACCACTATCGAAATGGCATCGCAGTTATTTAATAACTGATCCAGTGATTTGAAAGAAGTCGCCACGTATTCTTTCGCAATTTGATCACTGCGTTTTTGATCAGTATCAAAAAAGCCAACCAGTTCCACATTGTCCAGTGATTGCAGGTTTTTTATGTGCCATTTTCCCAGGTGCCCGGCGCCAATTACAGATATTTTCAGCATAAAGACCTCATTTTTGTTATAAAATATAAATCCTGAGACGCAATAATAAAAATGATATTCTTTCCTGTCAATTTAAGTCCGAACATAAAAAAGTCATTTCCGGTCAATTGGTTGCTCCTATTTCTTTGACATTTCTTGGTAAATTCCGTACTTTCACTAGTTAGAAAGTTGAAATGAAAAAAATTCGATATTTAAAAAAACCTAACAAAGCTATCGCCAATCGCCGAAAAGACGAAAAGAGATTGCTATTTGCCTTCATCGGAGTCATCTGGCTGCTAACAGTTGTCCTAATATATTTTTATCCTAAATCGGCGCCGTCGAAAAGCATCGTGTATCTTGAAGGAAGATCTTTTTTAAATAACACGGTGCGAAACTCGCTGGCAAAACAAGGCTTTACCGAAGTTCAGATCGAAAGCGATAACACTCATGGACTTTTTCTGGCATTTGCGGTTCCGCCGGGAATGAGTGACAAAGAAGCGATCGAAACCGTCAAACCCATCATTCAGAGAAAGGGTTGTAATGTCCGGAGCGTCAATCGCTTTTCCCAAAACCGTGGATTTATGGTATTGGTCGATTATTACAACCAGTCGATTGGCACAATCACATTCCTGAAGGGTGAGAATTTAAATGATTACCTGATTCTAAAAGGTGAATTGCGGAGCAAACCAAAGTTGGCGATTGTTATTGATGATTTTGGCTATAGCAACGGCGAAGTGATCCGGGGGTTCATTCAGATAAATGCTAAATTAACCATGTCGGTTATCCCGGGACATCGATATTCACGCTGGACATCGTCCGAGGGCAAAAAATACGGGAAAGAGATTATCATTCATATGCCCATGGAGCCGGAACGTTCAGAATACAGTACGGGTGAGGATCAATATCTTATTAGGCACACAATGCGTTCTTTTGAGGTTGAACAGCGAATTTCCGACGCCATAATGGAGCTGCCGGAAGCGATTGGAATGAACAACCACATGGGATCATTGGTAACTGCCGATAAGGAAGTAATGCAGATGGTGGTCAACAGCCTGAAGAAAAAGGGCCTGTATTTTATCGATAGTTTGACATCACCTCGAAGCGTCGCTTATGAAGTCGCCAAGGTTCAGGGTATCCCATCAGCCTTTCGTTCGGTATTTCTTGATAATATCCGTGATAAGAGCGAAATTCGGGCGCAGTTTGAAAAAGTGATAGAAGTCGCCAGGCGGCGTGGGTCGGCAATTGCCATAGGTCATGTTCATTTGGAAACGCTGGAAGTGTTAAAACAATTAATTGAAGCGGGCAGGTTTTCGGGGATTTCGCTTTGTTTTGCCTCGGAAATTGTTTTGTGAAAGGAACAAACTAAAATGCCTTATTTTGAAGTTAATTTTAATCCGTTTATCGCGCTGGGGAAAATAACGAATTCTCCGGTATCCAATCCGCTGAACCTGCTGAGCTTTGTGGAATCGGTTGGAGCCGCCGGCATTAGTTTTACTTATGGACCGGAAACAGGACAGATGAACAATGTAGCCCTGTTGCGTTCTATGACTAATTGCCGTATAAACATCCGCGTTCCGACTGACATGCAGGTCCTGCAGAAAGCGATTCTTTTACGACCGGACATCGTGACGCTCTGCGATATGGAAAAGGAAGACACAACCGTTCAAATTCCTTCAAAATCGATCAAGGAACTTGTTAACTCTGTGTTAAATATTGAGTACCTGGGTATTGCCATTCGTTTAAAACCCGATGTAAAGCAGTTAAAAGAAGCCTACCAGATGGGCATCGATGAAATCGAAATTGCCACAAACGAACTTGCTCGTCACGATAAACAGACGCCTTTTCTGGAATGTCTTGAAAAAATTACACATACTATTCATATAGGCAATAAAAATAATCTGCGTATATCTGCCGGTGGTGAGTTAGATCGACGCCTGATCAGGGCATTGAATGAAGTAATAGATGTGGAATTCATATCAGTTGGTAAAGCCTTGTTATCCAGGTCGCTGATGTGGGGTCTTGAGAATGCCTTAAAAGAATTTAATGAAGTAATTGATATTAGATAATAAGGAGATTGTAGAAATGATTTTGGTTTCGAAACAATATATGGGCGACATTGTTGAAAGTTTTCATATTGGATATGCGGCTGCTGTAGATGAAAAGGGTGACATCATTTTTTCAGCAGGAGAGCCGGAATATCCCATATTTATTCATTCAGCTGCAAAGCCGTTCCAAGTGGTTGCACTGTTAGAATCCGGCGCAGTTGATAAATTCAACCTGACGGATGAAGAAATTGCTATCGCTTGTGCCAGCCACAATGGGGAGGTGTTTCACACGGAAACTGTCGCCGGCTTGCTTAAAAAGATTAATATGAACATAGATGATCTGTTATGTGGAATCCATCCTCCATATGACCGTACCAGTTATGAACAGCTGATTCTTCAGGGACGCCGTTTAACGGCGCTCCATAACAATTCCTCCGGTAAACATGCCGCTATGCTGGCGATATCGAAAGCTATGGATGTGGTTTCCGATAATTATACCGACGTTGAACATCCTGTCCAACAACGGATATTCGAAAAGATCAAACACTATGCGGAAAAAGATAAAATTCCGGTAGAAGTAGATGATTGTAACACACCCACATTTTTCCTGTCGTTGTTTAATCTTGCACTGATGTATCGGAAATTAGCCGAAGGCGCCGATGAATACCTGCAGAAAATCTTTCATGTGATGAGCCTGCATCCCGGGCATATTGCAGGTAAAGGGCGCTTTGACACAGATTTTATCACGGCGCTTCATGGTAAAGGAATCTCGAAAGTCGGTTCCGAAGGCGTCAGAGGCATTGGTATCCGAACAGATTCCGGACATGTCGGGATTGCTATAAAGGTTTTAAGCGGCAGTAAGGAAGCGGCGGATTCCATGTCTGTAGCAGCGCTGAAACACCTGAGAATTTTGGATGAAGAAGTATTGACCAAGTTGGATAAGTATTATTGCCCGACATTGAAAAGCCATTCCGACAAAGATATCGGGCGTATCGAGACAGAAATCATCGTAAACGAAGATAAGTAGTACAAAATTCTTCAAATACTCTTTTATTTTTCCCGGTTGGGAAAGCAGATAAAATGATAAAAACTATTTTTTTTGATCTCGGAAATGTTTTGATTCATGTTGATAAAGAACGGGCAATCCGGGAAATTGCCAAACTGCCCGGGCTCGATCTGAATACCGTTAAGCAGATTGCCGAATCGAATTTGGAGCAAGAATTTGAAAAAGGTTATTTTAGCGCCGATGAGTACATTGATAAATTGCAGCGCGAGTACGGAATTCTGACCGATGTCACGCTGGATTATCTGATAGACATCTGGCAGCGACCCTTTGAAATCATACCTGAGGTTTGGGAGCTCATCCCGATTCTAAAAAAGCAGGCGCGACTTGTATTGTTGTCCAACACGAATGATCTTCATATAAGGGCTGTAAGAAAAAAATATTCAATATTAGACGAATTGGACAATCTTGTACTTTCTTACGAGGTGGGATCACGTAAACCGGAAGAGCAGATATACCGTGAAGCGCTTAAAATTGAAGACAGTTTACCCGAAGAAAGTATTTTTATTGATGATCTTCACGAAAATGTTGTAGCCGCTCAACTGATCGGTATCCGGTCTCATCAATTCCAGCATGTTGAAGGACTGAGGACATTTCTGCAAGAATCGGGATTTTCTTTGATATGACGTCTCTATAATTAATACACTGAATTGGATTGCATCTTTTTAAAGTTTGTAATAATTTGATGCCAATGAAAACACAAATGAAGAAACCGGACGATTTACAAAAACTTATTCTGCATATCTCAACAGATTTTATTAACCTGGTTCCCGGTGAAGTGGATAATAAAATCAATGAAGCCCTGAAACAGATTGGAGAGTTTACCGGTTCAGACCGCAGTTATGTTTTTCTGTTGAACCGAAGTTTGAATACAATGACCAATACCCATGAATGGTGTGCTGCCGGGATTGACCCTCAGATTGCGAACATGAAGAGTTTAAAGCTTGATAAGCGGCAGTGGTTTCAGGAAAAATTATTAAAGAAAGAGATCATTGAGATTGACGATATCCACTTGCTACCCGATTGGGCAACGCTTGAGAAAAGGGAACTCCAAGATCAGGATATTCAGTCTCTCGTGGTGGCACCGATGGTTTATAGCAAAGATTCTATCGGATTTGTAGGGTTTGATTCCGTTCGCAGACACCGGCGCTGGTCAGCCGATGAAATATCATTATTGAAAACCGTGGCGGATATTTTTACCAATACCATAATCCACCGGTCCTTAGTAAATAAATTACACAATTCGGAAGAGCAATATCGCTTGCTTGTAGAAAATTTAAATAATGGTATTGTTATCAGCCAGAATGATAAATTCATCTTTATCAACAAGCAATTTGCCGGGATGCTGGGATATAACTATGACGAATTGATCATGGCAGACTACCGGAAGGTATATACCAAAAAGGGGCTGGAGATTCTATGGGATCGTCAACGACGCCGTCAGAACGGGGAACGAGTGCCTTCTCGCTATGAAACTATTTTCAAAAAGAAAAGCGGCGCTGAAATATATGTCGAAGCAAATGTGCGCATCATCGATTACAAAGGCGCGCCAGCCACATTTGCCATTATCAGTGATATTTCAGAGCGTAAAAAGATTGAAATGTACCAGCGGAAGCTGGAACTCGAGCTGCTCAAACGGCAGAAAGTGTCAAATTTGGGACTGTTTGCCGGTGGTGTTGTCCACAATATCCGAAATATTTTGGCAGTCATTACCGGCAGGGCGCAGTTGCTAAAGCAGAAAATGCCGGACCTCAAAGAACCGGACATCATCATTTCAAACGCCAATAAAATTGTAAAGATTGCTGACAATTTCCTTAAGAAAGCCCAAAAGGAACGGGAACATAAAATCGTTGAAATTAATCTGAACGATCTGATCAAATCCGAAATTATGTTTTTGGAATCGAACTTATATGAAAGGAGTCAGATCGACATTGAATTTGACCTTCAACGTGATTTGCCTCCGGTTAAGGGACTTTATAGTGATTTTTCCCACGGAATTTCAACCGTGATCGAATTTTCAATTAATTCAATGGCTGAATCGGCAGTAAAAAAGATGGGAATCAGGACGGCAGCGGAAGAGAACTATATTGTGTTGGTAATTTCGCATACCGGAAAAGAGTTGTTAAACGGAGAATTGCAGCAGATGGTTACACCCTTTTATTCATTGGGAAAATTTACCGGTAAAAACCGGATGGACCATGAAAGCCTCCAGGCAGCTAACCTTTATAACGCATATTTACTGCTTGATCGTTACAAGGTAAAAATTCGTGTTGAAAATAAACCGGGTAAAACCACCATCTTTTATTTAAAAATACCAGTCAACGGATGATTTTATTGTTTTCCCCCTCATTTTCATATAGAAGCCGATATGTACAAAAGAAGGACATTCACTATGGATAGTTACGGCTGGATGTCGATTCTACCGCCGCTTTTAGCAATTATTCTGGCAATTAAAACCAAACAAGTGTATCCGTCATTATTTCTCGGAATCTGGCTTGGGTGGACAGCGGTTAATGGCTGGAACCCGTTGCTGGGATTGCGTGATACGCTGGAAGCAACCGTTAATACATTCAAAGACTCGGGCAATACCAAGGTTATCGTTTTCAGTATGATGGTGGGCGCCCTGATTATTTTAATGCAGCATTCCGGGGGCGTTCAGGGATTCATTCGTTGGGTCAGCGAAAAAGGGCTGGTCAAAAATCGCCGGAGCGCCGGCATAATGTTATGGCTTATCGGCATCCTGATTTTTATTGAAAGCAATATGATCAATCTGGTGATAGGATCTATCGGAAGACCGTTGTTTGATAAGTTTAAAGCCCCCCGGGAGAAATTGGCGTATCTTGCGCATTCAACTTCAGTGCCGGTCTGTGTCATGATTCCATTCAATGGGTGGGGCGCAGTCTTGACCGGTCTCCTGGTTGCCCAGCAGGTAGAAAATCCGTTTTTTACGGTGTTGAAAGCGGTTCCAACCAATTTCTATGCGATATTCACTATTCTGCTCGTATTGTTTATTATTACAACGGGAAGAGACTACGGACCTATGGCGAAAGCCGAAAAGCGAGCTCGTGAAACCGGAAAACTGATCAGGGACGGAGCTCAGTTATTAGTTTCGGAAGAGACTATTGCCATGCCGGTCAAAGAAGGTGTAAAACCGCGACCGATCAATATGATTTTACCGTTGGTGGCGATGGTGCTGACCGTGCCGCTTGGATTGTTTATCACCGGTAACGGGAATGTCGCCCAGGGTTCCGGTTCCACGGCTGTTTTCTGGGCGGTAATCATGGGTATTTTTGTTGGTGCAGTCCTCTATAAAATACAGGGTATATTTTCATTAAAAGAGATTCTTGATTTGGTTATGAAAGGTATGGGCGGATTAATTCCCATGGGATTATTAATGGTTTTTGCTTTTACATTGGGAGCGACCTGTAAAACCATGGGAACCGGACCTTATGTGGCGAGCCTGGCGTCTGCTACCATCCATCCGGCTCTGATAGTTCCTTTAATATTTTTGATTGCCTGTTTCATTTCCTTTGCCACCGGAACATCCTGGGGAACTTTTGCGATCATGATACCGATTGCCGTGCCGCTGGCATTGAACATGGGATTGAATCTTCCTTTGACGGTCAGCGCGGTAATGGGCGGCGGTGTTTTTGGTGATCACTGTTCGCCGATTTCCGATACGACCATAATTGCTTCCATGGCAACCGCCTGCGATCATATCGATCATGTTAACACTCAACTCCCCTATGCCCTGTTTTCAGCGGGACTGGCGCTGGTGATTTACCTGGTGCTGGGATTTATTGGATAAATTCATGCGGAAGATTGAAGCGATAATATTTGATTTTGACGGGGTTGTGGTGGATTCGGAGCCACTGTATGAAGTGGCTGAAAAGCGATTATTTGCAGAATACGGTATTACCGTTCCCGATGAGGACTGGAAGATATTCAGAGGCACTTCGGAAATGGGGTTTTATCGGCTGATCCGGGATCGATATAATATTGATGCTTCGATTGATGAACTTCGCCGCAAAGGGCGTAACTTTTTGCTGGAAGCCTTTGCCGGGGGGCTGCATTATTTCCCGGGTTTTGAAGACTTTGTGAAAAAAATAAAAGACAGGTATAAAACCGGACTGGTTACGGCAACGTCCGGGGAGATTCTGGATTGGATATTCCGCAACACTCCCATCCGCAACCCTTTTTCCAATGTGATTACAGCGGAAGATGTGAATAATTCCAAACCTCATCCCGAACCTTTCCAAAAGATTTGCCGGATGATGGATGTCTTTCCTGAGAACACAATTGTAATTGAAGACTCTATAAATGGTATCCGGTCGGCTCTTGCCGCTGGTGCGATTACGATCGGTTTTCTCAGCAGTTTTACAGCAAATGATCTGGCGGCAGCTCATTTTACAGCCGGAAATTACGGGGAGATTGAAAATCTGGTGTTTTCAATTATTGAACAAAGCAGAAATGGTAAATAGTTCTTGCATTTAGTGTTGAATAAAAAGATATTACCGACCGTCTATATGTTATTTTAAAATGTTAATTTTCATAATGATATTTCTGAGAAAAATTTTATCTAATTCCTTTTTGATCCTCTTAAAACCGCCTGGTTTAATTCATAACATAGTTCAAATATTTTTGGTTTTGACCATTATGCCTGTATGTATTATGGTCATGAACCGCTAAACAATAGAAAAGAGTAACAATGACAAAATCTAAAAAATGGATAAACATGCTGAAAAAAGATCCTGTTCCCATTCTGTTGAACAAAGGTCCATTACCAATTCGATATGCAACGGCACAGCGCTTTTATCCCCACGATGAGGAGTTGCTGGACTTCCTTGGAACGGAAATACTTTGGTTTAAACCAAGGGAACAATTGTTAGACGCACAGCTACCGGACGGATTCTGGAAAACAGCGAACAAATATAAAATTGAAGAACGGAATCGGGCTATATCTTTTCTTTTGCAGCTTCAGAAAATGACCCAGCTGCACGATTATGGTTGTACCCGGGACATGCCGCCGATTCAGAGAGGCATCATTGCATTGTTGAAAACACAGAAGCCGGATGGAAAATTTCCCCTTCTGCTGCATCACCACGGATATGCACTTTGGCTCTTGGCTCAGTATGATCTGATTGGCAATCCTTTTGTGGAAAAAGGGTATCGTTGGCTCGCCAAACGGCAGCGTTCCGATGGCGGTTGGTTATCACCCACCATGGTACCATCAGGAGTATCACTTAAAACGACTAAGAGCGGCGTCTGGACTACGCTTTTTGCCCTTCAGGCATTCAGTGTTCATTCGCGTCTGCGTCATTCAGATGTTTGCCGGAAAGCCGCTGATTTTATTCTGGATAACTATCTGGAGAAGAGCCACACCACATTATTTCCCGAACAGGATGCCTGGAATTTTCTCTATACCGATTATTCCGATAACGGTCTTTTTCGTGGCGGCACATTGCGCTTTGTTGAAACGCTGGCTCCGCTTGTCGATTATCATAGTCACCCCAATTTTAAAAAAGCTGTCAACTGGCTACTGGATCTACAAATGAGCTCCGGGCTGTTGCCGGCAGTGGCAGGTACATCGAAAGAAGGTGATTTTGCCGCAACTCTTCGATTTGTTACGGCTCTTAAGGAGATGGAAAAGGCGGCGTTTTGAGTGAACTAATTTTCTGACCCCAAGGTTTTAAACTGAAATAATTAGATTTCTTATATTCATAGGAGTTACGGATGGATGAAAAAATACAAGATAACGGTATATTGGAACCGGTCGCCGGTGTACCGGAAATATTGCCGATCATGGCGCTGCGCAATACGGTACTGTTTCCTCAACAGGTAATCCCGATCTATGTGGGCAGGGAACGATCTCTTAAACTGATCGAAGACCTGCCGGAAACCAAGCGTAGAATTGTGGTGGTGGCTCAAAAAGACGGTTCCGTTGAATTACCCGATAAAGAAGATCTGTACGAACGGGGAACAATCGCACAAGTATTGAAGATATTTAATATGCCGGATGGCAGCAAAAGCGCCATCGTTCAGGGGATAGAACGTGCCCGGATTCAGTCCTATATTCAACAGGAGCCCTATTTCAAGGGAGCGGTGCTGAAAGTGCAGGAAGTATATAAACCGGGAATAGAGATCGATGCGCTGGTTGGCAATTTACGCCAGTTATATAATAAACTGATCAAAGTGGCTCCCTATTTAACCGAGGAGCACACGACGATATTATCGAACATTCCGCATCCCGGTCGTCTGGTTGACCGCGCCATGCATCTTTTGAATGTACCGGTAAGTGAGAAACAGGAAGTACTTGAATGTTTGAATGTCAAAGTGCGTCTGGAACGAGCGACGATTATTATCAGTAAAGAGATCCATCGGATTGAACTTGGCGAAATGATCCAGTCCGAAGTTCAGGATGAAATCTCCAAAACTCAGCGGGATTATTTTCTGCGCGAACAGCTCAAAGCCATTAAAAAAGAGTTGGGCGAAGACGAAGGCACCATGGAGATAAAAGAGCTGGAAGAAAAGATCGCCAAGTCTAAGATGACCGATGAGGCTCGGAAAATCGCCGAGAAAGAGCTGAACCGATTGCAGAAAATTCCACCGGCATCACCGGAATATACAGTTTCCCGCACCTATCTGGATTGGTTGGTGGATTTACCCTGGGCAACCTTTACCGAAGATAATGTGGATGTCAAAGCAGCCAAAAATATTCTTGATGAAGATCATTATGGTTTGGAAAAAGTAAAAGACCGAGTAGTGGAATATTTGGCGGTTCGCAAACTAAAAGAACAAGTAGAGCAAGACAGCGCCGTAAAAGGTCCGATCCTCTGTTTTGTGGGTCCTCCCGGCGTTGGCAAGACATCTATGGGAAAATCCATTGCCCGCGCCATGGGGCGGAAATTTGTGCGTATTTCACTCGGTGGCGTTCGCGACGAGGCAGAAATCCGCGGTCACCGGCGAACCTATATCGGCGCTCTGCCGGGGCGCATTATTCAAAGCATCCGTAAATCCGGCTCCAGCAACCCGATTTTTATGATGGATGAAATCGATAAGGTCGGCGCCGACTTCAGAGGCGATCCGTCATCGGCATTACTGGAAGTGCTTGACCCCGAACAGAACAGCACTTTCAGTGATCATTATCTGGAAGTTAACTATGATCTTTCCAAGGTAATGTTCATTGCCACCGCTAATATGGTGGATACAATTTTACCGGCGCTGCAGGACCGTATGGAGGTGCTGGAATTTTCAGGATATATCGAGGAAGAAAAACTGAATATTGCCAAGACATTTTTGCTTTCGAAACAGATAAAAGAACACGGTCTCACTAAAACGAATGTAGAATTCAAGGATGAAGCGATTCGGAAAATCATTACGCTTTATACCCGCGAAGCCGGTGTGCGAAACCTGGAGCGGGAGATTGCCAATATCTGTCGTAAAATAGCCCGTGATGTAGCCGGCAGGAAAAAGAAAAAGAGTTATATCGTTGATGGAAAAATGGTTGCCGCCTTATTGGGACCGCAGAAATATTTCGTTGATATTGCAGAACGGGCATCACGACCGGGAGTAGCCATCGGATTGGCTTGGACATCAGTAGGGGGTGACATTCTATTTATCGAGGCTACCGGTATGAAGGGCTCCGGCAAACTGCAACTAACCGGACAATTAGGCGAAATCATGAAAGAGTCGGCAGAAGCGGCGCTCAGTTATATTCGGTCCAATTCTAAAGAATTGGATATTGATGAAAAAACCTTCAGTGAAACCGATATCCATATACACGTTCCCGCCGGCGCTATCCCGAAAGACGGACCGTCTGCCGGGGTGACGATTCTGACGGCGGTCTATTCGCTCTTGAAACAGAGGAAAGTCAGAGACATGCTGGCAATGACCGGGGAAATTACGTTGCGCGGCGCAGTTCTCCCGGTTGGCGGTATCAAAGAAAAAGTACTGGCAGCTCACCGCGCCGGACTGAGACGGGTAATATTACCGGAACACAACCGTAAAGACCTTGTGGAAATTCCCAAGCAGATTCAAAAGGAAATGAAGTTTGAATTTGTCAAAGAAATGTCCGATGTTCTGGAACGGGCTGTGCTGAAATAAGGCGTTGATTTTTAATATAGAATCCGTAAATTTTCGGGCTTTTTTAGCGAAGATGATTTTCGTTTCCCCGAAACCGGGTGCTTAGCTCAGCTGGTTCAGAGCGCCGCCCTTACAAGGCGGATGTCACAGGTTCGAATCCTGTAGCGCCCACACCAATTCCCCGTCGAGAAAACTATATTATTTTCTTTTTTAATCAATGTTATGATGACTACCAACGTAATGTTTGCATATATTATCACAATGTGATAATTTACGCATACGAAAAGTTGTTTGGTGAAAAATGAGTGGTCGAAATTACAATTATCTGGCAAAGTATTTAGAGTATCTTCAATCAAGGGGACGCTATACGTTTGTTTTATCAGATATATTAAAGGAGTTTAATGTATCTGAGGCGGCGTTGAGGCTTGCGTTAAATCGTCTGCGTTTGAAGGGGCGTGTCCGCTCGGTTTATCAGGGTTTCTACATCATCATTCCACCGGAATATTCTGTCCACGGTGTACTTCCTGCTATTCAATTTATTGATGATCTAATGCACTATTTGAATAAACCCTATTATGTTGGATTGTTAAGCGCCGCCGCCTTACATGGAGCGGCTCATCAACAGCCCCAGGAATCTTATGTAATTACCGTCAGACCGGCTCAGCGTCCACTGATATCTGGTGGTGTGAAGATTAATTTCATGATCAAATCGAAGATTCTCACCAGTGGTTTGATTCAGAAGAAAACTCTTACGGGCTATGTGCAGGTTTCATCTCCTGAATTGACCGCAATTGACCTTTTGATGTATGTCAATCGAATCGGTGGTATGAATCGGGTGGCGACGGTGCTCCAGGAACTCTGTGAGGTTATTGATCCCGCCAGATTTCGGCAAGTTATTGATGAAAAGACTCCTGTTTCTGTGCTTCAGCGTCTTGGCTATCTCATGGAGCATGTTTTGGATTTCAAGCCCCTGGCGGATGGATTATATGAGATTGTAAAAAACAGGATTAGACGTTATAATCTGCTGGATATTGCTCGAAAAGGAACTTCGACTAAATCCAGTAACCGATGGAAGATAAACGTAAATACCCGGATTGAGACTGATTTATGATACCACAGCCTTTTATAGACGCATGGCGAAGCATAGCGCCGTGGAGATTTCCGGAAATGATCGAGCAAGACCTGGTAATCAGTCGGGCACTGACTGTAAAAAAAATGGCTTTATAATAACGACTTGTCTAATTATAGATTGAATGTTAATCCTATAATAAGGATTTTACTATGACAAAAAACAATAAAGGCGAAATCATCATTTACCAACCGGAAAACAAACTCCCAGCATTGGAAGTATGGTTGGAAGAAGAAACGATCTGGCTCTCTCTTAATCAGATGTCAGCGTTATTTGGAAGGGACAAGTCCGTTATATCACGGCATATTCGTAATGTATATCAAACCGGAGAACTGCAAAAAGGATCAACTGTTGCAAAATATGCAACAGTTCAAATGGAGGGAGAACGTAAAGTAGAAAGGCAGATTGACTATTTCAATCTGGACACGATCATCTCCGTCGGATACCGGGTCAATGCCAAAGTTGGTACTCAATTTCGCATCTGGGCGACTAATATCTTAAAACAACATATTATCCAGGGCTATACCATCAATGAAAAGCGACTACAGGAAGCCTGGGATAACTTTCGGAAGTTGAAGTCCAGTGTTGAAGTATTTCAGCGGGTTGTGGAAAATCGTACTCTGACAGATGCTGAAGCCAAGGGGATTGTGCAGGTTATCCGGGATTATGCCCATGCGCTGGACACCCTTGATGGTTATGATCGTCAAAGTCTGACTATTCAGAATGTGAATCGGGATGAGCGCTTCATTCTTGATTACGATAAAGCCAGGGCGGCACTGCAGGAATTGATTTCCGCCGAAGCCCAAAAACCGGAACGCGGAAACCTCTACGGCAAGGAACGCGGAAATGTATTACAGGGGATTATTGCCTCAATTTATCAGACGGTTGGTGGCAAAGATGCTTATCCAAGTGTTGAAGAGAAAGCCACCCATTTACTCTACTTTCTGATTAAGAATCATCCGTTTGTTGATGGAAACAAACGTGTTGCCGGAGCAATGTTTCTCTGGTTTCTGGAACAGAATCGTTGGTTGTACCATCCTGATGGTAGCAAACGAATTGCCGATAATGCATTGACGGCACTATGTTTAATGGTTGCCCAGAGTGATCCAAAGGAGAAAGATCTGATTGTTAAAGTCATCATTAACCTGATTAATAAGGACAATTAAAACATGACCGATGCAGCGACATTAGTATCGAAACTCTGGAACTATTGCAACGTGCTCCGTGACGACGGTGTCTGTTACGGTGATTAAGTCGAGCAACTAACTTCTCTCATGTTCCTGAAAATGGATGACGAACAGACGAAGCCACCCTTTAATCGTAAATCCAGGGTACCCTCGGAATGCAACTGGGAAAGCCTGCGGAATAAGGACGGCGGCGTGGTTTATTAGAAATTTATTAAGTAGATTAGTCAGGAGTGAGTTTCCGCCATTTTTGAAAATTAATTAATCGGGTTTTAAAAAGTTGAATGAATAATAAGCATCATAGAAATTGTTTCACCTTTAATCTGGTTATCCTGACCAGTCTATTAATATCCGCCAAACTCTTGGCTTCCGGGCAGATATATTTAAGTTCATCAAATCTACCTATCGTAAAAATCAACACCTGTGGTCAGGAAATACTCTATAATGAATATATTGTTGCGGATATGAAAATTATCTGGAATGGCGATGATGAACGCAATTATCCGGATAATCCCCCGAATGATTATGATGGAAGAATTGAAATAAAGACGAGAGGTCATTCATCTTATTGGCTTTTCCCTAAAAAACAGTACCGTATAGAAACGCAGGATTCCCTGGGAAATAATCTGAATGTATCTCTCTTGGGGCTTCCTGCTGAAAATGATTGGATTCTGTATGGTCCCTATTCTGATAAAAGTCTTATCAGGAATGTCTTAGCTTATACTCTGGCGGCTGAGATTAATGACTATGCTCCCGGAACAAGATTCTGCGAATTAATGTTGAATGGAGCTTATCTGGGCGTATATGTACTCACTGAAAAAATCAAAAGAGATGATAATCGTGTTGATATCACAAAATTGCTTCCCGAAGAAAACAGCGAACCGGAAATTACGGGTGGATACATTTTTAAAAGAGACCGGGTAGATGATGGGAATGTATCCCCAGTTTGACAGTTCGTTATAAAAAGAGGCGGTTTTAAAAATGTTTCTCGACGGGAGAGCATTAAAAACCATTCGATTTCCAAAATAATTGTAGATACAATAGACCCATTGACATTGTAATTAATATTCGTTATATTAA
>JAUVYH010000116.1 GCA_030603165.1 Fidelibacterota bacterium
TAAACTGATTCAAGAAAACCACAGCCCATAGTTTTATATACATTGAAACATGCTCCTAAAATAGCATAACTTTCTTCTTTATAAATCAATTCTGTCATCATTCTCTCCTTTTTCGTGAATTTCGTGTTTTTAGTGGGCTGAACTATTACGTTTTTTGTAGTTCCCGCAATCTTTTTCTGACTGTATCGGTATGGAATGAACCCGGATATTGTTCCAGAATTATCTCATACCATTTTGCCGCATATTCAGGATTATTATCGCGAAATTGAGCAATCTCCGCCATCATAAACAGCGCATTATCGGCATACAAATTTCCACGGTCTAACAACGTTTCAAGGATATGTTCAGCTTCTTTCGTCTGCCGAAAAAAGAGCTCAATTTGAAGCAGGCGAAAACGAACCGGCGATATAATGCTCTGATCGGGATAATTAATAAGAAGGTACGTCAGGACTTCATGTGCTTCCGATAGTTTATTCTGCCGAATGAATCTTTCACTTTTAATAAATTCATTGAACGCCGCATTACCCGCTGACCCGTTATTTCCTCTATACTCCTCGATAAAACTGACAAATTCAATGACGTCGTTAAACAGCGGATCTGAAACACCAAGCAATCCTAACATATCATTTTTATTAGTCATTATTGAATCGACTTTATTATTAAAGAAATCCGATAATAGCAATCTGACGGATAGTTGTTTTTCAATCATCGAGCCTTCATAGCGACCAATATTTTCCCTGATGTAATCATCGACCTGGTCAAAATCCCCTTTCACTATCATTAAATCAGCAAGCCGGATTATACACTGCTGCCGAATCTCTCGATTTGCCCCGACCTTTAAAGCATCCTGATATAATTTTATGGCGCCATCCAAGTCATGAAGAACGCGATACCTGAGTTCAGCCAGACGATAAAGCGCCTGAGCAGTATAGGTCGATCTCGGCAGATTAATGATAAGTGAGTCATAAATAGCGAACGATTTCTGGATATGATGTTCCGTTGCATCAATCCCAAATACATAATCAGGGATAAAAAAGAAATTATCCGGATAAAAATAATCAAAAGGTGAAATTTCACGCTCAGATAACATTTCCTTTTCAAATGCATCCGCCAGCCCCAACAATGCATTAGGCACAATATTCCTGAATTGGTTGGTTTTAATAATTTTAGTAAAGGTCTCCTCCGCCAGTGCAAATTCGTCAATATTCAATAAATCGACTGCCAAATCAAGAATATCACTTCCTCTATAGCGATTCATCGATTCAAAAATCATTGTTTCATTTATTGCTTCTTTATAACGCTTGAATTTGAATAGTACATCAGCTCGTAATTTGTGCAGTTCCCTGGAAGCGCCCGGTATTTGTAATTCTCCCTGAATCAGAGAATCAAGGCTGATAAATAAACTGCTGTCATGGGGAAATCGTAATATCTGACTACTGATTTGCCGGTAATTTCGACTATTGCTTCTTCCGTATAATAAATATTCTTTAGCGCTTTTTACATAATTTCCTCTGAGCATCTGAAAATGGGCGACCTCGATTGCAAATAAATCGTCTTTCTGATAATAGTCGCGAGCGTCTTGTATAAGTTCACCTGCCCGTTCATATTGCTGCAGCGAAATCAACCCGTTAAACAAAGACCGGATAAACGATTGCGAATAATTCGATTTCTGTAGTGCATTTTCCCAATATTCATCAGCAAGCGTCGTATCGCCGCGACTGAAATACAATTCTCCAAGATCAACGATAGCCGCTTCATTGCGAGGATTATGTTCCAGAAAGATTTTGATTACATTTTCCAGTTCATCATAGCGTTTTAACCTGAACAGATGATAAGCATACCGATGATAATATGTGTGTTTTTTCGGGTCCTGGTTCACTATGTATTTATATAGTTCGAGAGCTCGTTCAATTTGCCCCTGGTTTTCGAGCCGCTGCGCCATTCGGAATTTCGTCTGAAGTTCTTTTTTTAATACCTCGGGTGATTTCCAGCGCTGCTGCCCTGTTGATACATTTGTACCAACTAACATTAAAATAACAACCAGCAATCCGACATGCTTTACAGAGATAAATTTGTCTAATCTTTTTAGCAAGTATCTCATCATGACAGATTTGTTACCGGTCGCTCTCTTTCGATAATAATTCAAAATATTGACGGATAATCTCTTCATATTCGCGCGTATATCCTTCCTTCAGCGCCTTTTCCAAATTCTCCTGCAGCAGAGAACGTCTTTCACCCAGATCCGTTGGCAGCTGATCGGGAGATTCACGCACTAGTTCCTCTCCGGTTTTGCTTTTACGTTCCTTTTTAAAATCTTGCGTTCTCAGGGATTTCTGCGCATCTAATAACCGTGACAGTATTCGTTGTTGCCGTTCGAGCGTCTTTCGTAAAACGCGGTTATCTCGTAGATCTTTTATAACATCGTCCATATCTTTGGCAATGCCACCCAGATCACCACTTTGTTTGGTGTTTTCACCAATCTCTTGCTGGAGTTGCTCAAGAGAGTTTCGCAATTGCTGCTGCCGCGCGGCTAAGCGCCGGAGCGCTGCCTGTTGTCCAGCCTGTCCGAGGCTTATCATCTGGGTTTCGTCATTAATACCCTGTTGCTGTCCCGCCATTTTCTGTAATTGCTGTAAATAATTTTCGAACCCTGAGGCAGAACCGCTGGATTTAAGACTGTTCATTGAATTGATTAATTCCAGGGCGGATTGGTTGATTGCGGCAGTTGCCTGCTGAGCCGATTTCGTGGCATTCGCAGGATTTCGTTCCTCCATTTGTCGAACTGCATTGTTCATTGCGGCTGACGCCTGCCCGAATCCTTTTCCTACTCTGGGAGATAATCCAAATGTTTTATTGGATAATGCAATTAATTCATCGATTATCTTGATAAGATTCCGTTGAAGTTGCTGCTGATTTACGGCAACATCAAGCAGCCGTTCACTTTGCCGGGGAGTATGTTTAATTACCTGGCTAAGTTTTTCCTGGTTTTGAGACAGCTGCATAGTTTTAAAGATCACATTCCGGAAGTCGCTCATCACTTCATCCATCGCCCGCTTATTAAATTCAGACTGGAATTGCATCATCTTATTTAGAAAATCCTGCAATTGTTGCTGTGCCGATCGTGTCGATTGCTGTGCCTGTTGCTTATTTGCTTTGCTTAGCGATTTCTGCGCCTGCTTCAATTCATCCATAAGCCCTGATTTTTTCATTTCCTGGATCAGAGATTCTAATTGCTCCGAAGGCATAAGCGGAAAATCACTCATTTCATTCCTGGTGCGTTCCATCAAATCAAGCGCAATTTCACTGTCCCTTTGAACAGATTTTTCTTCACCGGCTAATTGGTCAAATTTTGATTCATCGGATTCCGGCGTTTTATCAAGTTCCGAATTGATATTCTCCTGGCGCTTTACCATATCTTCAAAACGGCGAACTATTTCCCCGACCGACTGTTCAATTTTTACCCGTTGCAACAACTTAATCATCCGGTCGAGTTCCTTCGCAAATTGATCACGATTAGAGCGGAACTGATTTAAAGCCTTCTTAATCTCATTACTATCCATTTTTTCCAGAGCCTGCTGCAATTTGTTCATCGCCTCCCGCAGCTCCGGCGTCATAACATCCCTGAAGGCTTCCTGTAATTTGGCAAACTTGCTGATGGTTTCTTCATCAAATAACTGATTATCACGACTTTTTTGGATCATTTCATCCAGTTGATCCGCCATTTTTGCAAGTTTTTCACCGGCTTCTTTGGTCCTTTGTAATTCTTTTTCCAGCTGATTCTTCTGTTCCCAGTTCAGTTTGGGATCTTTCAGCAATTCCCGGGATATCTCTTCCAGTATTTCTTTGGAACTCTCGAGATTATTTAATATCTCTTCACCCTCATCAGCTATTTGATCCCGCTGTTCGTTAACATCTGCAAACAGATCATTCAATGACGGAAACCTCGCTCTTAATATTCTGGAAGTTGCTGCTTTTGGACCGTTAATCGGATCATTGTCATAAACTGAAACCTTGAACTCGACAATATCCTCAGGTGATAAATTCAATTCTCCAACACTCCACACATAATACAATTCCTGGAGAGTCAACTGCTTATCAGTAAGTGGAAATTCAGTGGATTCTTCAATCTGCCCGTCCGGATCATAGCGTTTAATGAGCCGATACTGAATCAACGCTTTCTGAAACCCAAAATCATCACTGATCCGTATCCCCAATGGGATTTCCATGGATTCAGTCAGTTCAATGTCCATATCCGGTGAAATTAGCTGACAATCAGGATATGCATCGGGAATTATCCTGATTCGGTAATTTATCGGATTAATATTTGTCACATCATTATCATCGGATACGGTAATCTGAAATTCATCATTATCATAAATAATAAATTTTCCGGCAGCGGTTTTTCTACTTATTGACAAATTAGTCGTTTTCCCCGATTTGAACCGGATTGATGCCGTTTTAAGCATTTTATTTGATAGAAGATTCAAATAAAGATCGCTGCCCGGATAAATTGTAAGTTCTGATGTATTGGATTCCTGGATTTTTGGATCCAGTCTCGTATATGCAGGAAATTCAATTCTGGTTTTGACATGTAAAATTTCCGGTCGGTCAGTGACGTATATGGTATCGACGCCGCTTGAAATGCGTTTCCATGGTTTGAAAATGGATCTGTTTTGAACAAACGCTTCATAATAAATCGTATTGCGAACCGGTCCAAAGTGTACTATGACATTACCGGAATCATCAACTATACCTGTTCCGTCTTTGATAAAATCAGGATATACAGCATCAAATTGGATTTCATCGGGATAATCGCCCTCACAATGGAAAGCAACATCAACAGAATCACCGCCAAACACACCGAACGAGCCTGTCACCGACACGATCGTAAATGGCTTTGGAATTGAATATTCAACTTCCGGATGAGTCAAACGGATAAATGACTGTTTGAAGAAAGAAAAATTGTATATACCCATAAAGATAATTACAAGAAAAATTGCCGCATACCTTAATAAAGAGACTCTAAATTTTCTCCATGGAATAAGAGCGCCGAAGGAATATGATTGAACACGATCTGCTATAGTTCGAATGGAATGATTAACAAGGTCTAATGAATAACCTGCCTCCTTTTTAACCGCCATTTCATGGAGTTGCAATACATTAACTAAACGATCGCCAATATCCGGGTATTGTTCTCCGATCAGTATGGATAAACGATGATTGGAGTACGAAGCCATCCTGTTAAACCGCACCATAAGCGCCAGT
This sequence comes from Fidelibacterota bacterium, assembly GCA_030603165.1. Taxonomy (GTDB): domain Bacteria; phylum Fidelibacterota; class UBA2242; order UBA2242; family UBA2242; genus UBA9312. The sequence goes on from JAUVYH010000116.1 coordinate 5,266, forward strand.
ATTACAGGAGTAAGGAGAAAAATACTACTGAAAATGATCGTGAAAAAATAAATATCCCGCCGGATTGATGTATTGAAATATCGGAATCCTTCACAGATTATTAAAATAAATACGACAACTGCTATGAGAGTTAAAACGCGCAACATCCCTTTTGCCAGGATGAACCAGCTCCAGTCTCGCCGGAGTTTATTCAGTTTTTCAGCAATAATATTAAAATTAGTCAACGCTGTGTTATTCATTGTACCAGTGAATAGATGATAATATTAGTTCCCATTTTCAGCGCCGCGAGTCGCTTATCCTCCGGATCACCGTGTACGTCCGGATCTTCCCAGCCATCTCCCAGATCACTTTCATAGCTATAAAACACGACCAGGCGGCTTTTATAAAAAATGCCAAATCCCTGTGGCGCTTTTCCATCATGTTCGTGAATTTTCGGCAATCCATTCGGGAAATCATAGAAACAGTGAAATATCGGATGATCGTAGGGCAATTCCACTAATTCATTATTGGGAAAAACACGTTCCATTTCCCTTCGAAAAGAAGCATCCATTCCATAATTATCATCGGCGTGTAAAAACCCTCCCGATTGCAGATATTTCCTCAAACGCAGAACTTCACCTTCACTAAAACGGATATTGCCATGTCCCGTCAAATACAAATAGGGAAACGAATACAGTTCTTTATCCATAACCGATAGTCTGACTTCTTCCGGATTGACATCCACCGGAGCTTTCTCAGAAACGAATTTTAAGAGATTCGGGAGAGAACCCGGATCGCTGTACCAGTCTCCGCCTCCGTCGTATTTTAATCGCGCTATGGTAAATTTACCAAATTGTTCCGGCGCCTTACCGCAGATGATTATTTCAAGCAGAATAAGAATTGGTAATATAGTTAATAATCGGTATTTTTTATAGGTGTGAAGATACATGTTTGTTTATACCCTGAAAGAAAAGTATTGTTTCAACATCAAATAACAAAGAGTTTCAAGCCTTCAGGCGCGCTAATTTACACAATTTCAGTGTAATTTTTGCTTACTTTTCACCTGTAAACCTTTTATTTTAAAACAATGAAATTTCGAATAATCATATTCTCCGTTTTAATCACTATCCACACTCCTGTGTTTTCACAATCAATTATCTATAAAATCGCAGATTTTTTCCAAAATCCCATCGAATTTAGAAATCCTTTTGGCATAACTCCCTTTGAACTGAAAGCGGGAAGCCAGATATTGAGTGCGAATTCAATCGGGTTCGATTCTACTGAAACCGAACTGGACGGTTTCAAGCACCTCTATAACCGATATATGAACAGTTTAGAACTGGATCTTATGAAGTATAATCTGGTTGGGCTGCTTCTTCCACAGAATTTTATCGATTTCCAGACCGGTCTTGGGTTCAAGTACAGTTTCCCCATTATTAACCAGGGTTTGCCGAATAATTGGAAGCAAAACATACCCGGAAGCACTGAGCAGTTGTATTTTTCACCGAGGATCATCGAAGGTAACATCAGTCAGTCTCTTGCATTTCAATGGTCAAAACGTTTCTATAATTACGTTCAGTTCAATGCCGGTCGGGCTTTCATTTCAGCATATAAAACCAGGGAAGGCAAACGTTATCTCAATCAGGACGGTTGGACGTTTTCCGTGGCTGTAGGGATGAAAATGCTTTCTAAAATCGGGTTCAAATTTAAAGAGGGATACGGAGTTGAAATAAAATATAATTTTGCGAAGTTTGACGACTTCTCCGATCCTCATAATATCAGCCCGATCACTAATTTAAATTTCAGCAGTATCGGAATTTATCTAACGTTCAATATGATAAGCGGTGGAAATCCGTCTCAGGGTGATGAAGCCAAAGCGCTTTTTAAAAGTGGGGATTATATTGCCGCTAAAGCAAATTTTGAAGACTTTATTTCAAAAAACCCCACCCATCCCCGGAAATTTAAAGCCGGGTGGATGATTGATGAGTGCAACGACCTGATGGCGTTTCAGCAGATTGAACTTGCCAGGCATTTTATCGAGGCAAAAGATTACTCAAAAGCAGCTCAATATCTCGAACAGGCGGCAAAACCCGAATATCCTTCCCTGGCAGAAGACATTGAAAATAACTACTGTAAAATTCAGGAATGGCTTGTAATAAATCTGGATTCACTCCTCCTGATCAACCAGATAGATCAAGCCGAACGGCTGCTTACCAAGGCAAGATTCCTGCATATTCCAAACTCCCGGGACTTGACCGATCAGTATTGGAGCGAAATATATTTTCACCGGGGAGCCGTATTCACAGAATATAAAAATTGGGATAAGGCATTAGACTTTTTCGATATGGCTGTAAAAAAATATCCTCCCATCCGTGAACGAGTAGATCCCTGGCTGTTAAAAATTGCCTACGGATACATTAACGATGTAAATTTATCTGTCGATCAACAAAATGTTGAATTGGCGCTCGAATCACTGCGCCAGGCTACGGAATTGCGCCCGGAAATAATTTTCATTACCAAAGATCATATTCAGACTCTCGAACAAGGCATTGATTACCTGAAACAACAGGCGGCTAAAGAAAAATTACAGATAGCGGTTGATCAGACCCGCAAAATACCGGTAGCCAAATCTTTTATTCCAAAAGTCGGAATGACAGATCAGCAGCTTTTGCAAGAACTGGGAAAGCCCATATATGAAAAGACGCTTGATTCCAAAGGGGATCAGCATTTTGAATTATGGATATATCATACCGATGATTCCAAAGAGATATATTTCTATTTTAAAAATGGTATTCTCTCGAAAATAGAGCGACCTTGAAAAACACTAATCTAAAACCAGAATTGGAAACTTAATGAAAATATTTTACACCGATGGCGCTTGTTCCGGAAATCCCGGTCCCGGCGGCTGGGCAGTTGTACTGCTCTCAGACAATATTGAGCAACGGAAATGGGGCGGTTTTCAGGATAAAACCACAAACAATCGTATGGAACTAACTGCTGTGATAGAAGCATTAAAATCTTTAAATACCGCTGAGCCTGCGAGTATTTTTACCGACAGCGAATATGTCAGGAAAGGAATAACCGAATGGCTGCATAACTGGAAAGCCAGGAATTGGAGAACGGCGGGGAAAAAACCGGTTAAAAACCGAGACCTCTGGGAATTGCTCGATTCACTGAATCATAAGGAAATTCGGTGGAACTATGTCGCCGGTCATTCGGGAAACAGACATAACGAAGAATGTGACCGGATAGCCCGGCAGTTTATCAAAACCCGCATTCCCTGGGCAATTATCCAATGACATTTGAATATCATTTTAAATTATCTCTAATGCCAAATATCACAACTCAACAATTAATTCATGATACCCGACAACTTTCAACCAAAGAAATTATCTAAATTTTATGTCGATTAAAAAACTAAAAGGTGATGAAATTGTAAAAAGTAATTATATGTGTCATCCTGAGGGAAGCGAAGCGACGAAGGATCTCCGATGATAACCCAGTAGAGATTCTTCACTCGTACATCGTTCATCTCAAAGAGACCTCTTCGAGGGAATGACAGTTTTAATACTTTTTACGAAACCCTAAAAGGATAAAAATGAAATCAAAACTCTATCAAAATACAATAATCCTGGTGATCATTTTACTGATAATTCCCCTGCACGCTGATTCGTTACCGCCGTTGGAAAATTTTCAAATTATTCTGTCGTGGTCAACATTCGGTTCAGAACTTGAGGCGGTGTTAATCATTCCCGATCCGGAATCCGGGGTCGGATATCCTCTGAATGGAAGTTTACCCGGAGAGTCGCCAAACGGATATGTTGTCGCCAGCGGAGACGTATCATCAAACCCGGAGATAGGCAAAGAGACTTTTACGATCCGAAAATTCACACCCGGGACTTATCAAATCTGGGTAAAGAATAAATTCATCGAAGAAGGCTTTTCTGATGACGATATTTTTGGTTCTGAAGAAAATGTTTTCAGTGGTTCAAAAGCCCGGGTAGATTTTTATCTGGATGATCAGCTCATCAAATCCATAACTATCCCTTCTGATGCAAGCGGTATGGTTTGGCTTCCGGCGGAAATCGAAGGATCGACAAAAAACATCACTGAAGTCAATGAATGTTACTCCCAACTGAGAGCAATTCACGGAAAAGTAATAGACGCAGTGACCGGCGATCCGCTGGAAACGGCTCTGGTGATTATAAAAAACCGCGATACAAAGGAAACCATCGGACGCGCCATATCCGATAAAACCGGGAAATTTATCGTTTCTGTTGATCCCGGTCGCTATATAGTTTATATTGGCAAAAAGACCTATATTTCGGATAAATTTAAAGTAGATGTTATGCACGATTTTCCACACTCGGTTCATGCCGTATTGACAAAGATCATTCCCAGCCAGGACTACCGGATAATTCTCACCTGGGATCGCTTTCCTGTCGATGTGGATGCACATTTGAAAGGACCACACCCTGATCATGAAGATTTTCATATCTACTGGAATAGAAGAAATCTGATCAAAGGTAAAAAATTCCTCGATCGCGATGACACGCGATCATACGGACCTGAAACTATCACAATTCATGGTCTTGATCCCGGAACATACCGCTACACTGTTCATAATTACAGCGGCAGAAGCGAGACTTCCGGTGACGCCCTGTCGAGAGGCAATATTAATGTGAAAATATATAACGGCGACCAATTGCTAAAAGAATACCGGATGCCGCCGGGAACTTCCGGCAACTATTGGCGTGTGTTTGAAATAGATGGTGAAACGGCGACAATTCGTGATATAAACCAGACCGGGTTTGAAAAAGACCCGGACGAATTATAAAAGATTACTGTAATATTTCAGCCCACAGAACACACAAAAAACACTAAATATTTAAAATGAAAGTACTTATAAAACAATTCTTTTGTATTCTAATTTAGGATAATGACCAAAATTGGCGAGAAGTCCAAGTTTTAATCCAGTAGCATTCAAATAATTAATAACTTGTGCTTCATGCCCTTTCACTAATTTTGAAATTGCTTTGAGTTCTATAATGATTTTATCAAAACAAATAAAATCAGGTCTGTATGTTTGCTTAAGTTCCTTATCTCGATAAGTAAGTTTCAACTCTTTTTGACTTGAAAAGGGTATCCCTTGATATTCAAATTCAATCTCTAAGCATTCTTGAT
>JAUVYH010000128.1 GCA_030603165.1 Fidelibacterota bacterium
GGACGTTATGATGACTGGCAAAATCTTAACCCCTTACATATAGATTCTTATGGAGACCAACAAAGCGGAAACCTGGATTTTGGGAAATTGTGGGTTTCCAATGATGAGCAGTTTTTATTCTTGCGGCTTGAGATAGGAGAAGAACTAAGTCTGCAGGCCGCAAATGATATTACACTCTTTTTAGATACTGATAATAATTCATCAACGGGAAATCAAATTCACGGTATTGGAGCAGAGTTAAAATGGATATTTGGACAAAGAAATGGAATATTTTATATTGGCACTAATCAGGTTACAATTTACCAAAATGATATCGGAGTTGTGACAAGTCCTACTGTAACCTCTGATGAATTCGAGATTGCTCTGGAACGCAATGCCTGCCCTGATGGACAAAACTTACTATTTACCGGCGACAGTATTAGAATTGTTTTTAAAGATAATGGACCGGGAGACGATAGGCTCCCGGACGCAAGTGGCGGAGTACAATATGTTTTTGATGATATCACTTCATTGCCTTTACTTAATCCTATCTCAATTGGCAACCAGGGGCTCGGCGATGTTAGGATATTAACATATAATGTTTATACAGATAATCTTTTTGAACCATCTCTAATACCTTCTTATACGCGTATTTTCCAGGCTGTTCAACCACAGATTATCGGCTTTCAAGAAATCTATCATCATAATGCACAGCAAACTCAAAACCAAGTTGAATCCATGCTTCCTTCCGGAGAAGGGCAGCAGTGGTATAGTTCCAAAGTGGACCCGGATATTGTAGCGGTAAGCCGGTATCCCATCTTAAATTCTTATCCGATTGAGGGAGAAAGTGCAAACAGTTTCAATGGTACATTTTTAATTGATTTGCACCCGGATTTTAATTCCCATTTATTATTCATTGTAGCGCATCTCCCGGCCGGCAACAACAATTGGGACAGACAATACGAGATAGATGCTATAATGGATTTTATTCGAAATGCAAAAGAACCAGGCGGAGTGCTTACTCTTCAGCCCGATACTCCAATTATAATTGTTGGAGATATGAATTTGGTGAGAGATGCCCAACATCTGACTACTTTTTTAACCGGTCAAATAATTAATACTGGTCAATTTGGATCTTCTTTTAAACCAGATTGGGACAGCAGCGATTTTACGGATTTATTTCCTCGTCATGTTAGTTTACCCATGTTTTATACCTGGTATAAAGAAACCAACTCTTATAGTCCCGGACGTTTGGATTTTATGATTTATAGTGATAGTGTAATTGACTCTGTGCACAGTTTTGTATTATTTACACCCGCTATGTCAACAGATTCGTTAACAGCGTATAATTTACAAATACAGGATGCAATTTTGGCATCAGACCATTTACCCGTTGTTGCTGATTTTGTTTTAACAAATCCTAATAAAATAGAAACATTTCAAAAAAATGTACCACATCAATTTAAACTTTGTCAGATTTACCCCAATCCATTTAATCCGGTTACAACGATTAAATACCAGGTACCGACAGATGCAGATGTGTTCATCAGGATATACGATCTCCAGGGAAGATTGGTGACCGAACTAATCAATGATCATCATAACCCTGGTTACTATTTAACCCAATGGAATGGCAAGAATGAAATCGGTCAAATGATTTCCAGCGGATTATATTTCTACCAATTCTATGCAAGATATGATAACAAATCGTATATGAAGACCAAGAAGATGATGATTTTAAAGTAAACAGAAATATAGTATGTACCGAAGTCAAGTAAATAACCATGATCAAATATTTTCAGTAATGTGTGGAATTATTTTTTTAATTTGCATATTAAAAAATATTCAATAAATTCAGCCCCGCTATTTAGTTTTCTATCAGTCAAGAGGGATTATTCAGTACGGAATAGTTAACATTATTTTTATGGTCAAATGAAAAACACAGGTTGCCATACTTGTATTTTTGATTCCCTGTTTATTGTTTTCTCAAGGTGACCGACAGGATCGGTTTACACTGCGGGGAGACAATAGCTGGAGTTGGATGAGTAAATTGACCTGGAAAATTACTCCAATACATAAATTCTCCATATCACAAAATAATTCATTAAATATCAATCCCGGTTATTTTTCTTCCTGGCGCTATGAAGATGAATACCAGAAAATTCTTGATAACTATTTAACTGTCACAAAAGGTTCCTACGTTACCAATTTAATCTGGAATCATACATTATCGTCACGCATGTTTTATGAAGTCAACCTTGGACGGTACTTGACTTACGAACACGCAGCCGTTCAAAATAAGTGGTGGTATGAATATACGGAGACATTAGATCTGTGTCCGGTGGAATACTCTCACATCAATGAAGATGGCGATATTCGAATTTTTCAGGGTGATGAATACTGGGACAGCGGGGATGAACCGCACTGGTATGATTATTACAGCAACAACTGGTCTTTAGATTTAGATATCAGTTACATAACATCTTCGAGACACTCTTATAAAGCCGGTTTTGAAGCAAAATATACCGAAATGCAGGTTATTGACATTTATAAACCATGGATCGGAACCAGCGGGTTGGGTGAAAGTTGGGATATGTATAAAGTATATCCCAATAATGGCGCTTTTTACATTCAGGACAGGATTGTATTTGAAGGTATGATTGCAAATATTGGACTTCGCTATGATTACTGGTTTCCCGGAAAATATATTGAAGACGCCATTGCAAACGAGGAATTATATACAATTACCGATGCCGGGCGTGAACTTTTTATGGATGAAACCATTAAATTGTTCGGTCACCGGGTTAAAGGGCATTTTTCACCTCGTTTGGGTATATCACATCCCGTTACCGATAATGATGTTTTGTATTTTAATTACGGACATTTTTCTCAGTTACCTACATACAAGTACGTTTACGCAAAATTAAACAGCAATGCCGAAGCGACCTATAATCTTATCGGCAATCCGAATCTGAATCCGAAAACAACTGTTTCCTACGAATTAGGAATCAAACATAAATTTAATGAAAACAGCGCCGTCGAATTTAAAGCCTATTATAAAGACATGTTCAATTATGAAACTTCTCAAAGAATCACAACATACAATCCAAAATTGGGACGCTACAGTCTCATCATGTATGTTAATATGGATTATGCACGGTCAAGAGGTCTTGAATTAATCTTCCGGCAACGGTACGGACGGTATTTTACCGGTGATATGAATGCGTCCTATTCAATTGTCACCGGCAAAAGTTCTACACCCAATGACAATCTATTGGTTGCAGCCGGTCGATTGGACGCCAAGCCTATCGGTGAAAATTATTTACGCTGGGATCAACCGCTAAGTATAGGCGGAAATTTTAGAGTTAAAGTATATGAAAAAACTTCCCCAAGACTGTTTGGCTTTCCTATGCCGAATAATTGGGGAGCAACGTTGCATTTTGAGTTCGAGTCGGGTCGGCGTTATACAGCCAATACTATACTTGATTCAGTCTATTCTGAAGGTCAGCTATACCTGATCGGCGTATCTGAGAGTGATAAACCCTACTCTAAAATTGCCGATTATATCAGTCGGCTTGACATAAAAATCCACAAACAGGTATTTCAGAATGAACGGCAGTATCTGGATATGTTCTTTGAAATTCGAAATGTATTTGATACGAAGATACCCGCATATATAAATCCATTTACCGGGGAAGCGTACGATCCCGGTGAACCGATCAGCTACAGCTATATTAATCGACCCAGTCCCAACGAAAACCCAAGTCGATATAAACGTCCCAGAACATTAATATTTGGTTTCTCATACGGTTTTTAATGAATAAAAAGATTACCATACTACTCAGCTTATTATTTTTGACCTCCGTTGCCAGGGCGGATATTACTCTTTTTAATGTCCTTGGAGGACAGCGAGCGGGAACGTCTGCCTTTACATTCCTAAAAATTGGTGTTGGAGCACGGGCGCTTGGCATGGGAAATGCCGGAGTATCACTTTCTCAGGACGCCACATCAATTTACTGGAATCCGGCTGCTGCTGCTCAGGTAGGCTGTTGCGATCTAACTGTAAGCCATACAAACTGGTTCGCTGATATTGATTACAGCTATGCCGGTTATATACAGAGGATTTCTGATAATGTTTATATTGGTTTAAGCGCCGGCGCGCTTTATACTGATCCGATGGAAGTAACAACTGAATATCAGCCCTATGGCTCCGGGGAATATTTCAATTATGGCGATATATTCCTTGGAGCGACTTTCTCACATAAAATGACAGACCGGTTTTCCTATGGATTAACGATTAAATATGTTCAGGAGAATCTGGCTGATTTAGTGATGAATAATGTTCTGATGGATCTCGGCACCTTTTACTGGACCGGTTATAAATCGCTGCGGTTTTGTGTATCGCTGGTCAATTTTGGAGCGCAATCCAGACCTGCCGGTACATATACAAAACCATTAAAGGAGGGGGGTAAGAAAGAGTCATTGTACACCCTTTTTTCGCCGCCAACCGAATTTCGAATTGGTTCCGCCATTGATCTGTTTGAATCATCCTGGCGCAAGACACTTTTATCGATACAGTTAAACCATCCGGTTGATAATGCAGAGAACCTGGTTATAGGTATCGAGCAGAACCTGTATAATACATTAGCGCTGCGTGCAGGAATAATTACAAATCAATCGGAAAGGTCGTTTTCGGTTGGCAGTGGGTTAAATTTCAAGGTAAGTAACTGGAATCTTTCAGCCGACTATGCTTGGTCGGATTTCGGAATTCTCGGTAATATTCATAATTTTCAAATTTCATTTAAATTTCAATGATGCAGAATAGAATAATCGCAACAGTCATATCTTTGTTAATTTTGTTCACAACGTGCAGTTTTGAACCAATCAGCATGCCTGAAGATGATAACTCCGATATCATTTTCAATACTGGTGGAGAAAAATACATACCGGTGAATCCGGAGTGGGGTGGAGCAACATGGAATTTTAACAACCCAACGGACATTTTCATTTCACTTGATGATTATATCTACGTCGCCGATAGTGGCAATGCCCGAATTGTAGTAATGGCGAAAACCGGTGAGATTGTGCAAAACGACGATTTTGGAAACGATTTTACCGACATTGGCAGTATTCCAAATGTGGACGATCCAACAGCTCCGATCAATCCGGTTGGATTGTGCGTTGATTCTAAATTAAATCTGTTTATTGTTGATAATTCCAAAAACATTTATATCTGGAACCAGTACATCAATAATATCAGGAATTCCTATCCTGAAGGTACGGATTCCATTGCAACGGAAATAACCTATATAAATTATGATACGGGTGATGAAGTCGTGCTTTTGCCCTCTCAATTTTTTCTATCTGAGGAATATGAACAGGAAGGATACACAATCAAAGACGTCACCTTCATATCCGATCCTGTAAAATTGGACAGTATCTATAAACCCCATGTCTTTTATACCGAATCTAAAGAAGAAAACGCAGAATTCGTCAGTGTCGCCGCAGCGCCTTTTGGAAACAATCAGATTTATGTTTGCGATAGAATCCAGCAGCGTGTCGCCGCAATATATACAGGTAGGTCGAGCTACCTGAAACTACGGAATGGCAATACACTCTGGCAGCACCGCGGCTATTATTATCATAACGTTGTTACCGCAGGTACCGGAGCCGGTACTGTCAACGATCCGAAAGGAATTACAGTTGACGAGAGTGGTAATATTTACTATACTCAACTGGGTGAGAATTTCAGTTTTCACAAAATTACTTATGTATCTTCAATAACCGGATGGGTTTCAAGTTTTGCACTGGATAAAAATGAAATAATGGATCTTTACCGGTTCGATCAATTATACGATGTCGCAACCAGTGAAGAGGGGAATATTTTTGTTGTTGACAAAGGGACAAATGAAGTGCAGGTTTACGATAATTTAGGTACGTTTATCAGGAAAGCCGGAACACGATTTGTTCAAGTCGATACAACACTATTTGATACTACTTTTATTCAGATAGATACATCTTTTACCTATGAGTCTTCTATTATTCCTGTAGATACAACAATTATCGATACTATAATTACCGAAAAAGATACAATCATTACAACCGAATACAGCGATGTTCTGAAAAATCCAAAAAGTATCGCAGTCGAGGAGGGTGTAGTTTATATCATTGATTCAGGTAATAACCGAATTCTACGTTACCAGTTATCTACCGGCATTGATATTGATCTCGATAATGAGTTGGGGCAGTAAGTTAAAATCATTTTAATATTCCGTTAATTCAGGAACTCTGATCATATATTTTTCACAGTTGAGGAAAAATAATGATGGAGGGTAATTTCTTATACTTACCGTTAAATCTTGTACTAACTCAACCGGAATCAGCCATTGCAATGAATCGTTTTCAATATTTGAATAAATCAGCAGATTATAAATGCCTTGTTCTATTTGCTCAAATTTTACAGTATCGGCAACACTGATAGTCGTGTGTTTTTCACTATTTAAAAGATTGTTTTCAATTATTGTATTTGAAGGTTTCACCACAGCTTCATCAAGGTACTCATACATCTGATCAACATAAGTATCGTATTGTATGCCGATATTTTCCAGATCCTGTTTGAGTAGTTCCGATTGCTGTTTACAGGTTGATAAGGAACGACTGAATGTAGAGATTGTGGAATCCACTGATATTTCAATCGCTTCTTCAAGTAATTTATTAAGTCCTCCGGGGTATGTTGACATGCTATATTGCAGAGGAATATTTTGGCTCAGATCCAAATATACTTTTTTAAATATTAGATTTTCCTGTGGTCTTAAGAAAATAGATATCTGCTCATTTTCTATAAGAGGATCATTTTTAAAATTTATGGAAAGAGCGAGTCCCCAAATATCATCGCTGCCTTTATTTAAAACATCAATCCATAATTGCCAGACATCGCCGTATTTTTGGATTTTTACAGGCGTTATATCAATATTTGCGCAATATTCAGCCGGCAATACTTTTATTAATGTCGAGCAATTATTTAAGGTTGATTGATATTTTTCAACAGTAAAATCGTATGTTCTTTTTATCTTCCGTAAACTATCCAGTATTCCAAGAGATTTTTTTCTGAAATAACCCGCACTTCCGGCCCTAACTGCATTTATTTCCTGAAATTCATCGGAATTGAGGAGATATAGGTGCAGTGAATTTCCACTTGCCGGGAAAGAATCTTCCGGAACTACGATTTTTATCGAGACCGATTGTGAACAGGACGTGAATAAAATCGCAATTAACAACAGGCTATATAGATGTTTTGCTAAAGACGGCTTATTCATAAAATTATGCCATTATTTGTCACTGTGAAAAATTAGCGGTCTTTTTATATACTTGCAACCATTTTATAATAATTACTTTTCTTTAAATAATGGTTTCAAGGTCATTCCAAGTACCATGGAAAAGAATTTGAAGATAATTTCCTTGTACATATCTAACTCAAAAACCGGCTCAAGAAAATCACATATTAGCACCGATATGGTTGATTCATTTATATGCAGCGGGATAGCAATAGCGCCTTGAGTATCGAGACGTTCCCAGATTCGTCTAACATCGCGAATCTGCCGTTCCTTTTTCGTTGTGAATATGATCTGATCATCTATAATTGCGGTTGCACCAAGGCTATTACGATTATATGGGTGATCAAAAAATTCTAATTCCTGTGTTTCCTCATCAAACGATAAAATACACTCAAGAGTTGATTTATCATCAGATAGTTTATAAATCCGCGGAAACCGGAAGTGAAATTGCCTGCACAACAGAGCAATAACCTTTCGCTGGATTTCAGAAAAATCTCCGGTAATTGTATCACTCATTTCACTTAGACGGTTAAGTATATTCGAGTACAATCGGTAGAAATCTTTGCTTTCAGGGTAATTTACAGTGCCTATCATACCGGTATATTCATATAGGACATGCTGAGGAAAGAACTCAATAATCAGGTCCTTGCTTGTATTATCAGGAAAATAATAGATAGTTTGAAGTAACGATGGTTTGAGTGTTTCGGCTGCTTCTTCAAATGTTGGTTTAATTTTTGTCTCAAATCTTTCATCAAAATACTTCAGAAATAATAGTTCTGATAAGTCCTTCTTTCTCAATTTTAAAATATGTTCGCCGGCAAGATTGATATTAGTCATTTTTCCATCATGGGCGATCTCAATAATGCCGATTGTGCCTTTGTTAATGATAGCGTTCTTTAATTCTTTCGAGTGCGAAAAATATTCTTGAGAGATATATTCGCTGATGACTTGTATGATAGTGCTGTGGATTATCTGCGGAATTCGAAGTTTCACTTTTGTTGGCGTAGATTGATCTTTGGGATCGTCCAGCGTTAATACTGCAACAGGTCGTGTTTTATAATAAAGTGGGGCGTAGAGGAGGTCCATCGGATGCCACAGATCTTTTGTCTCAATTGGAATTGCTGTAGTCCTGCCACTGGATACAATTGTGCGAGCCTTGATATCCCGCCACGGCATATAGTAAAACGACGATATTCGCCAGCGTTCAACCATAGAACTGAGCAATTCTTTACGTTTCAGAGGCGCTAACTTTTTTTCTTCCGCAATCTTAATCAAATCTTCGGTGTATCCCGAATATAGAGTCTTTTTCGTTTCGAACTTACTGTTTAAAAATGAAAGTGTTACACGTCCCCAGCCGGTTTTGCGTAACGTATCGATTAATACCTGACATTTCTCATCAAGCGTTTCGTATGTACGAATCCGGTTAAAGTTTGATGATAAAATATCAAAGATATGCATTTCACTCAGCATATTTTAACACTCCGATTTTTCTATGAGTTTTAATATTAAATTCATTTATATCTTATTACCATCATCTAAAATTTTATTCACAAGGTCCATTATATCCGATATATCAATAGTTCCATCACTGTTTATATCTGCCGCCTGAAATTCAAATTCATGAGGATTAACATCTCCCAAAACGATACGAACGAGTTTCATAATATCCGTTACCAGGAAACGTCCGTCAAAATCAAGATCACCGGGTTTTATGGCATTGAAATCATAATCGATTGCCGCCATTACATCTATTAATCCCCAACCATAAATATTATTGGGCTCCCTGAAATTTGAAGCAGTCATCATCATTGCTTCTCTGACAATATCCGGCGTCCAGTCAGGATGAGCTGATAATATTACCGCAACAGCGCCTGCGACAAGCGGCGTGGATAGAGAAGTTCCGCTTTTACATCCATAAGAAGATTGCCCTCCGGCTAAAGCACAATGGGTATTAACTCCTCTCGCTACAACTTCCGGTTTTATTCGTCCGTCATAAGTTGGTCCGCGTGAACTAAATGATGAAATGACGCCATTTGCAGTAACAGCGCCAACTGCAATTACATGTTCTGCATCGGCGGGAGCAATAATATGCTTCCA
>JAUVYH010000100.1 GCA_030603165.1 Fidelibacterota bacterium
CACAAAGGCTTAACCTGATCGTTTTGCCGGAGCTGACCAAGAGGGCAGAATCCGTTTCAAAGCGTATGAAAGTTTCCATTAGCGAAATCGTTCGACGGGCTTTAAGCGAATATCTTGACAGAATAGAGCTGGCATACCTGGTAAAACAATTTTCCTAAGGTTATCAGGCTAACTCGGCTTACTATATTCAAGAGCAAGGGGATTGGAAACATGCCGACCGGCTCTAAATAGTCCCGTTTAGTAGAACCGCTCAGACGCGGCGACATTTATCTGGTCAACCTTGATCCGACAGTCGGCTTTGAGATGGGTAAACTCAGACCGGCGGTAATTGTGCAAAACAATATCGGCAATCAATATTCACCGGTGACGATTATTGCGCCAATTTCCAGCGTTAAAGCCATTACCAAACCACTGCCGGTAATGGTATTCCTGAGCAAAGATTCCGCCGGACTGGACGTTGATAGTTACATTGACTGCGGGCAAATCCGAACCGTTGACAAAGCCAACCGCCTGATTCACAAAGTCGGCGAATTGTCGGCTGAAAAGATAACGGAACTTGACAAGGCAATCAAAATCAGTCTTTCGATTGATTAACGATTCTTGACATAAGCGGGATAGGTTGATCGCTGAAAACCGTTTTTCCCTTGAAACGGGCTTCCCACTCTTGAACTTTCTCAGGGTTCTAATTAATATGTGTTGCATATTGCGTTACAGTAACGTAAATTCAAATCGGTTATTATAAAGGTGATAAAATGAAACAAAATGCTTGTGTCAATGTACGGGTTGCCAAGAACGTCAAAACCGACGCGGAGAGCGTACTGTCCAAACTTGGTTTGACCATGAGTGACGCTGTCAATATCTACCTTCGGCAAATTGCGTTAAAAGGCGGAATACCTTTTGATCTAACACTACCGAACCGGAAAACCGTCCGGGCAATGCGGGACGTTCAGCAAAAGCGCAACCTGGAATCTTTTCCCGATATTGAAAGCATGAAACAGGGGCTTAATTCCTGAGCAATATGAAGCGAATCCACTACACGAAAGCCTTCAAGAAAGATTACAAAACGGTATTAAAGCGTGGTCTTGACGTAAATAAATTGATAGAAGTCATTAAGCTGCTGGCAGAGGGTAAAGATTTGCCTCAAAAATATAAGGTTCACCGCCTGCAAGGTAAATGGCATGATTTCCTTGAATGTCACATTAAACCCGATTGGTTATTAATCTGGTCACAGGATCAGGATAATATTTACCCGACAAGAACGGGAACGCACTCGGATTTATATTAGTGATTTTTGATATTGCGGGGATAGGTTTCCCACTTTCTATCACTGACCTTTGAGTAAATAAACCGAGATTTCGGAAACTTTGAAATTAAAACTTCGACCCGGTTAAAGAATTAATGAACATTTTTCAATTCAGCCCAACATATAAATTCCAACGATCATGTGGGGCTCCTATATGAGAGCAACCTTTGCGAAAGTTTCTTCGGATAATACAAACAATTCAAGAAAATATCGTGAAATACTATTAGATAGCTTTCGCAAAGTTGAATCAGTGAAACGAGCCAAATATGTCAAGTGTCAAGACAGGAAAAAGTTTTATTGACGGGGAGTTGCAAAAGTACCCCCAACAGGACTCGAACCTGTGCTTCCGGCTCCGGAGGCCGGCGCTCTATCCAACTGAGCTATGGGGGCTTCAAATATCGGGCTAAAATTAATTGTTATTATCAAAACTCCCAAAAGAATTCCAGAATTAAAATTATAGCCGAATGAAAAGCTGCAATTCAAATCTTGAAAATCGCTATGAAATTTGACGATTTTTTTCTATCTTACGCTGATTTTAGATAATTTAATAAGGAGTTTACGATGAAAAAGTTTTTAGTTTTGATTTCACTATTATTAATAGTTATTTCTTCCTGTGCTAAAAAAGAACCAAGTTTAATTCTTGAAAAAGACACCCCTGCTTTTTTACTGGCTCAGGAAATTACTCAAAAAATCCCTTATCTTGACCCTGTAAAGAATAATGCTCTCATTAAGACCAAACATTTCAATATCGCCACTGGCGATGTTTTTAGTGCAATCCATAGTAATTTTGGCAACCGCGCCAGGCAATTATCCTCATTTGATGAAACACGAATAAAATCAATTGTTACCCAACATGCCAAACAGCTTGCTGAAATAAAATTACTGCTTAACGCTGCGGAACGTTTCCAAATACAGGTTACAGAAGAAGAAGTTGATAGTCTTATTGATGAACGCTACATCAGAAATGGTGGCAAAGAACGATTTCTCGCCTGGTTACAAAGCAATGAAATTAAATATGAAACAATTCAAAAAGATTCAAAAAATGGATTAATCATACAAAAATATATAGAGAAAGCCATGGCAAAAGATTTTGTCGTAACCGAAGAAGAATTACTGGAAATATACAACCAGGATAAATCCGCATCTGTCCGCCATATTTTACTAAAAACTCAGGGGGTCAGCGATTCGACAAAAGAAGAGACACACAAAAAAATGGAATCGCTTTTAGTACGCGCAAAAGAAGGCGAAGACTTTGCCGCACTTGCAAATGAGTATTCCGAAGATCCCGGATCCAATAAAAAAGGCGGGCTGTACGAAAACATCACCCGCGGTCAAATGGTTAAACCCTTTGAGGATGCTTCATTTAACATACCAGTTGGTGAAATAAGCGATATCGTCGAAACTAATTATGGATATCATATAATTAAAGTTATCGACCGAAAAAGAGACGAGCGTTCTTTTGAAGAGGTAAAAAACGGGATAGAAACAAAATTGAAAAACACGAAACGCAATGAAGCTTACGAAAACCACATTAAAAAGTTAAAATCAAAAGCAAAGTATAAAGAAATCGAATATTAGAGTTTTACTCTTTTTTAAATAAATAAGCCGTCCATTCAGTTGAATGGGCGGCTTTTCCATTGTAAACGATTATATATGATAAACTTTGGAATCAGTGAAATTAGCCTGATATATCAAGAGTTATGATAGAAATATTTTATCAACGGAAAAACTAAGAATCTCGCTAATTTTAACGGGATACGGACTTTATTTGACACCTTGACAGACTATTCCCTCACACTATTCTTCAAAAATTGGTTTCAGATAATCCTGCCAGTAGGTTTGCCAGTTATAGCGACTAAAAACCCGTTTAAATAATAAATCACTTTTAGATAGATTCTCTTTCAGGAATTTCATCAACCGGTTGGCATTAAAATCCGGGCTTTCATCGGTTGGTAAATAAAGGACCCCGTCATTAGCAACTTCCCTGAATACAGGAATTTGTGTAACAGCAATTGGCGTTCGCGCCGCACCGGCTTCCAATATAGGCAGTCCAAAACCCTCATCGAGACTGAGATATAAAACCAGATGCGCTACAAAATAGAGATCATGCACAACTTCCCTGTTTTTTGCCTCAGAGATACCAAGGTCGGCAAAAACATCACTTAAAAATATGACGCTTTTTTCAAGATCATATTCGCGCACTAAATCTACCAGATATTGAGAATACGGCGTTAACTTCCCGTTCTCCAGCTCCGTTTTACCGGTTACTATTCCAAGTATTTCAGGAAAGTTTTGCCTGAGATTGGAAATAATCCGGATGCTTCGCTCGATATTTTTCCGGGGCAATTGCCGGGCTGGAATCAATACAAAGGGATATCGATGAAAAAAAGACAAATGCGAAATAACCTGGGTTGTTTCATGGTGAAAATTTAGAAAATCCTGATATTTTAACACATTTGGGATAACCGTAATTTTCTTGCGGGGAATATTCAGCAATTCCGCCATCTGACGTCTCCTGAATTCAGAAATGGTAATATATTGAACGTTCGGCAGCGCCGATTTCAGTAGTGTCCATGGACGACGATTATATAAATTATTTTTATGATCTTCCATTAGCCATGCCAGATCATGAGTCCATAGGTAGAATTTTTTATCGGGATTTTTTTCAATATAGTTCCAGAATGCCTCCGTTGCAGTCAGATTAAACGGCATTGTCATAATGTTGTGGATAATAATTGTATTTATATCACCTACCTGGGTTTCAATCTTTTTTTGAAGATTCTGAAGTCGAAATTCATAATTTTCAGGCAACGAACCTAAACGCAAGATGCGTTGAATTGTTCGAATATGAGGACTATTGGGATTCAAATCAGTGATATTACTTGTTTTTATATTTTTTCCTTCAATATTTCCCTCACCGGACAGCAACGTGACCAGGTAGCCCTGTTTTGCAAACATCTCCGCCTGGGGACCAATGATATTTTCAACTCCTCCCACAACCGGTGGCAATGAATAATGTGCAATAATGATCTGTTTGATTGATTTCATTGAAAATTCCTCTGTGAACAATATAATTTAGATGAATTTTACACCAAGGGAAATAGTTTTACCTCATTTAAATGACAACATTTTTACAAAAAGACAATCATAAGAAGTGTTTTATGAATAAAGATGGTTTTCTTAGTTACTTGAAATTTAGTATATTTACAAGCAAAGTAATGAAGTTGAATAGAAGTCATATAAAAAATTTACATATTTTAATAATCTTTGTATTCCTGCTGTCTGCGCTGTGTCAATGCGGAAAACGAGACTATGTCACATCCGATTCAGTTGATGCTCTGAATTATTATAAAAAAGGCGAAGAGCTCCGACTGCAATTATACTATAGAAATGCCCTGAATAATTACCTTAACGCTATGAACATAGACTCTAATTTCGCAATGGCAGCTTTCCGGTCTGCCTTAACCTATTATCATTTCGGCATTGAGGATAGCGGTAAATATTACTTCGAAAAAGCATTACGGCTTACGCCTAAAATATCAGAAGTCGAAAGGCTGATTATAAAATATTATTGGGCAATCTATCATGACGATAAAAACCTTGAAACGGCAAGCTTAGATTCGCTTTTAAGATTCTATTCGGACAATTTTGAAGTGCGCATTATTAATGCCCGAATAAAATGGAAAAACCTATACTTTGAAGGCGCTCGTAAAATATATCAGGATATTTTAAGGCACAATCCCAATTACATAGTTGCATACAATGACTTAGGATATCTATATGCGAGAGAGGGACTATTTAAGGAATCTATAAGTTATCTCGAAAAATACAAGCGATATGCCGCGAGTCAGTTGAATCCGTATGACAGTCTGGCGGAAATATATATAGCAGTCGGTCGGTATTATGAAGCAATTCACATGCTGGAATATATCATCGAAAACCGGCAGGATGAATTAACAGAAAACGAATATATCGGAGTGGTGATCTATATCAGGGTTGCGGATACTTATAAAAAACTCGGGCAATATCAAAAAGCCCTGAATATTTTATCCGCCGCCGAAAATTTATATTCTTCAAATTATTCATTAACCCGGATCGCATTAGCGCGTTTCAACCTATACAAGGAATTGAACCAAATCGACCGGATGGAAACCGTGATTAATTTTGTTAAAAGTATTAATCCGGAAGACAACTATCCATATTCCGACGCAATTATTAACATTGAAAAAATGGAATTTGACAGCGTTCTTAATATTCTTGCCAGATATAAATCCGAACTGGAAAATCAAGATAAAATTGATCGAACTAAATTGGTAAAAAAGGCTTCAATTGAAGGGGAATTGAACTTCAAGACCGGTCTTTTTGATGAAGCCGCCGAGCAATTTAAACTGGCGGCAGATACATTTAGTGATACATTGTGGGCGGCTGATCTGCGATTGAAACAATTTATTTCCGAGGGGAAAGCGGGTAATTATACAACTGCCCTTAATGGTTTGCGGAAAATTATAAAAGTTAACCCGAATTGCCCGAAGGCATTAATATATGCGGCTGAATTTTATACAAAAATCGGCAAAGATTCTGAAGCCAAAGCGTATATTTCGCATTTTCATAAACTCTGGAAAAATGCTGATCCCGGTACGCCGTTAATAAATCAAGCAGACGCTATTGCCCGGAAGTTGAATCTACTTCACTGACGGGAATTCTTACCGAAACCTTACTGACTTCATCACCTGTGCTATCATATTGGACAATGTGCTGTACCGAATTGATATAATCAAATGTAAATTCCGTTAATTCAATTACTTTATTATCCCGGCTCCTGATCCAGATCTCCATATTCAGGTCGCCTTTGTCATTATATCTCAATTCAAGGCGTCCAACATCCTCTCCGCTGGATGCTTTCACACTATATAGAACAGGTTTTTTTAAAGAATCAAAGTGGGTAACAGTGAAATAATCCTTCCGAGTCGGAAACCATTCGATCCCTTGAATTTTTTCTACCATTTGTGCCTGAATATCATCCGGAAGATAGGATGTTCTGGAAATTAAGGTCGAATCAGGATTGTAGATATCCTTCACAATCAGATTTCCGGATTGATTATAATAGAACATTGTCTTTGTCGTTAAATTTCCGCCGGCATCAATGTGATCAAGAACAGAGACGCGATTAAATACATATTTACCACGATAGAATGACGTTCCGATTACTTTAGCAGGATTTACATCCAATCCCTTGATAAAATCATTGTATGTATGAAAATATTTTATCCGGTCCTGAGCCATTAAAATAGCCGGAACAACAAGAAGAAACGCAAAATAAATCTTAAGTAATCGAAATTTCATGAGAATAAATTGAACCGGTTAGTCTTTTTCTTGCCAGCGTCCATCAATGTGTGGATCAATTGGCGAATTTCGTTTGACATAATCAATTAAAGCTTGTCGAATAAGTATTCCTGTATGATTAATTTTTTTAATTGGTACTTCTGTAAGCCTTCCATAACCGGAATTACCCTCTGCTAAATAGTCTGAAACTGCTAAACGGTAAATTTTTTCTTCATTTATTGATTCTCCATTAATAAAAAATTCTTTTACTCTATTTCCATCCGGTCTGCTGCGATCGATGACTATCTTGCACCCTGAAACTAACATTCCTCTACTATTTCCCTTCACCTTATCCTCAATTAAACTCTTGATAAATTTTCCTGTTACATTAAATACAACTATTCTATTCCCAAAAGGCATAACCGTAAAAAGATTCCGGGGCATTATATGTCCTGCACTTAGATCAGCGCGAATACCTCCGTAGTTAGTAAAGGCTATATCAGCATTTACTCTGATCCTTGTTGCGTCAGTTACAAGGTTACCTATTGCTGATTCTCCTTCATTTGAACGCATGAAATTCCCTTTTGCAATGCCTATAATTTCGTCAAATCCCACCTCAGCTTTCTTTACCCAATTTTCAATAACTCTTGCAGTCGTTGTATCAGAAAAAAAATCATCTTCGAAAAGTGTAAAAATTGCACTTCCATCGCATACATAATTATATCCTGCAAGTGTTCCTGTTTTCCTATGTATGAAAAAATTCACGTGTCCTAAATTGGTTCCATTCGCATAATTTTGAAAAATCAGGGTGTGATTATCAGGCTCTTCCCAGGGATCATTAAAACCTTTATGAATATGCCCGGAAAAAATAATATCAATTCTTGGAATCGCATGAGCTATTTCCTGTGAATTTACTCCTCTACCTGTAAAATCATCACCGTTTTTAATTTTTTCGAGCATCTCAAGATAACCCTTTTCAGGATCATACGGCAACCAGGTATGGTTTACCATAATGATAATTTGGGCGCCTTCTGCACGCATTTTAGGAAGCCAGCGCCTTATTGTTGGTACCTCCGCCCTAAAATCAATATCTTTTATATGCTCCGGAAAACTCAAAGACGGCGTTACGGTTGTACAAACACCAATTATCCCAATCTTTATCCCTTGAATTTCCTTAATAATATATGGTGTTGCAAATTCTACGATTTTCCCTGTTGAGTAACGATATATATTTGCTCCAAGCAAGGGAAAATTCGCTTGCTCTGACAATTTTTTTAGATTTTGCCACCCGAGATCAAAATCGTGGTTTCCAATACACACAGCGTCATAACCGGCAATATTCATAAAATCAATAATTGCTTCACCCTTGCTCAATGTCCCAACTGGTGTACCTTGAAATATATCACCGGCATCAAAAAGCAGAAACCCCCAACCATTTTTCTTTGCTTCTTCTCTTACCCCATTAATGTAATATACCGCTGCTGCACCATTCCCCAATATAGGTGGAAAATCAGGATTGATAAATCCTGCTTCAGTTCGTGCAATTCCACCATGGATATCATTAGTGAAAATAGTCACTACTTTTAAAAACTCATCATCTGGAAATTCAGCGGGATTCGCTCCAATTAATAAAGATTGGAGAACTATTATTACTAAAAACAGGACAATTATTGGAAATCGGTATTTCATGTATTAAAAACTGTATTTCAAGGTTAGCATACCAACTAAATACCCGTTGCGCACGGTATCGTTTTTAGCCCGCTCCTCCCCTGTTATCGGAAAGAGATCGGGGTATTGATAGTCATTATTTGTGAAAGCCCCGGCAACTTCTAAAGTCAGTTTATTCCACTGATATCCGGTGCCGGCGGTAAACCAACTGCGATCCATGCCGGGATCAATCGGACTGGGATCGAAATAAAACCCAATTCTGAACGGAACGCCGGAGAAAAAGCGATGTTCTACACCGACATGGATTTTCCAGACATCGTTGAATTTGAACTTTGAACTAAAAAGGTGAAGGGGAAACCACCAGATAAATCCTTCATCCACCCATTCATAATCATTTTTAAATGTTGTCCAAGGTTGATAAACCGCCTCGATAAAAAAGGAAGTTTTAATAATATTTACAGGTTGATATTTAATTCCAATACGTAATTCAGAAGGATTTTTATACTCTACTTCATCGATTTCCTTTGTTGAATCAATAAAAAATACAGGTAATTGAGCAGTTGAGTCATTTAACAAATATATTAAACTGTTTTGTATTGTAGTTTTGTTTGAAAATCGATAAGATGCTGCAATATTTAAATGTTTGGTCAGATCAATCGTCATTCCCAGATTGGCGATAACTTTTGGATCGATTTGCGGTTCGGACTGATAAGATATTGTCTGCTCCGATGCCAGGTTAGCGCTTTCATGAATAACCTGGATTTCGTATTTATCCTGGAAATCACCAGGCAGGACAAGCTGCATTGAGGCTCCCAGCCAAATCGGTTTAAACGGACGGCAGGCGGCGCCAAAAGCTAAATTCGATGTCGTCCCCGTGCTGCTTATACGATGAAATCCAACGAGAGGATCACGATTGTATTGCCCGAATACAGCGCCCCTGACCTCTTCTTCATACCGGAAATCCCGTTCAGTGGCATGTTGATAAGCCAGCGCAAAAGTCAGTTTTGGGATAAGACGATAATTTATACCGGCTTGAAAACCGGGAAACGAATTGCCGTTGACAACATAGTAGTTATCAGCCAGAAAATCGCCAAAACTATCCTGTACCGGAAAAGAACGTTTTTCTTTAACAAAAGCTCCGGTAAAGCCACCGTAAACAGTCATTTTATTCCCGGTCAATCCGATTTGGGCAGGATTGAAGAACAGAGCGGATGCGCTTCCGCTACTGCCCCAACCGGAAAATCCCAAACTCACCTGTCGGGCTTCCGTCGTCATCGGCAGATCACCAATAAGCGGGCTAAAATAACTTTGCCCTTGTACCGTTGAAAATAATAAAATAAAAATTCCTGAAATAAGGAGTCGCTGTTTCATTTAAAACCTATAATCAAATTGAAGTCTAAAATCGGAGAAAAACTTTTCATAATAAATTTCATCAATAGCCGGATTAGAATCTTCCGCGCCAATATCTATACTGCTGCCAACAATATTTGTCATCGGATTGTGCAAATCGAAACTATATTTTAACCGGACGGAAATGTTTCGGGATAATCTCGAAAAAACCGTCAACCAACCGTGAAGAGCCCGTGTATCAGTGTTATATATTCTAAAATCAGTGTCTTCAAAATTCCACAAAAATCCTTCATAAGTCAATAATGAACCGATAATCTTGATCCGCTCATTGACATTATGGGTAATTGTCACCCCGAGAGCATTACTGGGCATCCCGGCATTCCCGACGGCGGAAGTGCCACCGGTTTCAGCATTTTTAACTAATCGTGATCGTGGAGTAAATTGCGTAAATCCCAGTGAATACAAAACCCGAATCTGGTTATATCTGGACATCCTGACGATGGCTTCCAGACGGGTCTCATTAGCCTGGTAAAACACCGGTGAAAGCGTATTGGTTTTGTCGCGGTGCTGCCACTTCTGGCGAATTCTGAAGCGATACTTAAATACCGGACGGTATTCCATATTAAAGACCAGACGATTGTACTGAGCATTATCCGCAACCCTGGTCCAGATATCATGTTCGGCAGTCAATACCAGAGTTCGGTGAAGTTGATACCGCGTGGAATAATAAAGCCCTCTTTCCGCCTGAGGTTGAGCCGTAGCCGAGTACAGATAACCGACTATCGGATCTTTCAGATAAAATATATCTTCATAGATAGTTCCTTTGAATCTGTGATAGTTACTAAAGGAGCGCTGATAGGGATTATCGAATCCCAAATCGTAGTCACGATATAGCAGCAGAAAATTAAAACTACCAAACTGAATATACCCGGAAAGAACCAGAGCGCTAGGATCATCACGACGGTCGGTCAATTTCAGATTGCGATCCAGCTCCGCATATTCTCCCTGAAGAGTGATGTTATCAATGACAGTCATAAACTCGAATCCGTAAACACGGCGGATAGATTTGGCGCCCGACCATAGTGCGGATGTATTCGAGGACTGATAGGATGCTTCGATCTCCGTGTCAGCCGAATTACCGATTTGTGTTAAATATTTACCCACATAGTTATCCGCCAGCAAACTCTCTTTGACCTGGAGATCCAACGGGCGGTCGTACATACTCTGGTATAATGTCAAGCCAACATAAGTCCCCGGAATGAAAGAATATTTCAGGTTTCCGCCCAGCAGCATCTCCTTAACGGAATTTGTAATGGACATCGAAATGCTGTCATAGAGTCCATGATCCAATCGCGGATACATGGTAATCAGTGTCGAAAAGGAGCTATCGTCATTGACAATGGCGTCACGCGAATTATAGGAGAAAAAACCTGTACCGATAACATTTCCGGACTGGGCTTCCACCGCAGCGCCTTTTAATCCGTATTGAGTCGTTCGGGAAGTGTTGCCGCTTATTCCATTCAGCCGCTTCCGCCAGGCAAAACCGGTCTTGCGCGGCAGAAAGAAATCCGTCGTTTCGAAAGCCACTCCCTGACCAAATGATGCAATATAATCACCAACTATAATCTTGTTAAATTTCACAATCCCGGCGTCAATGGAATTGGCTTGAAAAAATGCCTTAAACCGTGGAATTTTTGTATCACGAAAATATATTGTCTGCTCACCCATATTGCGCAGATAGGAACCTTCCAACTGGTATTTTGTGCCCCAGTGCAATCGCAATTTATAATAAACATCAAGTGGATGATCCAGCCGAATAAAATCCGAATATGAACTGGCGTCATCGCTGGGAGTCTGACTCAGGGTAATGTTTTTAACAACTGAAGAAAAACTACCGCCGAATGTATGTGTGACATCATCATCATCATAGCGGATAAAATCCTCCAGGTTTGAGAACCCGTAATAGGATAAATTGTCCGTATTCCGTAAATCCCGGCGATTTTTAATATTACCAATTTGCTGCCGTTTTACGACAGCCACAGCGTCAATCGGCGATAAACCGGCAAGATTAAGAAGCTCGAAAAAACTCAAAGTATTGACATTCACCGGATTAGACAGCATATCGATCCAGTTATTGACGAAATTTTCACTGGCGCCGTCGTCGGAAATCCATCGCTCAACCTTATAATAATTGTCCTCCACCCTTTTCTGCGATTCCGCCAGAAACAATGGAGAAAGTTTAACCATTTCTTTCAATCTCAGGAAAGTATCATAATCAATACTTTTTATCTTTCGAAGATCATAAATGCTTTCAAAAGGACCCATATATTCCAGCCAATTAAGAATATCACTTTGCTGTTTTTGAGTTAAGCTTTTCTTCTACACTTAATTGATGTTTCAAAATGTATTATTCAATAAAAACAAGCACTTACGGCGATAAACGTCTGAATAAGTTCAAATATGTAGTGCCACAATAATTGATATTAAGGCTTGACTCTGGTCGTGTTAG
>JAUVYH010000245.1 GCA_030603165.1 Fidelibacterota bacterium
TGTTGGAATTGGTATGGCTAAAATCAACAATGAGTACTATGATGGATATATGCCAAAAGTAGGATGTCCTGGTTGTAATAATTATACTATGGAGTATATAGAAGAAGATTGAAAGTCCGCCGAAGGCGCTAAGTTCAAAAAATTACTAAATTAAAGGCTAAGTATAAGCTCATGGATTTATGTAAAAACAATTGTTGTAATCGGAATAATGAATGGAAATATTTTCTTCTCTTTGAGGGAGCAGAAATGAGCAGCAGGGAGTAAAAACAGCCGGCATTGTATCAATCGGATGAAATACTATATTAAAACGACATTTTTAACGTTACTCAGCCTGATCCTGTTGCTGTTTATCCTTTTTGTTGACACAACTTTCTATCACGTTCCTTCGTTTATTAAAATATATCGGTTCGAACGGGAGCTTACCATAATCATTGCTTTTCTGGTCTTATTCCCTGTAATAAAATCGATCTTTACAAGGTTAAAATTAAGTCTTAAACAGACCTTACTGTTTATCTGGGGATCTATCGTTTCACTTTTTCTTATTATTCTAGTACCACAGCTATTTTTGAAAAGCTATTTAGTTTTGTGGGACAACAATCCCTTTCTTGCGGAATACCCGCTTATCTGGAATATCGTATCGGGATTTTGTACACTGTTTACGATATCCATACTAATTCTAATCCTATTATCGATTAAGGAATTATTGGATTATAGACCCGGTAAGTTTTCGAATTTTGAGATGAGATGTCTGATCTGGTTGTTTTTAATATTTGCATTAATGTTAAACTTTATTGAAGATCGCTACTCTTTTGAACAGATCACGATCTTGCAAAGCGGTTTTTCATCGATCATTTGGATCTTTGGTGGGTTAATGACCATTGTAACGCTATTGATCAGCTATCATAAACCCTGGATTGACATCTTAAATAAAAAAGAAAAATACCTGGGATTTATTCTATGTATTTTTGCATTGCCAATTGGAATTTATCTGATTATGTCCTACTGGTTGCTTCCGGTTTATGCATTTAGCACAACAGTTAAAGGGTTTGCTTTATCGTCTTTTGCTTTCATAAACGTTTATGTGATCGTGTCGTTTTTGGGACTATTGTTTCGGCTGCCGACCGCGTCGCTTTATGATCGGGTCACTCAGGAAATATTGGCGATATCCAAAATCAGTCAGATGATTAGTTTGAAAGAAAATACCAGCCAGGTTTTTGATTCTGTCGTTGAATATGTATGCTTGTTGACGGAATCGGACGCATGCTGGTTAATGCTTCAGGATAAAGAATTGGAAAATTTGCCAATAGTGTCGTCGGTTCATCTATCGGATATTGACCGCTTGACACTTGAGCAACCGGAAGCTTGTTGCCTCGGGAATTGGGTCGTTGATACAAAGGAGCCGGCGCTGGTACATAATATTTCAACCGATGAAAGAACCGTTCACTTGAAAATGTTGGATATGAAATGGAAATCCATTTTAGCCGTGCCACTTTTCCGTGACGACTCGGTAGTTGGCATTCTGTATTCTGCAAAAAAAACAAGTCATGCTTATGATGAAAAAGATCTGAATACGTTGAAGACTTTCGGTATTCAGATCAATATTGCTTTGGGGAACTCAGATATGAGCGGCTCTGCAAAAGTTATAGATGCAGATAGAATTACGAGTAAACCATCCATTCAAATACTCAACAATGAGAAAATAGAATTAGCCGTATCTGCAATAAACAGCGCCGGTACAGGTCTTACTATTGGATTTATGCCTGTTTCTTCCAAAGAAACCTGCTTTTATTCAGTTTGTTTAACCGAATCAGGGCAGAAAATGGAGATGGAACTTAGGGGAATATTAAAGACGCTTTTTACTCTTGAATCTGATTTAAATAAAGTTTTTATAAAAACGATTGATATACTATGTGATCGCAAACATATAAAAGATTTATTTCTTTATTTGCTTTTATTCGATGAACAACTAATGGAAATACGAGGTGTTTCTAATTTTCCGTTGGCGGTAATGTGTTTTAGGCATGGTTCACAAACAATAATGCCAAGTAAGACTAAAATGCTTGAAAATAAACCCGATATCGAATTCAATTTACATACATGTAACTTTCCAGTAAAATCGGAAGATAGGATTTTAATTATACCAGATCAAGAACCTGGGAAAGTAGAATTTGAAGAGTTTGTTACTGCTCTGAATTCGACTTCTGCATCTCAAATATTGGAAGCGGTTTATAAAAAAATAAATCCTGACTCTCTGTTAGAAAATCAACAGATATCAGGATTGATCAGCGCTATAAAAGTTAAGTAATTTAAATCTATCGCAATTAACTTTTAAGTTTCAGCGATAGGTTTGGTAATGTAAAGTAGTGGCTCCTCTTCAAGATTGATGCGAAGAGGGATTTTTAAATTGCGACCTTCAGAATCTTTAATCACTTCCACGATCGGTCGTACCGGACGCAATTTATTTACGGATTTAACTCTGGCAATTTCATTTGAACTCAACTGGACAAGACTTCCAATCGGGAACATCGAAACGGTATTTACAAGTCCGCGGATCATTTTTGGGTTGAATTGTTTTGATTTATTTTCAATTATTTTCTGAATCGCATGATATGTAATAAATCCATCACGGTAGGCGCGCCCGTGCACCAATGCTTCGAATATATCTGCGATACCAATTACTTTTGCAAATTCAGATATCTCGGCTGATTTTAATCCTTGAGGGTAACCGGAACCATCTTCCCGTTCTTGTTCCTGATAAACGGTATCGACAACATAGGGATAATCATTTTCAAGATGTTTGACGAGTTCATATCCATCAACCGGATGCTGGCGGATATGATCAAACTCAGCTGGTG
>JAUVYH010000119.1 GCA_030603165.1 Fidelibacterota bacterium
TATTGCAATCACCTTAATAACTGATAAACAACTAATATACAGGTGCTTATGAATAATAAAAAATGTTAATATTTTTTATTATTATCAAAAATAATGCGTTTTTCTATGTTTTTGTGGGCAGCTGTGCGCAACTTCGGTTAACATATCAAAACCATCGGCGTTTAATCTGAGTCCCTCTGTCTCCTCGCATTTCTGTCAGGTCTGAGGACATGACGGAACTATTAATTTGAAAAGATGGCAAGGAATTTTAGGTAGCGAAAATTTAATGCGTTGTAAGCATACTTTGCGTCCTCTGCCTGCCCCGTAGGGAAGTTTACCCTGTGAAATGTTCACCCTATGAAATGCGAAGCATATTTCTCTAGGGCGAAGCAATATTTAACAGGGTATGACCGTATCGGGGCGCCTCTGCGTTTATAAAATTTTTTGTCTTTTTGGCTCTGATTTATCCAGGTTGGGTATTTGCTCTAATGAAAAGCCCCGCTCATATATATCACGCACCGGCTTTTCAGCCATTAAACCGGCAAAGCGTTTATATAAACTTTCGGCAAACAGATAATCCAGATGCGCATTACTTTCCGGTGACGCTCCGGTAACTTCCTCCCAAACGTCCCGGCTCTCCATGCAAAA
This sequence comes from Fidelibacterota bacterium, assembly GCA_030603165.1. GTDB lineage: Bacteria > Fidelibacterota > UBA2242 > UBA2242 > UBA2242 > UBA9312. Next base: position 628 of record JAUVYH010000119.1, read on the forward strand.
ATATATGAACGGCGGGTTGGAAATATCCGTTAATTTTTGATATATGAATTTATACATCGGAACACGCACCGGGCGCGCATACCGCATTTTTCCATCCATTCCCCGAATCATTTCACCAAAAGGCAACGTCGTCGAAGGATACCTTTCGATCATCTTATCTTTCATTGATGGTGGATAGCGCAGTGAACCCATGCTGATCCAGGCAATGCGCTCAGAAGGGATATGCAGGTATAACTCATCAAGCAAATCGTTGTAAAGCTCTTCCCAGCCGGGAACAGCTAAAATCGGATCCAGATGAAATGCAAGTAAATATCCGGCGTCGCCGGCTCGCGCCGCCGCTGTTAATCTTGGTATCAGCTGCGCAGTCTTAAATTCATACCGGTGAATAATTTCCTGTGGATTTATTGACCATGCCAGTACCGTATGTCCGTTGTGAGGAATATTCAGAAGATCGTCCGCTTCAGAAGTTTTGGTTTTTAATTCCAGAAGTGCGTTGGGAATATCCGCGAATGTCCTGATCGCCTGATCGGCGAAAAATACCGATCCCGATATTGCAAGGCTGTCTCCTAATTCTCCGGTGCCGATCCGAAAAAACCGCTTTGGTTGACGACTGAGTTTTTCTTTTAGATCAACAAAAATATCATCAAAATTTGTAAAAAGAATCGTCGCCGGTTGATTGAGGTAAAATTGCAAAATACAATACACACAATTCATCGGACAATTCTGAGTCTGGTTGATGACCTGGTAATTGCAACATAAGTAGCTCTCGGCGGTTCCGGGACACCCTTTCACCACATCGCCCTTTGAGTGAGTCAGATAAAGAACTCTCTTAGGGTCCATGCCCCGAACATCTTCACTTATATCATAGTCGTCCGGCACAACCTTTTGTATTCGCCCCGGATATTTCTCGATAATAGCGCCGGTCACGGCATCTTTTAATGCGGATTCAGTTATAAAGATGCGCAGAAAACAATTTTTCAGATCCATTTATAATTTATCTATAATTTGCCGAATTTTTTGGATAGTCATATCGTCGCCCAATTTCTGCAGGCGCTTCAAGTCTTTTTTAGTACGCAATCGCCATTGCAACGTTAATTCCTTCTTTTCGAAAGATTCATCGTAGGATAGCGTAGCGTTGTTCGGCAAATCAAGTTCTTTGATATCGCTGTCGATAGCATTTTTATGGATCGATAACTGAGGGTATCGTTTCTGAAAAACCGCCGTTCGTAATTGCGCCAGAGAATCCTTTAGCGAAATATCGCCTGCTTGAAAATATTTCTCCCAGTTTAAATCTTTTAAAACCGCGGCAAGATCATTTCGATCCCTGGTCTTTATTTCAGAAAGATACAGTATAATTTCTTCCAATACACTTAGCGTGGGTCGGAATTTTTTAATAAAATTCTCGATTTGCTTTCGTTCCGGGTCATTTAAATCAGCAACCGACAGCCATGTTTTCAGAGGAGCATTTTTCCGAATTAAATACTCCCGAAGAGCGGCTTGAATTGATATCGTTGACATGTACTGTTCGATTAATTTGTTCTGAGCGGTGATTTTAATTTCAGGGAACAGCCTGTGCAAAATATCGTCATCGGGAATATTAAATGTTTTAGCTACGGATAAAAGCTTTCCAATCTCAACAGGATACAGCGCCCGCTTATTCATCTGAATTTTAATAATAAGCGCTAATACCGATAATAAATCCAACGATTCCGGAATACTGTACACCACAATGCGGTCGTCGTCCTGGCAATCGGTCTGTAAAAGATCAAATCCATATACTATCCTATAACCATTTTCAGATGATTGTACAAGAATTGAGTTTTGTAAAAAAAATGCATCATCCGCCACCGGGTTATGAACAAAAACATCAAAGGTTGTGTCTTGTTTATTTATTTGGCGAATGGTCAGAACGACCGGTTCCATGGACTGCATCAAGTTTTTTCCGATATTCACTTAGTTTTCCGGCGAAGATATTGGGAAGATCATATCGTTTCCGGCGCCCGGTTTCCAGAACGGTCAGTTTTTTAATAATTTCTTTGAGTACCAATTCCCGCTGGTCATCGGTAATCTCTTCTTTCAATAATTTTTCCAGAGCCTGGATGCGATAGCGGTCCATCCCCCAATATTGACGGGACAGCTGATCCGAATGCCCGCCGGTTTTAACAATTAATTTCTCCGGGATCAGGGCTATCCGGTACTTACAAGAAATTCGCAACCACAGGTCATAGTCTTCGCATACCGGCAGGTTTTCATCGAATACTCCCACATCGTTGAAAACTTTCTGGTGAACCAATACCGCCGAAGGGCTGACGATACACAGCGGCAGACACCGGGGAAAAATCCAACCGGAATATTTCTGATGCTTTTTCATGGGATTGACGAATTTCCCCTTTCGGATCCATTTTTCATCGGTCTGTACAATCATAATATCCTGATGCTCCCGAATGTATTGCATCTGCCGATCTAATTTTTCCGGAAGCCAGTAATCATCCGAATCCAGGAAGGCAACCCAGGCGCCTTCAGATTTTTCCAATCCGAAATTTCGCGCCGATGAGACGCCGCCATGGAGTTTGGAGTAAAATCTTATCTTATCTCTAAATTTTGACAAAATCCGGCTTGTATTGTCAGTTGATCCGTCATCAACAACGATCAATTCATAGTTTTTATATGTCTGGCTCAGGACGGACTTTATCGCACGTTTCAGCACATCACCTCTGTTGTAGGTGGGAATAATTACCGATATGCGTCCGGGATCATCCATTATTTTTCATGTATTCCGGTTTTATAAGAAACAGATCGATTAATATTTTCAACTCTTTTTTCAGTTTATCAATTGTGCTATTAAGATTCTTTTTAAATATAGACACTGTGGCTGAATCGGCTGTATCTGAAATCACTTTCAATGAACAAAATGGAATTGATAATTTACGGCAAAACTCAGCGATTTGAAACGCTTCCATATCAACTGCATTAGCGCCGGTTTTCAACGCTACCGCCTGTTTTTCCGATTCGGATGTAATAGAGTTTTCAGCTGTATATAAAGAGCCTCGCACCCAGTCTGAAGGTATTTGTGATATGGAATTATTAAATTGGGTACAAAGCTCACCCGCGGAAAGCCGGCTTGATCGACTGTTTATATATTTGGATGGAAATATGATATCACGTATTTCTAATCCGTCATTTAAGGCTCCGGCGGTTCCGGCGTTAATGACCAGCTGAATCGAATTCTTTGTCATATAGTTTGCAATAAACGATCTGTCTTCTTTAAAGCCTATGGATATTTTTTGAAAATCCAGATAAACGTACTTTTGGTTTTGGTATTCGAGCGTTAAATACCGTTGAATAGGATCAAGTTCTTTAGAAAGGGCAGCTAAGATGAGTATATTCAATGAAAATCAGTTTTTTCTACTTCTTTTTATCGGCAGAATCACTCTTATTAATGACATTAACGATATTGCTCCACGATTCACGATCCATTAATTCATACCATCCGCAGCTGTTACAGATTCTGAAATAGGTCTTTTTACCAAAATAAGATTTTCTTCGATACACAACTTCACCGGAGCATTTCTTACACTTTTCTGAAATTTTAGTGTCGTAAGGCTGGGCGTGTTTTTTCTTCTTACTAACGTTGAATTTATCCGTCATCCGAATTCATCTCCACTCAATTATTTATATGCGCAGGGGAACCCCTTTTTAAGTAACCAAACAATATTTACGAATGAAAAAGTAACGATATAATATACCGTAACAAAATTCTTATATCTTTAGCGGATTGTCAAGGTTTTCTTTTTAATAATTTTTCTATTTTCACCCGTGATTCCTGGATAATGGCATCTTTTTCCTGAATTGCCTTTTCGTATTTCCCGCTTACAACTCACTCAAAGACCTGAGTAAATATTGGTAGTCCGTCATTTTTCGAACTGTATCTGTAATTGATTGTAACTCACAACGCCGAGACGAAAATATGCCATAGGCATGCCTTCGGCATAAACATTAACCACTCCCTGTCCCCTTGGGGAATTTATTGAGTGGATTTGATGCTTCCAGCAATACAAACCGCCTGTCCCCCTGGGGAATTTATTCGGTGAGTACCCCGACTAAAGTCGGGACGACAGGTAGAAACCATTCTATCCCATCGAATAAATTCGATGGTTAATGTTTTTCTGCAGCTAAGCTAAGCGCCATTCCGCAGCGCCTGTCCGACAGGCTGTCAGGCAGGGAGCCCCGGAATGAGAATAAAACTTACTCACTTTATATGGCTGAGTTACAATTGATTTTGGGATTGTGTTGAATGAAATTCTGCCAGGAACACAACGCCGTTGCAAAATGCCGGTCAATGTTGTAAATTTTCGCGCTTTTTCTATGCCACCCTAGCTCAGCTGGTAGAGCAGCTGTTTCGTAAATAGCAGGTCGCCGGTTCGATTCCGGCGGGTGGCTCATTTCAATCCACAAAAAATATTTTGCTTTAAATACGATACTTAAAATGCTTCTTCAGATGTAGTTAAGCAAAATCGAGTAATTTTTATCTTTCCAAAGTCAATGAGTTTATTTTTATAAATCAACGTTTATAATTTTGCCATTGGTGACAATACACTTTTTATACCAAGTTGCAGAATCTTTTTGAATACGTCGCCCACTGACATAATCCACATAGACCAGTCCAAAACGTTTGCTGAATCCCTCGACCCACTCAAAATTATCCAGAATCGACCACTGGAAGTAAGCCCTGGCGGACACACCGTCGCTTATAGCGCGTTGGTATTCTTTCAGATATCGGTTGAGATAATCGATCCGCTGAGGATCATGCACTTTGCCGTCAACACCGATCCAATCAAGGTTCGCCATGCCATTTTCGGCAATCACAATCGGCAGACCATAACGTTCATAAAGGAATTTCGGTCCCCAGTAGAGGGACTCCGGGACAATTGTCCAGTCCATAGCGGTGCGAGCGGAGCCGGGTTCGGAACCAAGAGTTTGCCACCCTTCTTCCCCAGCCTTAACTTTATCTGCGGTGTATATGTTCACCCCATAGAAATCCATCGGTTGCCGGATCATCTCCATATCATCCGCTGAAACCTTAGGCATCAGAGAACCGAAAATTTTCAATCCGTCGGCAGGATACTCGCCCCAAATCATAGGATCAGCCCACCAAGTATTGTTCCAGAGGTTCTTTTCCATGATGGCAAATGTTGCCTGACGGGCAGCATCGATATCCTGTATCGTGTCCATTGCAGGAACCGAAATGATTCCCACCAACGCCGCACCAACCCGGGGTGGCGTTTTGGCATGAGCCCTGATAATTTGAACAGCTTTTCCATGAGCCAGTAAAACGTTGTGACCGGCGGTCAATACCTCTGGAAAATTGAGTTTCAGACCGGGAGCATTGCTGCCGGTCTGATGACCGAAATGAATGAAGCATTGCGGCTCGTTGAGAGTCATCCAGTACTTCACCCGGTCAGAGAGTTTTTCCACAACGACACGGGTATATTCAACGAACCAGTCGGAACTATCGGAATGCAGCCAGCCGCCTTTCAGGAATAGTTCGTAAGGATAATCCCAGTGAAAAAGCGTAATCCAGGGGTCGATGCCTTTCTCGAGCAAACTGTCGATTAATTTATCGTAGAAAGCTATACCCTTCTCATTCACTTTGCCGATACCATCCGGCAGCACCCGCGGCCAGGCAATTGATAAGCGGTAAGCCTGTATTCCGAGCTTAGCCATTAGATTGACATCTTCCCGCCAGCGATGGTAATGATCGGGACCGACATTGGCGGATTCACCGCCTTTTATTTTACCTGGCTGTTTGCAAAACACATCCCATACTGATGTCCCCCGACCATCTTCACCGGTGGCGCCTTCAATCTGGTAGCTGGCTGCCGCCACGCCCCAGATAAAATCTCTCGGAAAACTCAATGTTACTCCAATTATTCTTTTACGCTGCCCAGCATAATGCCGCGCATATAATATTTCTGCATCGCCAGAAAGACGATAATGATCGGCAGAATCGTGATCACCGAACCAGCCATCATCATTTCCGTATCCTGCACGTGCTCGCCCATTAAATTGGCAAGAACCACCGGCAGGGTGTACATGGAATCCTTCGTCAACACAATCAAGGGCCACAGAAAATCATTCCAGACGCCCATAAAGGTAAATAACGCCAGGGTTACCAGGATCGGCTTCGCTACCGGCAGGATAATTCTCCAATAAATGGTAAAATCGTGAGCGCCGTCGATACGAGCAGACTCGATTAAACTATCCGGAATGGAAATAATATATTGTCTAATCAGGAAAATTCCGTAAATGCTTGCCATACCCGGTATGATCACGCCCCAATAGGTGTTGATAAAACCCATACGATTGAGCATCAGAAAAAGCGGCAGCATTGTTACCTGGGCAGGAATTACCATGGCGGAGAGCAGTAGTTTGAATAATTTTCGCTTCCCGGCAAAGCGGTACTTTGCGAAGGCAAAGCCCGCCATGGAATTGAAAATCAGTGAAATACCGGTGATAGACAGCGATATCACGATACTATTAAGAAAGTAGCGGGTCACATTCAAACGACTGAACAGAGTTTGATAATGCTCGAAGGTTACTTTTTCCGGCCAGAACTTCGGTGGAAATTGGTTAGCCTGGCCCACCGGCATCAGCGAAGCAGAAATCATCCACAAAAAGGGCGCAATCGTCACTATTACTCCTATTAAGAGAACCGAATAGAGAATAACTTTGCGAATCCGGATCTTATAATAATTCATAATTTCTCTGAAACCGCATTTGAATGAGTGTTACGATTAAAATTATCCCAAACAGGATAAAGGCAAGCGCCGCCGAATAGCCCATGCGCCAATACTTGAATCCCTCGCGGTACATAAGTAAGACAATGCTCAAGGTGCTGTTTAACGGACCGCCGTTGGTCATGATGTAAGGTTCGGCAAAGAACTGACAGTAGCCGATCAGGGTCGTCAATGTAATAAAGCCGGTGGTTTGGGTCAGCATCGGCAAAGTGATATGCCGAAACGTCTGTCGTGCATTGGCTCCATCCAGATCTGCGGCTTCATACAATGATTCAGGAATATTCTGCAGCCCGGCGATAAAAATGATCATGTTATAGCCGAATCCCTTCCACACCGCCATTATGATAAGCGCCGGCATTGCCCATTTGGGATTGCCCAGCCAGTCGATCGCCCGGATGCCGAACCATCCCAGGATATAATTGAGAATCCCGAAACGGGGATGGTAAATAAAACGCCAGATTACAGCCACAGCCACCAGCGTCGCTACGACGGGAATGAAATATGACAAGCGAAACAGCGGCTTAAATCGAACGAGTTTTGACTGAATACCCATCGCCGCCAGCAAGGAAACCACCACTGACAAGGGCACGCCCACTATAACAAAGTAGGCAGTATTTCGAATAGCTTGCCAGAATAGGGGTTTCTGGAAAATATTTATGTAATTCGCAAAACCCGACGAAGCCTATCCCTGGCTGTTGAGCACTTTTGTGCCCATAGGGTTCAAAGGTCTGGCGTTTGCCGCTTTGATCGCTGCCATTGTATCTTCTTTGAGTTCCATGGTCAACAGTACCGCAACCATTTTCTCCATGGATATTTACAAGCAGTTAATCAAGAAAGACGCTTCGGAATCCCAGTTGGTTTTGACCGGGCGAATTGCCAGCGCCGTGGCATTAGTTATTGCGGTATTAATCGCTCCGACGCTTTCATCCCTTGAACAGGCGTTTCAGTTCATCCAGGAATTTACCGGTTTTATCAGTCCCGGCATTTTCGCTATTTTCATCTTTGGGCTATTTTGGAAAAAAGCCACCGCCAATTCAGCTCTCTGGGCGGCGGTATTGACCATTCCATTATCACTTGGAATTAAAGCATTGATTCCCAGCCTGCCTTTTCTGAACCGTATGGGCATTGTGTTCCTGCTATTGAGCTCCATTGTAGTTGTCATTACCTTGATCGAATCCAGGGGCGATGATCCCAAAGCCATTAAAGCAGACAAAGGATTATTCCATACCGATAATATCTTCAATATCGGCGCTATCGGCATTTTTGCTATTCTTGCCGTCATTTATATAAGGTTCTGGTAAAATGAATTGACAACCCGTTTGAATATTTTATTGCTTGTTATGCTAATCCCTTTTAACTTGCAATCCATGAGGTTATATAATAAAAATATGGAAAATCAAGATGCTTTTTTCCATGTTTTAAATCAAATGCAGACAATAGGTGGAAATGTTTTCCATTTATATAAGGCTGATATGATGGAAAATTTTCTATATATTGACAATGTTAGCATGCCTTTAGTAATTGTTTAGCAAGAATCGAAAGGGGAGAAACATGAGAATATTATCAACTATACTACTACTTGTTTTCCTATTGATGACATGTAGTGAGCCAGAGGAGAAAGGCCTGTGGTCAATGCTTCGAGATCAAGATGAAGGCGTTACATATAGGGCTATTCAATTTACAGATGAGAACAATGGCTGGATAGTAGGAGATAATGGTACAGTTCAACATTCTGGTGATGGCGGAGAGACTTGGCAAAAGCAGAATCTTTCTGTGTCATCGAACCTCTGGGATATCACATTTGTATCCAACAATCTGGGCTGGGTATGTGGAGCAAATGGTACTCTCCTGAAAACCCAAGATGGAGGTGGGACATGGAATGAAATACTCGTCGGTGATACTCTGGATGGTATCTACGTTTCTATAGCCTTCATCGATGAGAATATTGGTTGGCTTAGTAATAACAATGGCTCAATCTTGAGAACCACAGACGGTGGAGTCTCGTGGGTTATGAAGAAAAAATTCAGTAGCGCAGGATCAATGATATCAGCAATCGATGAATATTCTGCCTGCATCTTGCATGGTAAATTATATCGGACGCTTGATGGTGGAGAAAACTGGGATTCGGTCGCAACTTCAATTCCAAGAGATTACATACATACTGACATGTTTTTTTCTGACAAGAATAACGGTGTTATTACAATGACCAAAATTGGTGGTGATCATGTAGAAAGCTCGCCTGTTGAGATGACGCATGATGCTGGTAATACGTGGCAATTGTCAGAATATTTTAATGAACTTGGATTTAATTGTGTCTATTTCATCGATGACCAAATAGGATGGATAGCTGGTTATAATGCTATTTATAAAACTTCTGATGGGGGTTCGAACTGGACGGAAGATGATACACATGATATTGATTTTGTTGGTGCAAGAGATATGTATTTCATCAACGACAATCGTGGATGGATTGTGGGCTGGAATGGTCAGGTGCTTACATACAAGAACAAGTAGAGCATGCTAACAATCACATCGAGGTGACGCTTACACTCCGTGAATTTTTGATATTTTGGTGAATTTTGGAGAGATTTTCAGAAAAATGAAAGATATGCACAATTTCACCAGCGCACCTCATGTTTGCCGTTAGGGCAAAATAAATAAAGGAGCGAGAAATGAAGGAAATACTTACCGCAATTTTCGAGAAGTCTCCACAAGGCTATATAGGCTATGTGGAAGAACTCCCAGGCGCTAATACGCAGGGAGCCACTTTAGAAGAAACCAAGAAAAATTTAATCGAGGCGATTCACTTG
>JAUVYH010000091.1 GCA_030603165.1 Fidelibacterota bacterium
CTGCGGGGTATTACGCCAATTTTTTGCCGCTTCGCGTCACCGGAATTTTAAAGATAAGATGGGGTTTGCAGTCCCAAACCCCGCTACGGCATTCATCTCCGTTGCAAGCAACGGAGTATTCTGCCGATTTTTGATAAAAAAATATTTCATAGGGTAAACAGGGCAGGCAATACTCCAACACCCGATCCCGTTAGATTTGGATTATGAAAGAAAGATTGGAGATTGAAATTTGATATTCGATTCTATCTATCTCAGCTTCTTTTTCCACGGCTTAATCCAAAATCCCGATAACTTTTTATTGCCATCCATGACGACTCTGATTTCTATAGGTTTACCCGATTCAAAATCTCCAGTAAAACGGTAGATCACAGAATAAGACCCGTCGGTGGGTTTCCAGGTTTCCGCATATTTCAGGGAGATAAAGTCACCAAATTGACCATATATAGATTCATAAGCCTCTTCCTGGACTTCCGGCGTCAGTCCTCTTTGTATCATCCGGGTCGCTTCATCGCCCGGTTGGTGGTAATCGCCTGTTTTCATTCCGGTCATCAATTTTACCGCGATATCTTCGGCAAGTAATTTTTGTTCCCGGTTGACATCTGCTTCATCCAGTTTGGAATATTGCGAATCACAGCCCGCCAGTAGAACCAGGATCAAAAGTAGAATCGGAGCGTTTTTTAATGCAATCGTAAAATTCATTTTAGTTTTCTCCTTTTGATAAAATTAGATGTTCCTTAATAGTCAAATTTATCTATCCTTTTTAGAAATTTCTTTTCATCCGATTTCAATTTCCGCTCGATCTTTTTAACATCCTCATCGGGTGGCAGCTCTTCGGGCTTGATATTTCGTTCACTTAGAAGACTGCGCACATCCTCGTTATTCTTCACGTGCTGGTCAGTGATTTCCGGCTCCGTGCGCAAGTCTTCGCGTTTGATGCTGAAATTAGTGATCTCGTTAGCAAAGTCTTTAGCCTTGATAGTAATCGTTGGCAGAAAATCAGCCAGGGGACGTTTGGCGGGAACGCCGAGTCTCACTTTCATCGCCTGCGTTGAATGACCACCGAATAAAGCTCTGTCTCCCTTACTCCGAATCCTTGCAAAACTCTGGTTTTCCTTGAGCCTCTCGAATATTAATCCGGACAGTTCCCGTTCCGATTGCGTCAATTTTCGCCTGGCGCTCAGCCTTTCCACTTCCGCCAACCGTTTTTCGATGATTTCCTGTTTACGCGTCTGGACGGCAAAGTAGGTTTGCGCAAAGGCGATCGGATCTTTGGACGGATCACCGTTTTGGGCAATCAGGTAGCAAGCATATCGTGAGAGAGCAATATCATCTATTTTCCGAAGGGCGTCAGAACCAAGTTCGACCATTTTGCTGATGTCAACAAAATGGTCGGAAATCTTGTAACCGGAATTCTTACATGCATTTTTTGCTTTGGCTATTACATTAAGAAAATTCCGCCACTGATTATATCCTAATGCTTTCTGCAAATCTCTGGCAAACCAGAATTCAACACGGGATTCCGTATCCATCTGCACCAGCTGTTCAAACCTGGAATGCAGCTTAACGACGATCTCTTTTTTCATATTACAATTCCTTTTATTGGTTTCAGTATTCTATCACAATTAAAAAAATTCCTATTCAGAGACGAAATTCAAAAATATAGAATTATCCGAATAACGTAAAATCAATGCCTGATTTCTGCCGAATAGATTCACCCTACAACGTCAGTTAAGATATTTGGTACAATATATAAAGTCAATAGAATTTTACATACACAATACGCTGTGTGTTAAATTTGCAAGTTACGTAGTAGGGTTCATTTCGTGTAGATATTACGTAATGACAGTCAAGAAGGCAAGGGAAACATGCTCTTCTTACTATTCACTCTTGTGTCTTGATTCTTTACACAGGATACTTGTTCAGCCGGTTCAGGATTTCAATTTTTCCTTTCTCACCGAAGCCTGACCGGAAAACATGAAAATATTACAAAAAGCGGGGATATTATCCCCGCTTTTCAAAAACCACTATAAGGAGTAAGTTTATCGTTTCACACGATATGGAAACACCCAGTAGGTGGAATTCAGCGGCGCATCCGTATCAAAGATGGACGCCAGATCAATAACATCGAAGAAAACCCGGCATATATGGGACCGGTGACCATGCAGATGTACTCCGCCTATAAAACTATCGTCGTTTTCCGGATCATACAGGGGACGCCGGCGTTTCAGTAAACCTTTTCTTATCCCGTAATGAACCATGGCAAGTTCGCCGGGATTCTGGAAAAAGGGATCAGGATTGCTGACGCCCATCTCAACCCGATATAAACCGTTGGCTTTTAACGCCGGGTAATCGTTTCTGCCGAAGAAATGATCCAGCAGGCTGTCAGCTTCATCATTGGCAAAATTAACTACCACAGTATCCTTTTTCAGACTTAAATCCGTAATCTCAATCGTATTTCCAACCGTTCTGGCAATTATCGGTGAAAATGCCGTTACTTTCCAGTCCCGTCTTGGATTACCGGTGTCAAACTTTTTCTCTAATTTCAGTTTCTGTTTGGCGATTTCAGTAAAGGGTTTCCAGACCGAGTCCGCAATCGTATGGTTGACTGTATCTCTCAATACCACCACAAAATAACCGGTTCTGGTAGATGTAATTTCCGCCAGCGCTTCGGTCTCTTCTTCGTTTAGTTCGATGTTGACTTCACGTATCGGATTCGAGTTGAGTTTCCGCCCAAATCTAACCAGCTGAAAACTAATCGGAAATGTATCGGCGAGATCTTTTGCCAATCCGGGATCATCGCTATACTCCATATCCTAGGCGCCGTCGTCATCCAGACCGTCCAGCATAATGGTACTGTCGGCTTCGACAATTTCCTTTAAAATCGATATCAGTTCGTCTTCGTCAGCTGAAGTCGTATTTTCGCAGGAAGCCAGAAAGACTCCTGTGATAAATAACGGAATCATAAATAACCAAATTCGTTTACTCATTTTTTGCTACTCTTTTGCCTTGAATTTTCATTTCATTACTTAAATGCTGAATATTGGAATGCAATTGCTCAACTGCACAATATTTAAAGAAATAATCGGCGTATTTTTCCTGAAAATCCGTCAGGTTTTCCAGATGCAGCACCGGTTTCTTTAGCGGGTTGGATTTTTCAAAAATGTCCCGGATTTGATCAGATGTTAATCCAATTAGGTGCAGGATATCATAATCCAGCTCATTGATTTGTTTAAACTGCTCTGCGGTATTCACCTCGACTTCAATTTTGATCGCCTTGCGGGTATCGCCTAATTCTTTATTCACCTGTACCAGGCATTTTTCAATGCTGCCAACGTACTGAACATGTTGTTGGGTGATATAAATAGAATCGGTCAGTCCATGGCGCTTCCAGATTCCGCCGCCTGTTTCAAAAGCGATCCGGTCAAAGACTTCAAATACAGGACTGATGCGCATTCCCTGAACTAACTGTTTTCCATAGGATTTTAGATATTCGGACGCCTCTTTTGTAGATGTGGCAACACCAGACATTCTGCCGATGAGCCAATGTATCAGCCGCCGGTTTTGCAATATATCGACGCCATTTCCCTGGAATTCAAACAGAATGTCGTCCATTTTAAGAGCATCGCCTTCATCGACATTCCATTCAACTTTTAGCTGTTTGCCGCTGGATTCGAACAATATCTCCAAGACGTCGCGACCTGAAAATATTCCGTCGGACTTTGCGATAAAAGAACCGACGGAATGCAGAGCATAGGGCGAGACGCTTTCGGTCGTCAGATCGCCGGGTCCCACTTCAATGTTCTGCATCCAGTCCAGAGCTGTTCTGATTTGTAAATTATCCAAGATTAATCCGGATCTGCTTCAGGTCCGTCAAACATATATGGCATACAAGGACCGCCGCCCATCATACCAAATCTATCACCCCGTCCTCTGGGATGATATCCCTTCTTGCGATAGTTATGATATTTCTGCCAGATGGTTCCCTGTTCATCAGTAAGAATTTTCCCGATTTTAATGCGGTGCTTAACCTGCATTTCTAACTGATTCCCTTTCAGGCTACTGACGTTTTTAATGGCTTCATTCAGCTTCTTGGATGTATCGCCTTCACGAATAAGTTCTTCCAGGTCCAGATGAGCCAGCTTCAGCTTGGCTTGAAGTGGAATCACTTTTTTCTGATGAGCAACCCGAAGGTCGTGCATTTTTTCCTGCTGTTCATCAGTAAGGTTTAACCTCTCACAGATGTTCATCCGTTTTTCGGTCATCATCTGCTTTTTAATCACCCGCCTGGGTCCGGCAATAACAAGCGCCGGTATCGCGAGAAGTATGATGGCTGTTGTTAAACGTTTCATGGTTTTCTCCTTCCTTTCATTGGACCTCCCGGTCCTTCGTGTTGATAAAGCGCTCTCATTAGTCGATTTCGAAACCTGTTTTCGAAAATGATATATTTCATCTGCTGATCAGCAGTCAATACATCGCCTGTATCAATGATAAACGCCTCTTTTTTGGTAATAATGCTTTTCTCAAGCTCAGACAGCTGCTTCGCAAATTTTTTGACATTCGCGTGACTGGATTTGTAATCCTCATCGTTGACCAATTTGTGAATTTCAATCATAATCTTCCGCTGTCTGTCCCGATCATCACGAATCGACTTCGTAAATTCCTTCAATTTCGGGAAAAATTGGGCAGCTTGTTCCGTTGTCAGATCAAGAAATTCCGTCATCTTCCAGATACGCAACGCTTCTATCCGTTCCCGTCTATCCGGATCCATCGGTCCCATAAAATCTTCCTGGGCATTGATAAATCCTATGCAGAGAAAGACTAATATTAACGTTAATCCTAATGCCTTTTTCATGTATCCTCCAATCTATAATATTTCATATTTTAGTTGTTCTATCACCTTTTCAAAATCCTCATCGTCCAGATTGGCAGTTGCCAGCAGGTAGCTGTCAACATCCGATATCTGTGGATTTCCAACAATATGATATACGGCGCCCCGATAGAGATCATCGGTGGACAAATCAGTGTCGCCGTTGGAAATATCGCTATCATTAACCAGTATCTCTCCGAAATATCCGGCGTCCGTAAAATTGAGATAATCACGCTCCCGATCCATTTCGGCGATCCACTGGTTGCCTGCCGGTTCGGTCTTGATCAGTGAAATAACTGTTATTACAACAACCGCCATAGCAGTGGCAAATGCCGGAATCGTCCAGAGCAATCGTTTCTGCCATGTGGATCTGCGATCGAGTCGTCTGTTCAATGCCACCACAAGTTCTGCCCCATAGCTCGGGGACATTTCAACAACATCCCGCTCCATTACTGCGGTAATGGCTGACAGCGACAACTGATAATCGCGGCACTCTTTGCACTCTTTGAGATGCTCATTGACCTTATTATGATCTGTTGACGAAAGATCGCCGCTTACATATAATGGTAAAAGATCTTCGTAATCTTTACATGCTTTCATAGCTGACTCCCATATTCTCCAGAACGCTTTTTAAATTCTTCAGGGCGTGGGAAAAGTTGACCTTCGCTGCATTTTCCGTTGAATCCATTATGTTTGCCACCTCTTTGAAGGGCAATCCCTGGTAGGATCTGAGAATAATCACCATCTGTTGTTTAGAGGACAATTTTTTTATCGCTTTTTGTAATAAGCTGTTTGTTAATTCGGAATCATAAATGACGTCATCGCCGGATTTCAGATCAACTGAATCAAGCCCGATATATTGCCGGGCTTTTTGTCTGCGTAAATAATTGATGCCCGTATTGACTGCGATCCTGTAAATCCATGTGAAAGGCGCTGATTCCCGGCGAAATTTTGACAAGTTCTTATACACTTTAATAAATGTCTCCTGAGTTAAGTCATCCGCTTCATCGTGTGAAGAAACCATCCGACGGAACAAACTGTAAATCTTCTCCTGATTTTCAAGAACCAATCTGTTGAACGAATCTGCATTGTACTGTCTCACATTATCCGGTTTCAAATTATCCTTTTCTTTTTCACTCCCTTTTGACACTTAGCAGCCTTTAAAAGTTAAATCCGTGGTGTGGGAAAGAATGTCTGGGAGAATATAAAAATCATGATCAGATATTTTTTTTCCAATTTCATATATGACTCATTTAGCGACACTTATAAACTGCTTAATTATGAGATGCCAGATGAAAATATTGTAGTGGTTAATTTCTTTTCCGCCTAGCGCAACAACACCATTTTCTGAATCTTTGAATAATCCTTCGAATACAGATGATAAAAATACATTCCCGAGGCAACCTGCTTTCCGCTTTGGTCTTTACCATTCCAGTGTACCTCATGGTAACCGGGAATATGCTCCTTTCGAATTAGCGTTTTTACCTGTCGCCCGAGAATATCATAAACAGTAATTGTCACAAAACTTTCGGTCGGTATTTCATAACGGATAGTAGTAGATGGATTGAAAGGATTTGGATAATTCTGGCGAAGAGAATATTGAGATGGTATCATACTGATCAGCGTTGTTGATATTCCACTGCTTTCGATAATTTCACCATCGTCATTACGCAGATTATACTCAAAAGACAAATGCAAATTATCTTCAGCGCTGTTTTTAAAACGCAGTGTTATGATCGGGCTCGATTCAATATTTGAATTAAAAATTCTGCCCAGACCAGTAACGGCATACAAAAAAGCCGAACTGTCGCTATTGAACTGCCTGAATGACGGAGTGGCTTGATAAGCCTGTTTTAAATAGTCGCCATTTTGCACCGACAATAGCTTCAGTGACGATTGATTTAAATAAAACGTTCCATCCACCATCATGACATCCGGCGACTCGGGAATAACATCAACTGTAATGATTCCGTTTGCATTCCAGGGATCATCGACATATCGCTGGACTAATCTTATGAATTGAGGGTTTGAGCTTGCCTTCGCGAGAAAATTATGTTTAGCGAGAAATCCATTATGTTCAAAAGACCAGTTCCACATCATAATAAACACAGCGAGGTCTTCAAAATCCAGCACACCATCAGGCTCGGGGATTAATTCCGGAACCACTCCGGTCGCGGGTCCAATTTCGTATAATGTATCTTGAGGATCGGCATTCCAGGCGGACGCAAATATAGCCAGATCATCGGTATCGATTACTAAATCTCCGGTAAATTCAGCAGGATAGTTTAATATGGAAATGTTTTTTAATGTAGTGTCCGTTCCGGGATCATTATCATAAACAGTAAATTTTATCTGGATGTCGTTCAATCTATTGAATCCAAACGACTCATAGGTAAACCATTCATACGAACCTGTGTAATTCTGAGGAATAATTGACTCAAATTCTTTTCCCATAACTCCGCCATACCAGTTTGTTCCATCATCAGTAGAATATTCTGTGTACAGAGATAGTGTATCATTTTCCGGATCTGATAAAGAGAATTCAATAGTACCTTTTACGGCAATTGAATCCGGGCAGGTAAGTGATAAAAGCTGAGGCGGCAGATTATTATCGAGATGAAAATCTGCTGTCTCTATTGGAATTCCAATATTACCGTCATCAGGCGTGATTCTAAATCGTACAGTTGCTATATCAATACCGGGCAAATCAGATTTGGAATGCCAGGTAAATGAACCGCTATATTGTTCAGAACTGAGTTCTTCATAATCCCCTGAAATGGTAGCCGGAGACCATGTCTCGCCGGAATTAACAGAATATTCAGGAATGATAGTGATTGTATCACCTTCATCGTCTGAGAGAGTAAAAGATATTTCAATATCTCCCGATTGTTCTTCAAGAAATTGTGATATTGAGCTTGCAACCGGCAAGCCAAGTTGATCAAGAAATATTACTACCGTATCGGAAATACCCGGATCATTGTCATAGGGTGTAATTCTGAACAAGTGATTACCGTATGCTTCCGGAAGATCATTGTTGGAATTCCAGGTTATTTGGTTTGAATAGTTGGTTAAGCCGGATGTATCACCGAAGATAGATGCAGGTTCCCATATTTCGGAAGAAGGATCATAGAATTCACAAAACAAACCAAGAATATCATTTTCTATATCAGACAACTGATATTGAATATTGATATCCAGACGCTGTTCACCGATTATTTCAGTAAGTGTTATAGATGGAATTAGATTGTTGTCTAAGTGAAAAGCAACAGAATCTGGTCTGCCATATCCGGTTTGATCGTATGGTGTAATTTTAAACCTGACAGTGTTTAGATCAAAACCCGGAAGATCAGAGTAAGAATCCCAGAGAATATCTCCTTCGTAGTTCTCAGGCGATATTCCGGCAGTATCACTTACAACAGTGGCAAGGCTCCATATAGAGCCATCATTTATGGAATATTCGCATAGGATACTGGTGGGGTTATTTTCAGGATTTGAGATACGATAACTGATCTGAATAGTATCACTATGTTTACTCATGTAATCAATAGAGATTCGAGATGAAAAAGCACTTCTATTAGATAAAATAGAAATCGTATTCGAAGACCAATTTGCCGTAATAATTTCCATATCGCCATCTTGATCTAAATCCGCAGATATAACCGACCTTGGTCCCCAACCTGTTTGATAATCGCCCATAGTAGAAAAAGTACCCGCACCATTATTTATTAGTATGGATACTGTACTGTCGCTATAATTGGCTGTAATTAAATCCATTTTCCCATCTGAATTTAAGTCTGATGCGAAAATAGATGTAGGCTCTTTACCGACAGAATAGTCTATCTTCGATTGAAAGGTACCATCACCATTATTCAATAAAATAGAAATATCGTCTGTACCGCTATTAGCAACTGTCAAATCCATATCACCATCTGAATCTAAATCAGATGAAAAAACAGACTTTGGTTGATTTCCTGTTGTATAGTCCGTTTTCTGTCCAAAAGTCCCATCACCATTATTTATAAAAACCGAAACTGTATTATCCATAGAATTTGATGTCACCAGATCATAGCTACCATCCCCGTCAAGGTCAGCAACATAGACAGAAAATGGGCTAGTGCCGGTACTGTATTCCACTCTCTCCGTAAAGGTGCCATCTCCATTGTTTAGAAAAACCGAAACTGTATTATCCATAAAATTTGATGTCACCAGATCATAACTACCGTCTCTGTTAAGGTCAGACGAAAACACAGAGTATGGCGCACTCTCTGTCTCGTAGTTCACGCTACTTGCAAAAGTACCGTCTCCGTTGTTCATAAGGATTGAAATCATGCTGCTATGACTCGCAATTGCCACGACTAAATCACCGTCACCATCTCCATCAAGGTCAGAAGCATAGATATGCCTAGAACCAGTACCCGTACTGTATTCCACTTTCTCCGAAAAGGTACCGTCCCCATGATTCATAAGGACCGAAACCGAGCCACTACTATTTGCCGTTACCAAGTCACCATCTCCGTCACCGTCAAGGTCAGAAATAATTACCGACCAAGGATCACTTCCCGTGCTGTAGTCCTCTTTGTTTGCAAAGGTGCCGCTTCCACCGTCAACTTTCGCTGTAAATCTCCACTGGAACGGCATAATCGAATACCCATCACTACTTTGAATCCCACTTGTCAGCGTCACACTTATTAACTCGCCAACTGCAAATTCCCGATCTGGTATTAAAGTCGCTGTTTTTGTGCTGCTGTTATATGAATAAGAACCTGTATGCAATCCTGTTTGGGAGGCGTGGACGACAAAGGTAGAGGAGTTGATAGTGGATTCGTCGATATCTCTGTCAAATTCTACAACTATCTCTGTATTTTGTTTGACATTCAGTTGATTTTGCAAAGGGTTTATTGACACAATTTTAGGAATTGATGCTGGATTAGCCAACTTGGCGATAAAAAAATCAGATTGTTCACCGTTCGTTTTATGTCCTGCAACTATATAATCTCCATTAGTTGTTTGGAGAACATGTCCATAACTAGTATTAGGGATTTCATATGTCCATTCAATTTCTCCATCCGAATATGTCTTGATAATTCTATTAGCATAATGCTCGTTGTTATACCATGATTTAGAACCAATTATATATCCGCCATCAATAGTAGACTGGATACTGTTTCCCCATAATTCGCCATTTATTTCATACTGTCTACACCATACACTATCACCGTTTACGTCTGTCTTAAAAACCCCAATTTTACTCTTTCCATCAGATATCATCCCGAGTAGAATAAATCCAATACCCGAATTGTCTTGTATCATATCTTTAAATATTAAAGAGTAATTTCTTACATAGCGTTGTTCCCAAACAACTTCGCCATCAGTATCAATTTTATAAAGTGAACCACATGATTCATGTTGGCCAGCTAATATAAATGAGGAACCATCATCGGTAACTTGTCCAGTATAAAAAGCACTACTCCCAGAACAATCGTAAGTTTTTTTCCATAAATTTTCACCAGTATCATCGAATTTTAAAACACATTTACAACCAACTGAATCTCCAAGAACAATCAAATCTGATTCTGATGTTTGGAAGATTGAATTGTATCTGATTTCCCGGTTGATTTTTTTCGACCAAAGTAAATCTCCGCTTGCATCAATTTTTATCAGCGACCCATTTATTTCATTGCCAATCTGTCCTGATACAACATATCCCCCATCATTAGTTTGCACAACGCTACTACAATAATCATCATCTACCTCTCCAATTATGTTTGTCCAGATTGAATCACCATCTGAATTTACTTTTAACACCCATATATCACTTCCTCCTGCGCCAAAACTACTTGTTTGTCCAACAAGAATATATCCTCCATCACTCGTTTGTATAAAATCACGGAGGTCTTCATTTTCTAAACCACCATATTCTTTCATCCATACGATATTTGTCTGTGAAAATATTAAGTGAATATTGAGTAAAATGATTAAAATAAAAAATGTACACTTAATAACTGGATTATTACCACACATACACACCTCCATTCCCAATATCATTAATTGGGATTGAGGTATTATCAGGGCGTCTAAATTCAGAAGCATTGTTAATGGTTATTTGTCCCTGCCCGGTATATCTACCGATAAAGAATATCTTAACGATCGCACCAGAACCGCTGACGCTTGGCGGACTTCCAGTCGCTACGCCTGTTTCAATTGTTATAATTCCATTTTCATAATCATAATCATGGAAAAATATTATTGTGCCTCCATTAGAGCGTAAAAATGCATCTTCCGTATCATATATCTGCATTCCCGTTGCATCTAATAGATCTTCGTCAAATTCAATGACAATTTTAGCCACCGCCAAGTCGGTCACATCCTCTACCATAACTTCCACGCTGAATTGTTCACCGATAGATACTTCAATTAATCGTGGATAAATCCACAAAGCCGGTCCCTGAATATCGTCCACTGTAAATGAAACTGTCTGGGGATAATCAGATTCAACGCTATTATAATACCGGGATTTGATCTCAAATGTGTGACTGCCTTCATCAAGAAGTGGATATTCGATAAGATGATCGGTTGACCACTCACTCCAATTCTTGTCATCGATCCGATAGGAAAAATTCATGCTCGGTTGATTGCCTTCCCACTCAAATTGAACAAAGCAAGTATCCACAATCTGACCATCTTCCGGTGCTTGAATAAATGTCACTGCCGGCGGTTCAAAATCCGGGTCACTGGGATCCATTGGATTTGATACATCTTCCGGCGCTTCAAGTAGTGAGCAGCCAGATAATCCAAATATCAAAATGAAAAATGTAAATTTAAAATTGATAGGAGATTTCATATAAACTTCCTTCGGGATTGTAGTGTATTCCAATATTTTGGTATTTATGCGATGGATAAAAGAAATTGATATCGATGATGTTTAAAAGATAGGATATGCTACACAAACCAACTGACATATAAAATTGAGTTCTATATTTATCCAGTTTTTCGTTGCTGTCCGTAAACTGAATTCTATAAATGTCCATGTCATTGATATTTGTCGCAGATTTATATGCCTTTACATATTCGTTATAAGATTCCAATTCATCAGTATATTTTGTAGTAGAATTTGACATCCACACAATTCCCGTTAATGTTGAGAGCAGGAATATTCCTCCCTTAGTAAATTGGAAGGAATATAACTGTCCGGTTCCTGGAATTATCATTGATAAAGTTTTCGCCGATTTCTGATCCGGCGCTTTTAGTAATATTTTTACCGGTTTTGCTTGGTCTGAATAAAGTTCGATCTTCTGAGTAAAAGTAAAATAATCATCTGCAGTTGCTCTTAATAAATAATTGCCATAAGGAAGTTTATAGGTCGTTTTTTGATATGAATCAAGTGTGAATTTATTAGGGCAATATTCACTAAACGTTTTATTTAAAAACAAATCATAATCGACCGGTACCGAACCATTAATAATTTCAATATTGCCTTCCATTTTCTTGAAAGTTGGAGATACTGCTTGTACTCTTTTATTTTTATCCAACCGTACTGTTGTTTCAAATGGTTTATGATATTCTTTCACTATGCGGATTTTATAATCCGACAAATTCAGCTGATGAACCGTAAAGACATCTGGAAATACTGAATAGGAATATTGAAGCTTACTTTCATTGTTGATTTTACCTGCCCATACTTGTTCATCATTAATAAACAGAATTGTATTTTTTATATCCCCGATTACCAAACTTCCACAGGGTTTGAGATTATAGTATAAACGCAGCATTGTGCTTTTATTAAAGCGAACTTGCTCGACTATCGTTTTAAATAGAGGTTTAACCAATTTGACAATATACATCCGGGAAGTATCGGTAACGGTTATATCTATTGGACTTTTTCCCTTTAAGGTTGAATTAAAATAGACTTCAACTTCCGACGGTTCGGTATAGATACGAATCGTATATTTCTCCTGTTTAAGATTCAGGTCAATTGATTTGATCTCATTAGCGCCAATTTTTATGAGTTGTTCGCCCATCAGGTTATCTTTTTTCACCTTAATCCGGAATTCGCCTTCCGGAAGTCCTTTAATCGTAAAAGGAGTCACATCTCCGATGGGCTTATCATCTATATAGATGGTTCCACCCGGTGGATTTGATTTCACCAATAAGTCGCTTGTACCGATCAGTGCAATAGCGCTTGAAACATCCGATGCTCCCAGTAATTTTTGAACGACAGTCTTTGTGGTATAAACCAGGAGATTTTCAATCGGTCCCATGTAATCTTCAATGACATTTTTGACT
>JAUVYH010000003.1 GCA_030603165.1 Fidelibacterota bacterium
GGGTGATACGCTTTTTCAGGGCTCCGTTGGACGAACCGATCTCCCCGGAGGATCGATGAAGCAGCTCGGTGATAGCTTAAAACGCTTAAGCCGATTACCGGAAGATACTCAGGTATATCCCGGTCACGGAGAGATTACATCTATCAAAAGAGAACTCGAGACAAATCCTTATGTAAAAGAAGTACTCTAATTTAGCTCACATGACAGATTTATACGATCAATTCTCTACGTTTATTACTCAGAACCAACTAATCCAAAATAATAGTACGGTTATTGTTGGTGTTTCAGGCGGAGTAGATTCGATGGCATTGCTGCATCTTTTACTTCATTACGGAAAAGACGCAAATTTACAAATCGTGGCAGTCCACCTGAATCATTCACTGCGGGGAAAGGCTGCCGATCATGATGAAACGACAGTAAGCGAGTTCTGTCAATCGAAGACTTGCCCATTTTATTCGAAAAAGATTGATGTCAAACAGTACGCTAAGAAGAATAAATTGTCACTTGAAATGGCTGGACGTAAAATTAGATATGCTTTATTTAATGAAGTTGCCCAATCTTACACCGGTTCGCTAGTTGCTACGGCACATACATTAGATGATCAGGTTGAGACTATTTTACTCAGAATCATCAAAGGTACAGGACTCAGAGGTCTCCGGGGAATTCAGATCAAGCGGGATAATGTCATCCGTCCCCTTCTCTTTGCAGCATAAGAAGATAGTTACCAATATGCAAAACAACACAAGATTCCCTATCATGAAGACCGGACAAACCTCGATATTTCAATACCGAGGAATTTCATTCGGCAGACGTTAATTCCATCAATCCGATCAAGCACAAATCCATCATTGGAGAAATCGATCCTGCAATTATCTTCAATCGCTTCAGACGCCAATCATTTTATCGAAGATGCTGCTCAAAACGCTTTAAAACGCTGTTTGTCCCGCCAATCTTCAAGAGAAATTGCCCTTGATATTTCTCGTCTAAAAAGGTATTTTACAGCTGTAAAAATTGAAGTGATTCGGGAATGCATTGCACAACTAAATAACCCCGATTCACGGATTGATTATACTATGATGAACAATATCTTAAAACTTGCGGAAAATAGTCAAACCGGAAACCAGCTGAGGATAACAGCCGGTTTGCTTGCCTGTATCGACCGAAATGAATTGGTATTCGTGCGAAATAACGAACAAGAATGGAAGACGTTTCAGATTATTCCCGGAAAGGAATACATCACCGGTTTTTTCCGGTTTCAAACAGAGATAGTCGAAAACCCTGATTTTTCGAAAGAGCGAGATCATAAAGGAGTCGAATATATCGACCTGGATCGATTGGGTAGTCAGATAATTTTACGCCCCTGGAAAGAATCTGATCGGATAACTCCGTTAGGTGTAACCCATTCAAAGAAAATCAGTGATGTGTTCATCGACCAAAAAGTGCCCTTATACAAGAAAAAACATATTCCTATTCTTGTTTCCGACGATACAATCGTGTGGGTTTGCGGTCTCAAACTTTCTGAAAAATATAGAATCAGTCCTTCAACTAAAAGAGCATTAAAATTAATTTACGAGGAATTAGATATATGCCAAAAACAATGATCTTAGACGACAACTTTGGGAAATTCAGCGGATTGACCCTTCATGAACTGCTGCCTTACGAAAAAATTCAGGAACGAGTACGTGAATTAGCGTCAGATATTTCAAAGGATTACCAGGGAACTACACCAATTTTAATCGGCGTACTGAATGGTTGTTTTGTCTTTTTCGCTGATCTTATCCGGGAATTGGATATTCATACCGAAGTTGATTTTATCAAAATCTCCAGTTATGCTAATGAAACCAAAACCAGCGGAACCGTGAGGCTGCTTAAGGATATAAGTTGTGATATAACAGGTAGAGACGTAATAGTTATAGAGGATATCATCGACTCAGGTTTATCAATCAACTTTCTTAAGAAACGGCTTGAAGGCAGCGAAGCAAAATCTATTCGATTTGCGACTTTATTAATAAAAGAATATACAAAACTGGATTTTGATATCGATTATATTGGGTTCACGATTCCCAATAAATTTGTCGTCGGTTGTGGTCTCGACCTTGCTCAAAAATTACGGAATTTAAAATCGATCTATTATTTAAAACAAGAAGGTAACTAATGAGAAAGTTTAATACATCTAATCGGACCAAAAGTCCAAAAAATAAAAAACAAAATAAACCTAAAATTCCACCGAAGGATAGCCTTACACGAAAAAAGAAAAAGACGCCACCCGACGATAATGAATTCAAGTGGAAAAAGGCTTCAAAAACTTCGTTAATGTGGATCGTAATAATTATCAGTTCGATCTTTTTGATCCAGATTCTCGGAACCGGATCCAGGGAAGAAGTCGTGATCGAATATTTTCAATATAAGGATCTGCTGGCAAACGGACAGATCAAAGAGGCGACAATTATTGAAAGAGAATTCCATGGTGTTCTAAAGGAAAAAGTAGCCCTGATTATCGGTGGCAGACCTGTTGATGTAGAAAAATTTTACTTCATCCTGCCTCCCGTTATTGACAAAGCCATGCTTGAAGAATGGGATGAGTTTAATCTTAAGTACAATTTTAAAGAAAAGACTGTTGAATGGACCAGTTATTTATTTAACCTGCTACCTTGGTTACTTTTCATCGGAATCTGGCTTTTCTTCATGCGCCGGATGCAGGGACAAAATAACCGCGGAATATTTGGATTCGGAAAGAGCAAAGCCCGCTTATGGACGTCCGATCGCCCAAAATCATCATTTGCCGATGTAGCCGGTTGTGTCGAAGCAAAAGAGGAACTTCAGGAAATAATCGAATTTCTCAAATCTCCGGCTAAATTTTCCCGTCTTGGTGGAAAAATCCCTACGGGAGCGCTCCTGCTTGGTCCTCCCGGAACCGGTAAAACCCTTCTTGCCAAAGCCGTTGCCGGTGAAGCCAATGTTCCCTTTTTCAGCATCAGCGGCGCCGATTTTGTCGAAATGTTTGTGGGAGTAGGCGCATCCCGGGTGCGCGATCTTTTTGAACAGGGCAAGAAAAATGCACCCTGTATTATTTTTATCGATGAAATCGATGCTGTCGGTCGTCACCGCGGAGCCGGTCTCGGCGGCGGGCACGACGAACGAGAACAAACCCTGAACCAGCTCCTGGTTGAAATGGACGGATTCGATGAAAAAACCAATGTAATAATCATTGCCGCGACGAACCGACCCGATGTACTGGATTCCGCTCTACTGCGACCGGGACGTTTTGACCGGCAAATTGTGGTCGATGTACCAGATGTAAATGGGCGGGAAGGTATTCTCAAAGTTCACACCAAAAAAATTCCGTTATCTAAAGATATCAATCTTAATGTCTTAGCGAGAGGGACACCGGGACTTGTTGGCGCGGATTTGGCAAATCTCGTCAATGAAGCGGCGCTGTTAGCCGCGCGTAAAAATAAAAAATCCGTCGGCATGGAAGACTTTGAGGAAGCCAAAGATAAAGTAATGATGGGAGTTGAGCGTAAAAGCCTCCAGATTTCCGAGAAAGAACGGAACCTCACAGCGTATCATGAATCCGGACATGTGCTGGTTGCAATGAACATCCCGGAAGCCGATCCGATTCACAAAGTCACCATTATTCCTCGTGGAAGAGCGCTTGGTATTACCCATCAGTTACCGATGGATGAGCGACATAATTATTCACGTACATATATTAGTGGACGTCTGAGTATTTTACTTGGTGGACGCGCCGCCGAAAAAATTATCTTCAACGAACTCACAACCGGCGCGGGCAATGATATCGAAAACGCAACGGAATTAGCCCGTAAGATGGTCTGTGAATGGGGTATGAGCGAGCGTCTTGGACCACTTACATTCGGAAAAAAGGATGAACAGATATTCTTAGGTCGGGAAATCGCCCAGCACCGGGACTTCAGTGAAGATACCGCAAAAATCATCGATGAAGAGGTTCGGAATATTGTAGAAGCGGCAGAAGAACAGGCATCAAAAATCCTCAAAGAAAATCTCCCTTCATTAAAATTACTTGCCGAATCGTTGCTTGAGCATGAAGTCCTTGACGGCGAGAATATAAAACGCATTTTAAAAGGCGAAAAAATTAAAAAAGTAAAGAAGAATAACTCTACCGTAAAAAAAGTATCCAAGCCCGTTAAACGAACCCGCAAACCGGTCGGTCCCCGTACGCGTATTGCAAAGAACCCAAAAGGAGATAAGGACTCTGCTAAGACAGCTTAAGATAAATGATATTCCTCATTACATTGAGGAAATGAAGTCTCTCCCGGTAGATACCGGCGGCATTGCGATAATGGCGCCGAAAGGGGAATTTTATATTCTCAAAACCGATCCTATCTCCTGCCCCGCCGCCAATATTTTAAAACAACAGATGCTCTCAGCAGGCGGCGAGTGTGCAGTTGCCAGAGGCGTAACCACATGTTCGGTTGATAAAGCGCCGACAATTTTATCCGGCGCCAGGAAACATTTTCTGCAATTGATCGACAGTTTGAAATATCAAGCCTTCGGTCTCTATAAACTCCAGGAGGAATTACAAGAATTCTTTACCGAAAGGCATATTCAATCGACAATTAATATCGGATCCGCTGTTTTTGATTTACGAAAAAAAACCCGTGTTATGGGAATCCTGAATGTAACCCCCGATTCCTTTTGCGATGGCGGCAAGCATCTTAAAGTTGAACAAGCGCTTTCTGCGGCATTGCAAATGATCGAAGATGGCGCCGATATTATCGATGTTGGTGGAGAATCGACTCGTCCGGGCGCTAATCCGGTTGACCTTGAGACTGAATTGAACAGAGTTATCCCGGTCATCAAAGCGATTAGGAAGAATTCCGATATTCCGATTTCTATCGATACGTATAAATCCGTTGTGGCGGAAGAAGCCCTAAAATCCGGCGCTGAATTAGTAAACGACATCAGCGGGCTTACATTCGATCCCGATATGGTGAAAATCATAAAACAGTACGACGCCGCCGTTGCTCTCATGCATATTAAGGGCACACCAAGAGATATGCAGAATGATCCGAAGTATGCCAATCTGATCGATGAGATTATGAAATTCTTATCGGAATCGATTCAGACAGCAATTAATTCCGGTATCACGAGAAATAAAATCATGATTGATCCTGGAATCGGCTTTGGTAAGACAGTGGAAGATAATTACAAAATTTTGAGATATCTAAGCGAATTTATATCATTGGGGCAGCCCATTCTGCTTGGATTATCCAGAAAATCGTTTATCGGGAAATTACTCGATCTTCCTGTTGATGAGCGGCTGGAAGGCAGCCTTGCAAGTATGGCAGCCGCGATTATGAACGGCGCCGGTATTGTTCGTGTCCACGATGTAAAAGAATCTGTCCGGGCTGTGAAAGTGGTGGATTCAATCCTGGGGAAAAAATAGCATGAACCTGTTTACAATAAAATTTATTACTGTAACGATCTGGGATGTTCTGGATATCCTAATTGTGTACTTTATTTTTCTAAAGCTATACCAGTTTTTCAAAGGCTCCCGTGCTTCTCAGATGATTTTCGGTCTTGCAATTATCCTGTTGCTGTCATTTCTGGCAAGAATTCTCAACTTGCAAAGCCTGTCATGGATAATGGGACATTTAAAAACTGTCTGGGTAATTGCCTTTGTAATTATATTTCAGCCGGAACTGCGTCGCATCCTGATTCTAATCGGTCAGAGCCGGTTTTTAAGACGCTTTTTTGCCGAACCAAAATCAAAAACTATTGACGCCGTTATAGAATCCTCTTTGGAACTGGTCCGGCGAAAATGGGGTGGTATATTCGTCCTTGGAAGAGAAGCACGGATAAAATCCATCAGAGAAAATGCCACCGGTATCAATGCTGAAATATCCCCAAGTTTACTGATCTCCATATTCAATCCGAGTAGCCCATTACACGATGGAGCCGTGATCATTCAAAATGATATCATTGAAGCAGCCGGAGCCATCTTACCGCTGTCGGACAATCCTGACCTCGACCCGCTTTTAGGAACACGACATCGCGCCGCTTTAGGATTATCAGAAGAATCAGACGCTGTGATCGTGGTAGTTTCCGAGGAGACCCAGAAGATCGCACTCGCTTATCAGGGCATGTTTTATCGCAGTGTTGATGAAGATACGCTCAGAGGATTGTTAAATAAATTATTCTTTATCGGCAATGAAAAACGGTAAATACGGGCTTGGAAAGTAAAACAAACACTTTTAACCCGTTAAATGCGGAGCATATTTAACTGGGTCCTGTTTGTTCAAGTTACAGGGTATCACTTCAAGTAAAACAAACACTCTTGTTTGTTCAGGATTCATCCTCGATCCGCAGCGATGTTACGGAAATACCTATACCGACTAAAGTCGGAAACATGGTGCGAACCTTTACCCCCCCCCCGGATAAATCCGGGGGTTAATTTTTACGACTCGTCTCAATGCTCAAGCGTTGATACGGAACTGCTCTTTTTCGTGCTGATTTTAGATGTGCCGGAGCAAACATTAACCACCCAATTTATTGGGTGGGCGCTGCGAGCACTAACAACAAACCTCCGAATTCATTCGGGTAACTTACCGACTAAAGTCGGAAACATGGCGCGTCGCCTTCATCCCCCCGGATAAATCCGGGGGTTAATCTTTACCACTTGTTTCGATGCTCCTGCGTTGAGATAGAACTACTCAAATCTTTCTTTGTGTCACCGCAGGAGCGGAGACACGAGTAAACAATTTTTAGATGTGCCGGAGCAAGCAAAAAACCTTCCGAAGGTTCGGAACCTTCGGAAGGTTGACGGACAATGACGATAAAAAAAACCATAGAAAAAACTATAGATTTTTTTCCAGATGTGTTAAGTTAATAACGATTATTATGAATAACTATTTATCATGGAGACACACAGAATACAAATTTTGTTATACCTGTCAGGTTTACAAAATTATTTGCATCTTATGGAAAAATATCTAATAAACCTGACAGGTATAGAGGGAGACATTTCTTGCGCAATTCAGTATATGTCTTAATTATCAATATACTTTTATTGATTTCGATTTTTAATCGCTTCGGTTTTTCAAATTCTCAATATATAAAAACCAAACAGCCGGTTACTTATTCAGACACATGGCTGGACGACAATAGCTGGATATGGCGGGCGCATTTAAATTCACCCGATTTTCATTATTCACCGGACAATGAAATTACACTAAGCGTTGAACAGCTTGATAATGATAGCCGGATAGGATACCCTTCACTCCCTCGCTTCGTTAAATTGTTCAATGCGCTACCGGAAGATATCACATTCCATACAAGCGGGAAAAATCTGATAATAATTCCGCTACCAGCTGAGATAGAACGGTTTACCGATATTTCAAAACCTGATCTGGAAAGTGTAGATCAGATACAAAACTATCCGGCAATCACGACCGAAATATACCCAAAAGAAGTTGTTTCGATCTCGTTTGTCGGGGATGTCGATAATATCCCGCTGACCCGCTTGACTGTTTATCCATACCAATTAATTGCAAATGGAAAACAATTGAGATACTATCAGGATTTATCGGTATCCGTATCAATTACTGAAAACAACAACCTTACAGCCATTCAAAATCCTAAAAAGAATCCTTTTCTCCGGTCAATCGGGCTGGATGAAAATATATTACGAATCAAACGGGATCGTCGCTTTGCTAAATCCGCCGCTCATGATCTATTCGGGAAAGAATTGATGCGGATCGTCGTCGAAAAAGATGGTATCTATCGAATCAGTAAAAGCGTATTAATTGACAGCGGGGCGGTAATTAGCCGTGTTGATCCACGCACTTTTCAGATGTTTAATAATGGACATGAGGTCCCGATATTTGTCAATGGCGAATCCGACGGTTCATTTAATAAATCGGATTATATCGAATTTTACGGACAACGACACCGCAATAGCGTCGGCAATTATGAATACGATCCTTTCACGGATAAAAATGTTTACTTCCTGACCTGGGGCGAAAAAAACGGACTGCGCTACGCCGAAGAATCTGCAAAGGCGACGGTGCCATCCAGCGAGGCAATTATCCCTGTTGATTATTATTATACACTGCATTATGAAGAAAATAATTATTTTGACAGGTTGGGCAAAGTCGATACTCACCTTCCCTCCCACGCCCGTGACCACTGGTTTTTCAACGGCGGCATTAATGGCGGTACGACCCAGAGTAATACATTTCAATTAATTCATCCCAACCAAAACACCGTAAAACGGTTCCAAATCGAAGTCGGCATGCACGGTTTGACCTACCAGGAAGGCGATCATACTGTCACTATTCATATCAATGACAAATATGCCGCAACGGACAGCTGGAATGATCAAGTTCCTTATGTAATTAAAAACGCCGAAAGCCAGGTGCTTCAGAACCGGTTTTTGGTAAATGGCGATAATAAAATCCAGCTGGCGGTCGCCGGCGACGACCCGACGAACAGATACGATAAAGTGCTCTTTGATTATTTAAAAGTCCACTATCACCGATTATATCGCGCTTTTAATGACAGGATCGACTTCACCCGACCTCTCGCAATGCCAAATGGACGCTATCACTTTAAAATAGATAATTTTGACGATCCGGATATTTCAATATATAAAATCGGAAAAAGTAAGCTGCGTGATTTCAGCGTCGAGTATAATACCAGGACAAAGAATTATTCCGTTCTGGTAGAAGATAATATATATGATGAAAGCACATTTTATTTTGCCGCATCTGCTGAAGGTATGATGAATACGGTTTCGATCCAGCCGGATACGATTTTTAATATTGCCAATAATGATATCGGCAGCGACCTGCTGATTATCACGGATCACAAGTGGAAGTACAACCTGTCAAAACTGCTTAAATTCTATCGTGATATAAATATTGAAGCCCAGGTAGTAAGCATTCGGGATATTTATAATGAGTTTAACAATGGTATTATAAGTCCATACGCATTAAAAAAATACTTCGCTCATATACATGAAAATTGGACTCACAAACCTGAATATGTACTCTTAATTGGCGATGCAAAAATTAAAGAGGAAGAATCAGTCCCGGCGTTTTTCTTTCAATCCTACAAATACGGCGCATGTTCGGCAGATCATTGGTACGTTGTAGTCGATGAAGAGACGCACATCCCGGAATTCTCAATCGGGCGCTTGCCTGTTTCAACTGATGAGGAATTGGATTTACTGATTGATAAGCGTATCAATTATTCAAAAAATTCGCCGGTAGATCAATGGCGGAACGAGTTGCTTTTCATCGCCGGTTTTGAAGATGCGTTCAAAAATCAATCGGAGGATATAATCAACCGCCGGGTTCCCAAAGAATTCAGCATAAACAGGATATATATCAACCCGTCTTCGGTAAAAACACCGTTCTGGGGCGGTTCGGACACGTTGATATATCTTTTGAATAACGGGCTAACGCTTGTGAATTTCATGGGACACGGCGGCGGCGCTGTATGGTCGGATAGATCACTATTTAATTCATCTCACATTCCAGATTTGGAGAACATTGAGAAGCTCCCGTTTATGACGAGTATGACCTGTTTTACCGGTGATTTTGCGAATATGACCGGGTTGGGAGAACATCTGCTTCTGGCTGAAAACGGGGGCTCAATCGGTTTGTGGGGCGCTTCCGGCGTCGGCTGGATCAAGAATGATTACCTGCTGGCAAAACCGTTCTATGACGCCATATTTGAACCGGGTATCAGCGTCGGGAAAGCCATTCAATCGGCAAAAACTTCCTATCTTACCCAGTATTACTCTGACTATCTTAAACTTTCTATGGTCTATTCCTACAATCTGATCGGCGATCCGACTATCAACTTACCATTTCCTGAGCAACAATCAACTCTTACCGTAAACGAAGACAACCCGGTTGCCGGACAAGAGATCACAATATCCGGGACGTTACCGTTTGAAAGCGGAGACATATATACACAACTGTACGATTCAAGTACATATAGAGTTTTTTCCGAACCGATATTTCAGTCATTCAGCAATTCCTTTATAGAAGAGATAATTCAGTTACCGGACGAGGACGATATTAATCCTGGGAATACTTTTATTAATTATTACTTCCGGAATTCGGACCATTCAGACGACGGACACGGCGTCACATTACTAAGTATTCAGGGGCTGAACTTCTACGGATTTCAGGTTCAGCCTGCAAATCCCGGAAAAAATGATCCTATAACATTTTCCATAAAAACCGAATCAGCTGATATTAGTGAAATGATATGTGAAATCGACACCTCGACTACATGCAGTAAATATCTGGACGCCAGCGGAATTGAACAGATATTCAGTTTTCCGGATAGCGGATATTTTATCCAACAACAAATGATTCGGGATTCTCAGGATGACCGGCTGTGGAATATCCAAAATCCTATTTCCATAGGAACACCCGGTAAATTAGTTGGGGTCCGATTCATTGCGGAAGATAATCAACAAAAGCAGACCACCAGTTCAGTATTTTCAATAAAGATCAAACACATGCCTGATTTCAGTCCGGTTAGTATTCATCAGAAAGGTGAAACATTTCCAGAACTGGTTGTAACTGTCAATTATTTCGGTGATGACACCCTGAACGTAAATTCTTCCGTTTTCAAGATAGAAGGCGGCAATGATATTCTTTTTAGAAATAAGTCATTTCAACTGACCCCAAATCATAAATCATTTGTCTCTTTCCCCGGAATACTCGGACAAGGTTGGAAACTCTTCAAAGTCGTTTTAGACCCTCAGAATCGCATTCCTGAAAGCAACGAGTCGAACAATATTTTAATCGATTCTCTATTTATTTCCACCTATCCGCTTCTGACAAATATCGGAACTTCCGTGGATGGTGTTAATCAAGATACAATTACCTGGGATAGATTTTCTTTTTATCTGGAGCCGAACTGCGTTGCCGATTCTTCGGTAATAAACATCTCAAGCAGCGCTTGCGGCGCCATTATCAACCAACCTGCCTATTCGCATTTACCGATTGAATCAGACGGTCAATCTGTCGCCGTCAATATCTCAATTCCGACACTCACGGATACTTTACTCCAGCCGTTGTGGATTGGAATTTCACCCGGTGACAGTATCGATGAAACGGCGTCGATTGGTCGCTGGGATCCTTTTTTAAAAATCTGGATTAAAGAAAAAACTACATACCAAAATTCTCTCTATTCGGCAAAAACGAGCAAACCGGGTAAATTTACCTTAATTAGTTGTCAGGATTCCGAACCTCCCAAACTCGAATTAAGTCTCGACGGTCAGCAATTTTTCCAGAATTCCTATGTATCCCGGGAACCAAATATTTCAATAATCGGCGAAGATCAAAACGGGGTTCTTTTCGACGCAAAAGGTGTAAGTGTCAAATTAGATGGAACTAATATAAATTTTTCCGAACTGAATATTCCGGATACACTTATAAATGGAAATTATGTATCCGCACAGTTCCGACCTAAACTCGATTACGGCGATCACGAAATTGAAGTCAGGCTGAGCGACGCCGCCGGTAATATAACCGGTGATGAAATTCTGTTTACGGTCAGCGATGAACTAAAACTGATCGATTATGGAAATTATCCGAATCCATTCAAAGACCGGACTACATTTATTTACGAACTTACACGACGGGTTGAAAAATTTAAAATAAAAATTTACACACCATCGGGACGATTGATAAAAGTGTTGGAAGAATCCACTATTTTCAGCTCCGGCTTGGATATGAACGAAGGTGGATACCACGAAATTATGTGGAACGGACTCGATGATGACGGCAACTTCATTGCCAACGGCGTCTATTTTTATAAGATGAGCGCCAAAAGCCGTGATAAGACAGTAAGCTCTATTGGAAAGATCGCCAAAGCACGATGATATTTAGAAGACGATTAGTAATAATATTGATTTTGACCGGAACAATTTCCTTTGGAGGAGAATACGCCGACGCCTTCCTGGAAACCGGCGTCAGCGCACGGGCGCAGGCAATGGCGAACACCCTTGGAGCCCTGGATCACAGTGTGACGTCTTTCGCCAGCAACCCGGCTGGATTAGCATACGTCCGTCGAAATTCGATCGGTTTAATGTATGCGTCACAATTTGGATTGGCAGATCATAATTACATCGGACTGGCGCTGCCATTTTCAGAAAAATCAACCGGATCAATCAGTTGGGTTCGCTTTGGTGTGGATGATATTCCTATCCGACCCGATATACTTAGACAGGTTACCGATCCGGCAGCCCGGCGGGATTCGGTGGTGGCGCTTCAGAATTATCCGTTCAAGACCTTCAACGACCTGGAAAATGCGCTGTTCATCAGTTACGCCCGGTTTATTTCCAAATCCGTTAGTCTCGGATGGCGCTATTCGCGTTTTACCGTCGAGATTCCCTGGGGAGTAAATATCAAATTGATTCATAAAAAACTGTATAACCTCGAAGCTTATGGCATCGGGATCGACATCGGCGGCAGAATCTGTTTTAGTGGTGAGGAAGTGTTCGAAGTATCCAAAATGGGAAAACTGAGTTTCGGACTGGCATTACGAGACGTAACCGGCACTAACGTCTATTGGAACACCAAACGACAGGATGAGATTCGTCTCAACCCGGTTTTATCGGTCGGACTCGAACAACCCATCGAACGATATGACATTCAATTGAATGTTGCGATGGAAAAAGAATATCGCTACGATGACAAGATCAGATACGGTCTTGAATGCATCGTTAAAGACCGTTTAAATATTCGTGCGGGTTTAAATATATCTGGATTAACGACCGGATTAGGTTTAAATTTTAAGGTAATGAACCACAATGTCCACATAGATTATTCATTTTTAAAACACGATCTCGGAACGACACACCGAATTGGAGGCGGTATCGAGCTTTGAGAAACAGAATCTTTTACTTTTTTATTATGCCCGTTTTCTTGATGATTTTCGTTTCCCGTTGCGGTGAGAGTATCGAAGATCCCGATCCGCCGGCAGCACCGGTATGGGTAGAGAAATCCGCCCCGACAGACACTATTGAATCCGGCATTCGTCCCTACAACGACGGTAACGGAATTTTATTAGAATGGCATCCAAATCTGGAAGAAGACATCTCCGGATATAAATTGTATCGGACAGGTGAAGATATTGAAAACAAATTCGCATTAATCGCCGATATCAATGCGTTTAAGATCAGCGGCGCAGATACGTTTTTTATTGATGATGGTGTAAATCTGAACATTGACTATTTTTATTATCTGAAAGCCTATGATCAGGCAGGAAATAAAAGCGAACCGTCAGATACAATACGATACTGTTTGATTGAGAAAGCAGAACCATTAAAACCATTAGGTACAATAAATAATTACACACCGGAGTTTGAGTGGTACTATTTTGCACGAGATGCATACGAATATGTCATTCGCGTAGAGATATTTTTACCGCGAGAAGTTATTTGGATTTCTCGTATAAGAAGATCAAATTATACCGAACTTTCTCAGAAGATTTTCTATAACAGTGATGGATCAGCAGCCCTGAATTCACTTGAATCAGGAGTAACCTATCAATGGTGTATAAAGTCCATTTCACTGGTAGATAACCGTAATTTTGATATTGCCGGATCAATTTCAAATTGGGGTTATTTCACAATCGAATAGCAAGGAGCAAACTTGAAACGAATATTTTATGTTCTATTTATTTTAATGTTTATTTCGACTATCTACGGTCAGGAATCCGTACGGCGGCAGAGTACAACTACGGGCAGATATACCGATCGTCCGAGCGCTTCCCGGTACATCCTCTCTACAACAAGCGACGCATTGCTAATGACCGTCAAAGTCTGGGGCGAAGTACAAAAACCGGGATTATACGATGTTCCTATCGGAACCGATCTTATTGAACTAATCTCATCTACCGGCGGTCCAACCACCAGAGCAAAACTATCAAAAGTAAAAATTATCCATGCATCAGATAAGAACAACGAAAGTTATGTCTCAACGGTTAATATTAAAAAATTCCTTGATACCGGAGACAGTCAGTTCATACCGGAAATAAAACCTAATGACACTATTGTTGTTCCAATAAAACCAACTCAATATATCCTTACTTCTCTGTCGTGGACTCAACAATTATTGAGTTTGTTTTCAGCGTATGCACTGATCATCTATTACACTAACAGATGAAGATAAAATTTCACTGATCTGGATTTAATTATTACTAAAAACAAGATAGGAGTTAAGAAATATGATTGACACGACTGATGTACAAATCCTTGATATCCTCCAAAAAGATGGAAGAATTCAACGGAATCGAATTGCTGAAAAAGTAGGTTTAACCATTCCCGCCGTTAGCGAACGGATGCGGAAATTGGAGAAAAAAGGTATTATTGCCGGTTACCACGCCAAAGTCAATAATATCGCAATTGGTAAAGATGTTACCGCTTTTGTATTTGTAATGACGTCCCCGTCAAAAAATTACGAAGAGTTTATCAGACATGCCCGTGAAAATAATGACGTCATCGAATGCCATTCCATCACCGGCGAAGGTTCTCATTTACTGAAAATACAGACTGATAATACCTCCACCCTGGAAAAACTTCTCTCCGAAATACAGTCCTGGACCGGCGTCTTGCAGACACGAACTTATATTGTTCTTTCCAGTTATAAAGACTTTTCACCGTTAAAGCCATCGGACACAATCATAAAACAATAGGTCAAATTTATTAGTAAATGATGATCAGCGATATTAAGTCAGAACTCGATATCCTGGAACCGAGGATCAACGAACTCCGGAGGTTTCTTTGACGTTGACGCCAAACAACGTCAGCTGCAGGAAACACAGCTAAAAACATCCGCAAGCAATTTCTGGGACGACCGCGAAACAGCGCAGACATTACTTCAGCAAATCCGGCTTATTGAGACGAAACTGGATCAGTATAACGCTATCCGTAAATTATATAATGATGTCAAAGAGCTTCTGGATCTTGTTGCTGATGAGAGTGATGAATCCATTCTGAAAGACATTCAGGCGATGATCGGAGATCTCCGTAAAAAACTTGATAAAATAGAACTTCAGTCCATGTTGAGTGGCGACGACGATTCAAAAAATGCCATTATGACCATTCACCCTGGCGCCGGCGGCACCGAATCCCAAGACTGGGCGGAAATGTTATTGCGAATGTACATGCGCTGGTTTGAACGCGCCGGAATGGACTCAAAAATCATAAACTTTCTCAAAGGCGATGAGGCTGGTATTAAAGACGTCTCAATTGAAATTAAAGGATCTTATGCCTACGGATATTTGAAGTCCGAAGCCGGAATTCACCGTCTCGTGCGTATCTCACCCTTCGATTCAAATCATCGGCGACATACATCATTCGCCTCCGTATTTGTCTATCCGGAAGTTGATGAAGATATAGAGGTAGAAATTAATCCCGATGAATTACGAATTGACACATATCGAGCCAGCGGAGCCGGTGGTCAGCATGTCAATAAAACCGATTCCGCTATCAGAATAACTCACCTTCCAAGCGGTATTGTCGTTCAGTGCCAGAATGAGCGTTCACAGTACAAAAATAAATCCTCTGCGATGAAAATCCTGAAAGCCCGTCTCTACCAGTTGAAAAAAGAGGAAATGGCAAAGGAAAAGTCCGAGATTGAGAAAAACAAGAAGGATATTTCGTGGGGTAATCAGATACGATCATACGTGTTCCAGCCCTATACTATGGTAAAGGACCATCGTACTAAATATGAAAACACCAATGTTCAAGCTGTAATGGACGGCAATATTGACGAGTTCTTACGCCAATATTTATTATGGAACATTAATAAGGAGAAAAAATAGCCTTGAGCACTCAAGATCAACATATCGGAAAATCACTAAGTGAAATTCTCTCTGTCCGCAAAGAAAAACTTCAGAAAATACGAGACCTGGGATTTGAACCTTATGCATATAAATTCCCAAAAACCCATTCCTGCGGAGAGATTATCAACAACTTCACCGAACTGGAAG
The DNA here is from genome assembly GCA_030603165.1 of Fidelibacterota bacterium. Lineage (GTDB taxonomy): Bacteria > Fidelibacterota > UBA2242 > UBA2242 > UBA2242 > UBA9312. The sequence continues at coordinate 16,006 of JAUVYH010000003.1, forward strand.
AGACTGTAACCGTGAAAGCAGCGGGACGGATTATGGCAATTCGGAAAATGGGTCGCGCCAGTTTTTGCCATATTCAGGATGAACACAATAAACTTCAGATATATTTTCGGGAAAATAAAATCGGAAAACAGCTTTACGAATTGTTCGGTCTGCTTGACATCGGCGACATCATCGGCGCTGTCGGAAAAGTATTTAAAACCCGCACCGGAGAAATCACTATCTTTGCGGAAGAGCTACACCTGTTGACCAAAAATGTACGTCCGATCCCGATAGTTAAGGAAAAGGACGGAACCCTGTTCGATGCATTTAGCGATAAAGAGCAGCGGTATCGGCAGCGATACCTGGATCTTATCGTCAATCCGGATATTAAAAATATCTTTAAACTCAGAAGCCGGATCATCCAGTGGTCCCGGGATTTTCTCAACGAACGGGAATTTTTAGAAGTCGAGACGCCATCTCTGCAACCGATATACGGCGGCGCTTCGGCAAAACCGTTCAAAACTCATTATAACGCATTAAACCGTGATTTTTACCTGCGCATAGCCGATGAGCTGTATTTGAAACGTTTAATTATCGGCGGATTCGAAAAAGTTTACGAAATCGCTAAAAATTTCCGAAACGAAGGAATTGACCGGACCCATAATCCCGAATTCACCGCCCTGGAATTTTACCAGACTTATGTCGATTACTATTATCTGATGGATATGGTTGAAGAATATTTCAAGTTCATCGCCAGTAAAATCGGCAAATCATCCTTCGGGTACGGAGATTATACCATCGACTTCAGCCAGCCTTTTCAGCGTCGCAAAATGTTCGACCTTCTGAAAGAGTATGTCGGCGTCGATATAGCCAGCCTCTCCCAAAAGGAACTCGAAGAATTATGCGTGGCAAAAGGGCTGGAAGTGAACCCGAAATTTGGATACGGGAAACTCATCGAGCTTCTTTTTGATAATTTTGTTGAAAACAAACTGATTCAGCCAACCTTTGTTATTGACTATCCAAAAGCGATTTCACCTTTGGCGAAGATCAGCCGCGACGGTAATCCGGAAATTGTCGAGCGTTTCGAGCTGTATATAGCCGGTCAGGAATTTGTCAATGCCTTCAGCGAGTTGAATGATCCTTTTGACCAGCGGGATCGTCTGGAACGTCAGAATAAATTACGCGATCTCGGCGATGAAGAAGCCCAGACCATGGATGAAGATTTCGTCACGGCGATGGAATACGGAATGCCTCCCACGGGCGGCGTCGGTATCGGTATTGATCGTGTGATCATGCTCTTCACAAATCAGCGGACTATCAAAGACGTGATCCTTTTTCCGCAATTGAGATCTTAACGATACTGTCCGGCATTATGTCATTACCATTTTTTATTGCAAAACGCCACCTTTTCAACCGACATAAAATCGGGTATATCTCCTTTATCAGTATAATTTCTACGGTCGGACTGGCTGTCGGTATTGCAGCGCTTATTATCACAATTTCAATATTGAACGGCTTTGAAAATGTCCTCAAAGAGAAACTGATCGGCTTTGATGCTCATATACGTCTGCGGCTTTTTAACGGACAGACCTTTGAATCGTCCGATGATATCGAGGAACGGTTATGGGAAATTCCTCAAATCAAGGAAATTGTTCCATACGTCCACAGCACCGTTATGGTTCGCTATAAAAGCGAAACCGACGGCGTCGTCATGGAAGGTCTTACGGAAGAAAATATCACGAAAACTCTTGACATCCGGCGTTTTCTTAAAAGCGGTTCGGTTACCTTTTATACGGATGACGGACATGACGGGATCGTTATTGGACGAAAGCTGGCTAATCTGCTCGGCGCCGGTTTGGGTGATCGGATTTATTTATTCGTTCTGCATTCTCCATCGGAGACTTCAACACGTCCGCGGGTCGGAACGTTTACAATCACAGGAATATATGAATCGGGTATCGCCGATTACGACGATATATTTGTCTATACCGGTCTCGAAGCAGCTCAAAATATTATGAACCTCGGCACACAGTTTTCCGGATTCCAGATAATCCTGGAAAATCCATACGATGCCGGTGATGTAGCAGAACAGATCAATTCCACGCTCGGTTATCCTTATCACGCCATGAGCTGGCTCGACCTGCACATGAACCTGTTCGAGTGGCTGCGTGTTCAGCGCCTACCGATTCTGATCGTTTTCGGATTAATCGCTTTAGTAGCAATCTTTAACATTATCAGTTCATTGATGATGATTGTAATAGAAAAGACCAAAGACATCGGCGTTCTAAAAAGTATGGGAGTCAACCGCCGGCAAACCGGCAGAATCTTTCTGATCGAGGGAACAATTATCGGCATTGCCGGAACGCTGCTTGGATTTATGATTGCATTCATTTTATCCTGGGTTCAGATGCGATTCAACATCATTTCCATTCCCGAAGATGTTTATTTCATGAGCCAACTGCCCATTCAATTGGAACCCGGTTATTTTCTCATAATCGGCGCTTGCGCGATCGTTTGTTCGATGATAGCGACAATTTACCCGGCGTTTAAAGCCATTCGATTAACGCCCACCGAGGCGATACGCTATGAATAGACGCCTGGTAAACTGGATATCCTTTCGGTATTTTCGGTCGAAAAAGCAGACCGGACTTATTTCTTTCACATCTTATGTCTCCATCTCCGGAATTGCGCTGGGTGCATTTGCATTAGTCGTGACGCTAAGTATATTAAACGGATTCGAATCGGAAATTTCATCCCGCGTCATCGACCTGGAATCTCATATCCGCATTACGGGTCAGGATATCGGCGATAAGGCTGTCCATGAAATTGAAAACCTGCTGCGTGATTTTGATCTCAATACAATCTACCCATTCGTGATAAAAAAATCCGTTCTGTCGGCGATCGGAACCGATGCGGTGGTACGCCTTAAAGGAATCGATACAACGATTTTTATGAACAAAATCATGCAGGAAACCGCTATAATCCGCGGAAATAATTCCTTCTCCGCTCCTACCTCCGATCTCCCCGGCATCATTGTCGGCTACCGTCTTGCGGATAAACTTGGTCTTTATCTTGGCGATACGGTCAACGTCATCAATCCTCTTAATATTAAAAGTTCATTCAGCATTCCTTATGTCGGCAGCTTCGTATTGAGTGGCGTCTTCCGCCTGGACTTGTTTGATTATGACGAAAATCTGGCATTTATAAACATTCACGAAGCCCGGAAAATTTTCAAAATGGATAACCAATATTCGGGCATAGACATCCGGTTCAATTCTTATAAAAACGTTCCTCAGATAAAAGCCATATTACAGGCTAATCTCAACAACCGTTTTTCAGTAATGACCTGGGAAGATTTGCACAGAGATTTGTTTGGCGCCATGAGACTGGAAAAATACGGTAGTTTTCTCGCCTTAAGTTTTATTATTCTGATCGCAATCTTCAACCTGACAAGTTCACTGGTGATGCTGATAATGGAAAAAATCCGTGAGATCGGCATGATGCAGACATTGGGAATGAATCATGATCATATCAAAGGCATTTTTCTTCGTTTGGGATTTATCACCGGCAGTATCGGCTTATTCCTGGGTATCCTGTTATCCCTGAGCCTATGCCTGCTGCAACAATATTTTCATTTTATACCGCTGCCATCGGTTTATTTTATTCCCTATCTGCCGATAGAAGTTCACTTTACTGATGTCGCTGCAATCATCGGCGCCGGTATGATTCTTATTTTTCTGGGCACCCTTTACCCGAGCCGGCGGGTTGCTAAACTCGCTCCATTGGAGGCAATTCAATATGAAAAATGATGCTGTACCAATATTAAACGTCCATAATCTGTCAAAGTCCTATCATAATGATGGTATTGAAGTGCCGGTTTTAAAGGATATATCCTTTTCCGTTAATCCCGGTGAAGTTATCACTATTATGGGACCGTCGGGTATCGGAAAATCCACCTTGTTGAATCTTATTGGAACCCTGGATTATCCCGATTCAGGTGAAATTATCTATAATGGCGTCAATCCTTTCGCTCTGACGGAAAAGGAGATTGCCCGCTTCAGGAACAAAACAATCGGATTTGTATTTCAATTTCATCACTTATTACCGGAATTCACCGCTCTCGAAAATGTCATGATCCCATCTATTATTTACCGGTACGATCCCGAAAACGCGAAAAAATCTTCTATCGAAATGCTGGAACGCGTCGGACTGGGACACCGCATCAATCATCGCCCTTCCGCCCTTTCCGGCGGAGAACGCCAGCGGGTTGCCGTTGCTCGCGCGCTGATCAATGAACCGCTGGTTGTGCTGGCGGATGAACCTTCCGGAAACCTTGATACACATAATAGTGATTTGCTGATAAATTTGATCCTGGAATTGAACCGGCAATTCGGGCGAACCTTTATTATTGCCACTCATAATTCGGGCATTGCGTCAAAATCCCATAAGGTTTTATATCTCAGCGATGGAACAGCCCGATTTCAATAAAAGTTTAATTGACATTGGGCTATTTCACGTTATATATTTCAATAGAGGAATATGATGGAAACGAAAGATAATTTTTCAAAACTAATTCAACTGATCATAAAAGAAGCCCGGAACCAGGCTATTCGGCTTGGGCACAACTATATTGATTCCGAACATCTTCTGCTGGCAATTCTAAATCATCCCCAGAATAAAATTATCAGTATATTTTCCAGCTATGATATTGATATCGATGAACTTATTAAAAACATCGAAGATTTCATTCAAAGCGGTAACGAAATATTGCAAATAGGCAAGTTGCCTCTAACAAAACGGGCAGAACAAATTTTACGAAACACCTATCATGAAGCCCAACATCTTAACGCCCCGCAAATTGATGAAACTCATATCATTCTCGCCATACTTAAACAAGGTGATGGAATTGCGTACAAAGCGCTGACCGCTTTAGGAATTGAATATCACACTTTTAGAGACGAATTATTAGAGCCGAAATTCGATCGCAGACAAAGTACATCAGGAAAGAAACAGACCAGCAAAACGCCGGCGCTGGATCATTTTTCAAGAGACATTACCGAAAAAGCCCGGAATAATCAATTGGACCCGGTCATCGGCAGGGAAAAAGAGATCGAACGGGTCGCACAAATTCTATCACGCCGCAAGAAGAATAATCCTGTACTCATCGGCGAACCGGGTGTTGGAAAAACCGCAATTGCCGAAGGACTGGCAATCCGCATTATCCAGAGGAAAGTACCCCGTCTGCTCAACAATAAACGAATCATTGATCTGGATATGGCGGCAATCGTAGCAGGAACAAAGTACCGCGGTCAGTTTGAGGAACGCATGAAAGCAATCATGCAGGAGATCGAGAAAAGGGATGACATTATCCTTTTTATCGATGAGCTTCACACCATAGTAGGCGCCGGTGGCGCTTCGGGTTCCCTCGATGCATCTAATATGTTCAAACCCGCTCTGGCGCGCGGGGATATCCATTGTATCGGTGCCACGACACTTGACGAATACCGCAAGGTGATTGAAAAAGACGGCGCTCTGGAACGGCGTTTCCAGAAGATCATCGTCGATCCTACACAGAAAGATGAAACGCTGAAAATATTGAAAGGATTGCAAGAACGCTACGAAGAACACCACCGTGTTAAATATACTACTCAGGCGCTGATCAGCGCCGTAGAATTAAGCGATCGTTATATCACCGATAAATTCCTGCCCGATAAAGCTATTGATGTCGTTGATGAAGCCGGTTCCCGCGTTCATATACGCAATATCGATGTTCCCAAATCCATTATCGAAATGGAAGACAGGGTTGAAAATATCAGACTGGATAAAGAAACCGCCGTCCGGGAACAGGCTTTCGAGAAAGCTGCTGAGTTACGTGATTGTGAACACAAACTACGTCAGAAAATCAAATCCGATACTAATGAATGGGAAAAGAAAACAGCGACATCGATAATTGAGGTCACGGAAGAAGATATTGCCGATGTTGTTGCCATGATGACCGGTATCCCGGTGAATCGCGTGGCAGAATCGGAGAATAAAAAGCTGCTTAACATGGAAGCCGAATTAAAGAAGCAAATCGTTGGACAGGATGAGGCTATTCGGCTGATTTCCAGCGCCATCCGCAGAGCACGCGCCGGTATAAAAGATCCAAAACGACCAATTGGTAATTTTCTTTTCATGGGACCTTCCGGAGTCGGTAAAACCGAACTGGCGAAAGTTATCGCGCAATTCCTCTTTGGAGGAAAAGATGCTCTCATCAAGATCGACATGTCTGAATTCATGGAGAAATTTGCAGTCTCCCGCCTGATTGGGGCGCCTCCCGGGTATGTTGGCTATGAGGAGGGTGGTGAATTAACCGAGCGAGTCCGTCGGCACCCATATTCCATCGTGTTATTTGATGAGATTGAAAAAGCACATACGGACGTCTTTAACATTCTTCTGCAAATCTTCGATGAAGGCGTTTTGACAGATAGTTTTGGTCGCAAAATTGATTTCAAAAATACGATTATCATCATGACCTCTAATGTCGGCAGTCGAAATTTACGGAAGGGAACCTTCGGTTTTTCTAAATCCGATCAGCAAAACGATTATAACGTCATGAAAAAGAAGATGATCGAAGAGGCTCATAAACTCTTTAATCCCGAATTTCTCAACCGTATCGACGACCCCATCGTGTTTCGTTCTTTAACCTGTGAAGACATTATAAAAATTATTGATATCCAGCTTAAGGACGTCAAATTAAATCTGGCAAATTCCGGGACTATTCTAAATGTCAGCAAACAGGCAAAAGAACTCATTATGGAAGACGGCTATAAACCTGAATGCGGCGCGCGACCACTCAGGCGTTCGATCCAGACTATGATTGAAGATCCCATCGCCGAAAAATTTCTGGATGGTTCACTGGTCAAAGGTAAACCTATTGACGTCCGGGTAAAAAATAAACAATTAACTTTTCTGCACTCGCAACCGCATAAAAAGAGTCGCCCGGTAACGGTTGAGAAATAGACTTTTCCCATTTTCCGACAATTTTTCCGATTTACCCTAAGGGGGTATGATAGAATATAGTTGTCATTCATGGTGATTTATCATTATGTTATTTATGAAATTACAATATCAATAATATTAAGGTTATTTTATCACACCCCCTAAATACAAATTCATATCAATTTTCAGTCTGACGTTATGTCTCAGTAAAAAACTGGCATAACATTTGACATTTACAGTCTGACTTTTAAAATTGTGATTATAAAAAATATAAAGAAAATGATTTAAAGGAGCTAAAAATGGGAAAAATTATCGGGATTGATCTGGGTACAACCAACTCCTGTGTCGCAGTAATGGACGCCGGTACTCCCCGGGTATTGGAAAATTCGGAAGGACGTTCCGTCACGCCTTCAGTTGTTGTATTCAAAAAAGACGGTGAACGAGTTGTAGGTGATACGGCAAAACGCCAGATTGTGACAAATCACGACCGTGCCGTTTATTCGATAAAACGCTTCATGGGACGCCTTTACAAAGAAGTCTCTCATGAAAAAGAAGAGGTGCCGTTTAAAGTCATTCAAGGACCCAATAGCGATGTGCGTGTACGTGTGGCTGACCGCGATTACTCTCCACCTGAAATTGGCGCAATGGTTTTACAGAAAATGAAACAAACCGCCGAAGAAAAATTAGGAGAGAAAATTACAGACGCCGTAATTACTGTACCCGCATACTTTAATGACTCTCAACGTCAGGCAACCAAAGATGCCGGAAAAATTGCCGGACTAAACGTCAAACGTATTATTAATGAACCCACAGCGGCAGCTCTTGCATACGGACTTGATAATAAAAAAGATGAAAAAATCGCTGTCTATGACCTGGGCGGCGGTACTTTTGATATCTCAATATTGGAAATTGGCGATGGTGTTTTCGAAGTCAAATCCACCAGCGGTGATACTCATCTGGGCGGTGATGATTTAGATCAGCGCGTTATCGACTGGCTCGTTGATGGGTTTAAGAAAAAAGAAGGCGTGGACCTGAAGAAAGATCCTATGGCATTGCAACGCCTGAAAGAAGCCGCTGAAAAAGCCAAGGTCGAACTGTCCTCCAATATGGAAACCGAAATTAACCTGCCCTATATAACAGCGGGAGCCGCCGGTCCGATCCATATGCTGGAAAAAATATCCCGCGCAAAATTCGAATCCCTTGTCGGAGATCTCATAGAACGCACCCGCAAACCATGTCAGCAGGCTCTAAAAGATTCTGGACTTTCATCCGGTGATATTGATGAAATAATCCTTGTTGGCGGTTCTACCCGTATTCCAAAAGTACAGGCATTGGTTAAGGAGATTTTCGGTAAAGAACCAAATAAAACCGTGAACCCTGATGAAGTCGTTGCAATTGGCGCCGCAATACAGGGTGGCGTGCTTGGTGGTGAAGTAAGTGATATTCTCCTCCTCGATGTTACACCTCTTTCACTCGGGATTGAAACCCTTGGCGGTGTTGCTACGCACCTGATCGAACGCAATACGACCATTCCAACACGGAAAAGTGAGATATTCTCCACAGCCGCCGACAGTCAGACTACCGTGGAAATTCATGTCTTACAGGGTGAACGTTCGATGGCAGCCGACAATAAAAGCATCGGTAAATTTCATCTGGACGGTCTTCCACCGGCGCCCCGCGGCGTACCTCAGATCGAAGTGACCTTCGACATCGACGCAAATGGTATTTTAAATGTCTCCGCTAAGGACAAAGCTACCGGCAAAGAACAGAGCGTACGCATTCAGACCTCCAGTGGATTGTCCGACGAAGAAAAAGAGCGCATGGTGCATGACGCCCAGGCTCATGAAGAAGAAGATAAACGCCGTAAAGAAGAAGTCGATACCCGCAACCAGGTTGATGCAATTGTTTACCAGACTGAAAAGAATATGAAAGAGTACGGAGATAAACTACAGCCTGACGAAAAAGGCAAAATCAACGACGCGCTGGAACAACTGAAAAAAGTTCAGGGCAGCAATGATATCAACGCTATGAAAGAGGGCATTGAGAATATCAATAAGGTCTGGTCGGAAGTATCTTCCAAGATGTACGAACGCGTCAAAACCGAAACTCCTCCGCCGGATGCCGAACAGCAACCTGGCGGCGAAGCACAAAGCAGCGCCGGTACCGGCAAAGACGATAACGTCGAAGACGCCGACTTCGAAGTCGTCGATGACAAATAATATAGATTCCTATTTTCAGAACTCCTGACCTGATGTTGAAAAATCAATGATTTATTTCAATGAATTCGTAAAGTAAAATGTCATAATTTGTGATAAACTGGGAGTTCTGATTTCAAATTTCAAATATCAAAGTGCAAATTGTATTAAAGGAAGTGAGAGAATCAAGGTTTTGGATTCGATTAATTAAAAGAGCAAGTTTGATTCCGAAAGATAAAATTTCACCAATTCTTTGTGAAACTGATGAACTTATTAAAATAATTGCAAAATCAGTTATTACATCGAAGATAAAAAAATAATTTGAAATTTAGTATTTGCGCCAAAGGCGTCCCCTTGGGGCATTTTGAAATAACAGCCATACCGACTGATTTCAACATGAATAACTCCGATTGAAAATCTAAACCACAACGTGGTTCCAGCAGTTTTTGCAAAAATTAGAGACAGAATAATCTGCGATAAGTCAGGAGTTCTGATTTTACTTCAAGAGGGTGAATTTCTTCACCCTCTTTTTTTATCCAAACACCGTTGAAAACTTTTGGTTTTTAGTGATTTTCATAGTATTTTTCAGCGCTATTTTAGAACAGAATCGGCGACGTACCCAAGTGGCTAAGGGAGCGGTCTGCAAAATCGTTATTCACCGGTTCGAATCCGGTCGTCGCCTCGTTTTTTTTCGTGCCGAAGTGGCGGAATTGCCTCAACGGAGATCCCTTTGGGAGTAGACGCAAGGGACTTAAAATCCTTCGTAGGTTTAAAACGCTTTTTAAAATTTTATCACAGTGCCGAAGTGGCGGAATTGGTAGACGCAAGGGACTTAAAATCCCTCGAAGGTAATCCTTCGTGTCGGTTCGAGTCCGACCTTCGGTACAACAAAATCCCGTCGGTAAACGGCGGGATTTTCGTTTTAAATACCATCCCTCAAAATTCTTGCATCATTTTCCGATAAGTTCCAATAAAAACCTGTAAGGAAACTCACCCCCTGTCCCCCTCTCTTGAAAACAAGTGGGAACGCACCTATCTTTATCCTCTAAAGAAACATTTATAAAGGAGTGAGTTCAATATAACTTTCAACTTAACACAAGTCCTAAAGAGAGCCCCACATCTCAACCGGAATACTTTATTGTGGACTTGTGTCAAGTTCTGATTATTTGAGTATCACACACTTCTTTACATCTGAGAATCGACCTGCATCAATTTTATACAGATACACTCCTGAGCCTACCTTTGAAGCGTCCCATTGAACCGAATAGTATCCCGGTTCCTTTGATTGATTCTCTAAAACTTCCAGCGCCTGACCGGCGATATTGTATATCGTCAAAGTGACATACGATTTTTCGGGAATCGCATACTGAATGGTTGTAACCGGATTGAATGGGTTGGGATAATTCCGGCTTAAAGAATATTCTGTCGGGATTCCACTAACATCTAAATCTATAGCTGCTATTCGAGATAAGGTGGATACGGCAACATCATTTTTAACGGCGCCTTCATTCCAACGCAGCTCATCGAGCGATACTGTTGTCTCAACTCCGCTAAAACTGGCATTAATGACAAAACGCACCGTAGCAAACACACCGCTTTCGCCGTCCGGAGCAGAACCGGCGCCCGCAAAAACTAGCCTGCCATCCGATTCATTCACTTCGATCAAAAACCCTTCCGTTACTTGCGACCACTCAATATCTTTATAGACTAATTGCTCCGGTCTGTAAGACATACATCCCTCAAAAGAGAGTATATTACTACCTCCGCTTAATGTGAGCGGTACCTCTATCACCTGCCCCGGAACATAACTGCCATCTTTCATCGTGATAGAGCCCTTTGCCAGGAGATTACCGTTTGAAGTATCATAAGGCAGTGTATCAATCAGTCCAACTCCGTATTGAAGAATTATCGATGCATCAAGCGCCGTAACTGTGTCATTGAGCGTCACATCGGCATTGACTAATCCCTGACAATCGAGTGTCTCTACTTCAATTACATATTTTAAGATAAGAGCGGCGTCATGCGCCTGAACTTCTCCATTACTATCTACGTCACCATAAACAGGAATAGGTTTAATATAAATTCCACCATTGGTAATCGATACCGAATCATCGCCTGTATTAAATAATGCGGATTCGATATTGATCGGTACGAAATTGCATGGCTCTCCTGTAACAGCAAACTTCAGCCGGCAAAAGACGCCACTTCCTGAAATATCTTCCGCACCGGCAAACCAGGAAATTATCAGGCTGTCACCAGTCTCATTGACGGCATTACTCCAGCCGGCGCCGCCTGTCATGCTTAAAGAAGTATCTACTTCAATGAAATCTAATCCATCTTGATAACCGCTGAAAGTAAGTTCGGCGGAGTCGTAATTTTTCCCATTGGGGAATTCAACATTTACAGGAATATCAATCGTATCACCTATAAATGCATTAAGAGAATCAACGGCAATTAATATATTTTCTCCCCAGCCACCAACATGGTAAAGGCTGTCTATTGTAGCAGAATCAAGGATGCAATTAAAAATTTTTATATCATCTAAAGAACCTTTAAAACTAAGCAAATTGAGGGGTGCACCCCAATAACCCCAATAGATAGTATCATTTTGGGATACAGGATGATAGCCGCCATCATTTGTATAAATTCCGTTAAACATATTATTTCCATCAATATAGAGTTTCAAGTAATTATTTATAGAATCATATTGTAAAAATACATGATGCCAAGTATCAAATAATGGGGGATAATCTGTAACTACATGATAACCATTATTATCGGCTAATTGTTTTCTTGAATATATATATCCTTCCTGACCAGGTTTTGAAAAACTATACATACAACAATAAGAGTTATTATACCAGAAAAAGTGTGGCCATTCAATATCTGGATCTGGGAAAGATGATTTATACCAAAATGACAAGCCCATTGTGCCAATATTACCTATTTCAGATATAATATAATCATCAATTCCATCAAACTCATAAGCGCTATTTCCATTCCCAAATCTATCAGCTGTCAGAGTTGCTCCACTCACAGTGCCATCATTCCCATTCCCGCTTTCATCATTGGCATTGCCATTAAAAGGGTAATAAGCAACCAGGTTAGGTGGTTCTGAGTCTTTTATGCAGCGTACAGAAAATCCATCTTCTTTACCATATCCATCAGGGCTAACATAAATACCCGAACTATCATAATCTAATGTTCGCCCCACAGCTTCCGTAGTGTTCAAATCGGAAGAAGACCAAAGGTATGCTTGAAAACCAATAAAGTTATAGGGACCATCCCAGCCTCGAGAACCACCAGGCAAAGCAGAAAAACCGGATTCATTAGTAGCTCCAGTATTGGGGCTATTCCAATGGGTTGTACCTATTTCTTTTAGTTTGCTGCCTTCATCTGTTCCCCGCCATCCGGTAGCATTTGCATCCGATTCACTCATACCTAGATACATTTCCAGTTCTTTCCATTCTTCATCAGTTGGCACATGCCAGCCTTCAGGAGCGATATTGCGGTTGTCATTCACAGCGTACCAGTTATAAAGTACTCCGTAAGTGTCACCATTGTTATCATCATTATCATAAAAGCAATAAGCGCCCTCAGTCATTGCAGACCATACCGTGTTGTTATTAATTCTGGTAATTGCTTCGCCATTTCTGTAATGTGTCACTTTCAGGTTCTCCGCCATCCACCATTGGTTTCCAATTTTTACTGTTTGATAGGTATTGTCATCTATATCAGTAACTGTCCCTGTCTCGTAAAGTGCCCATCCTCCTTCGTGATAAAGAGAATCAATCTCTGATTTAGTTAAGGCCCGGTTGTAGATGCGGATGTCATCTATAACACCATCATAATAATAGTCACCGCCGAAGGTGTTCTCACCGATATAGAGGTCGTTATCAGATGGAGAAATTGTTCCCGTTTGTGTAATGGTCGTATCCAAAGTATTATTGATATATATCCTCATTTCGTTTTCATTATAGGTCATTACGAAGTGATAATATTTATCCAATTCAAGATCAAAAGTCCAGTGATCGATGAAAGAGTCAGGAGAGTACTTAAAACCCCAATGTAAATCTCTTTGTCTTTGTCCCAAATCCCACGATCCGTATTTTTCAATTATTGCATATGGGAAATAATATGGTGCCTCTGACTCAGGTTTAATCCATAATGACACCGTGATTTGGTCAATGCTATCTATGGTTGGAGAATTTGGAACTTGTATATAATCATCAATCCCATCAAAACTATAAGCGCTATTTTCATTCCCAAACCGGTCAGTTGCTAAAGTTGGAGCATGTCCTGTTGTATCCCCATGATTACCATTCCCGCTTTCATCATTGGCATTACCGTTGAAAGGGTAATAAGCAACCAGCCCATCATTCAAGCCAGCAAACACACTTCCCGTAATAATGAATAAAACCATTAATGCAATCAAAATACAATTAAGGTTCTTTTTCATGATCGTTTCCTCCCTAAGATATTTTCTAATGATTTAAAAACCAACTATCGTATATACTTTTTGCACAATCCTCTTTATAAAAAACATCAAATATCATGAGCAAAACATCCCGATATCCGGAACTGTAAAAAAAACAATTCCCGGCGGATTACATTTTTTATCCTCTAATAAATTTATTAACCTGAAATACTTCAATTCATTCACGGTTTACATTTGCAAACAAAATACTATTAATATTTTCGTTATGCAAGAACAATTTAGGTTTGATCGTAATGCCTACCTGGGTAAGCCAGAATTTCAAATTTCCCCAAAGGGGTGCCTTCGGCACAAGTTTCAAATTGCAAATTGTAAATTTATAAGAAAATTCCCTTTGGGATAAGAGTAACTTTGCGAAAGCTATCTAAAAGAGATTTACAGTATTCATCTGTATCTTTCGCATTACCGAGAACGAACTTTCGCAAAGATTACTTCTGGTTTATTGGTTGATTAGTTTACTGGTTTATCGGGGCTGGATGTTGAATTTTTAATTGAAGATTGCTAATAAAATCACAATATCAAAACACCAAATTTCTCCAATGGGACGCCTTTGGCGCAAATTTCTAATTACTCTCCCTTCCTTTCTCCCCTGCTCCAATTTATCGAAGGTTTACTCCAAATAACTGAAGGATTACGTTTGATCAAAATCTGGATTACGGTATTGTATATATGTCGAATTATCAATAATATTGGAGAGCAGAAATTAAAGGAGGCTACGTGGCACAAGAACCGGATTTTTACGACATAGAAATCACATTGCAAACCCTAAAATATGCAACCCGGCAATTGGTGGCTGAATTGGATGTGGAACGGGTAGTTTTCCATGCACTTCACTCCATCGCCGATTTCAGTAACAGTGGCAAATTATCACTTTTACTATTGAATAGTGATTCAACAACAGCTAATGTCGCGGGGATATTAATTGACGGAGAATTCAGCACGCCAAACGAACAAATTACCATAAGAAACACACCACTTGCAGAAATATTGGAAACAAAGCAATCCGGGACTTATGACATCCTGAAAAAGACGCCGTATCCAATCCCGACCTCTAAAATATTTCATACCAAATCAAAATGCAAATGCCTTCCATTAGTGGGCACAAATCATAAAGTTAACGGGTTTATAAACTTTGAGGAAAAGTCCGGCAAGATAATCCACAAGAACCATCAGGAAATATTAACCGTTTTGACTACCTTGATCGCAATGACGCTTGAAAATGCCAGACTGTTCCAGCTGGCAACAATCGATGGGCTTACCGGTCTATATGTTCGCCGATACTTCGATATCCGTCTTAAAGAAGAAATTACACGACTAAAGCGCATCGACTCAAATCTTGCTATAATTATGATGGATATCGATCACTTTAAATCCGTTAACGACACATTCGGACACCAGCAGGGGGATGTTGTATTAACAGAACTTGCCTCCATTCTTAAAAACGCCATTCGTAAA
Source organism: Fidelibacterota bacterium (assembly GCA_030603165.1). Lineage (GTDB taxonomy): Bacteria > Fidelibacterota > UBA2242 > UBA2242 > UBA2242 > UBA9312. The sequence continues at coordinate 31,111 of JAUVYH010000003.1, forward strand.
GATCTGGATATTCCCTGCCGTTACGGGGGTGAGGAATTTGTCGCTATTCTGCCCGGCACCGATCAGGAAGGCGCCATCGTCCTGGCGGAACGCATCCGGAAACGATGTGAGGATTTTCAATTCAAAAGCCTTAGCGATGATCCGATTCGGGTTACGATCAGTGGAGGAGTTGCGTCGATCAATTCCAATACGATTATTACAAAAGAAGAATTATTCGAGATAGCGGATAAAAAATTATACGAAGCAAAACAGGCGGGACGAAATAGAATCCGGTTTTAACCCTATAACGTCATTTAGGAAATATGATGCGATATATATTTCCAACTAACACCGGCACATCTAAAATTATCTCAAAAAAGAACAAAGATTAACCCCCGGTTTGAACCGGGGGAATGAAGGTTGTGCACCACGTTTCCGACTTTAGTCGGTAAGTTACCCGAATGAATTCGGGGGTATGTTATTAGTGCTCAGTATCCACCCAATGAATTGGGTGGTTAACTTTTAGAAGTGAGTTCCTGACGCAACGGAGAATGGAATTAAATTTTTAAGTTACGTAGTAGGGTTAATCGCTGCGCAATGTCACCCAAGATACAGTTCCTAAAATAAACAAACCACCAAGAACCGTTCGAAGCTGCGGATATTCTCCAAGAACAAGTATCGCCAGCAGGATGCCATAAACCGGCTCCAGGGAAGCGATTATTCCGGCGGTATATGCGCGGATATGCTTCATGCTGTGAATAAAAAGCGTATGCGCCAGAGCGGTGCAAATTATCCCGAGAAATGCTATATAAGCAAGATCATTTATAGCTATGCGCGGCGCTTGAATAATGATAACGGGTAATAATATCAGGCAGGCGATGAAGTCCTGATAGAAGGCAATCTTCAGCGCCGGGTAAACAGATGTATATTTCTTATTAAAGATTGTCAGTAAGGCAAATGTCCAGCCGGAGATCAAACCGTACAAAACTCCCTGCATAATATTGTTTCGGATATCAAATTTCGGAATAATAACAATCATTCCTGCCATTACAATGAGAGCCGTGATTACATCGATTATTCTCAATCGGCATTTTGTGAACAGCGGCTCACATAGAGTTACAAAAACCGGGAAACTGGAATAGGTCAACAGACCAATCGCAACTGTTGATACCTGAATTGAATAAAAAAATGTCAACCAGTGAACAGCCAACAGCATTCCCATCAACAGAAATCCGCAAATATCACGTCGATTCTGAAATTTAAAGCTGATCCGGTATCTTCTGATGACGATCCACAAAACGACCGACGCGAAAGCCGTTCGCCCAAAGACGATCGTTACAGGACTTGCCGCAATTAATTTTCCAAATAGTCCCGCCAGACCGAATAACAGCACGGCGATATGAATTCCCGATAGATGTTTTATTCGTGTAGCCATTCCGGTATAATGAAAGTGTCAGGCGTAACGCCTGACACTTTGCAAAACTCCCGGTATTACGATTTTAATGAAATACTCTATTAAATCTGCGCTTATTCTCAACATTCCAATCGACATTTTTTGTTAATTTTGCAGATATAAATGCAGTGACTTTCTCCGATCTGTCCTCGATCGCATCGTACTGCCAGTTGGATTCCGGGTGCCAGAAATCGCTGCTCGTCATTGATTTAATTGTCTTCAGAACAGAAGCCAGACAATGTGGATCGTAACCAGCCCGGTAAGCATAAATGACGCCCATCATATCGGCTTCGTATTCATATTCATTCTGACGGCGGGCAGTTGCCGCTTCGAACATTTGAAACGCAAGATCATCCAGCTCTTTATCGCTAAACCCTTCAGGCATATCTTCCTCTAATTCGTCAAATGCATCCTCGGCAACAATTTGTGTTTTGCGTTTAGTCACCTCGGAATAGCCATGCTGCTGAACCACGTGGGAAATCTCATGCCCTATCACACAAGCAAGTTCCGCCTCACTTTGCAGGACATTAAGCAAGCCCAGTGAGACGAAGATCATTCCGTTTGGTGTAGCGTAGGCAGTAGGACGTTCATCGGAAAGAATATAGAATTTAAAAGGATAGTAGTAGAGCGGCGTGCTTTCCACTATAAGATTCCCGACCATATTGATGTACCGCAGTTTCTTAATATCCGTCTCAAGTCCGCCGGTTGCAATTTGTCCCGCCACGGCAAAACCCATTTTTTCAAGATAGGAGTTGATTTCGGGTTCTTTATTCTCAATTTTTATTTGTCTGTATCGTTTCCTTATTTTTTTCATGTTTCGATTTCTGTAAGTCTCTTGCCGGAAATTTTCATACTCCCGGGACTGAAAGAACACCTTATCATATTGATCCAAAAAAGTCAAACTTCCATCATGTTTTTTAAAATAGGTCTGGGCAAATCCTTTTACTGCGCCGCTGGCGGACGCCCTTGATATCATACTTGGCTGACCTGACGGAAAACTCGTATTTGATATACTGCCGGATTTTCTATCCTGTTGAGATAATGCGTTATTCGAAATCCAGCCTTCCTGCCCGCTAACCCGGATTTTCGCCCATCCCGAAGTCTCTTTTAAAATTGTCACTATCGCATCTTTCACTAATATTCCGAGAAGCGGATAATAACTGCCGGGACCTTTGCGGAGATGGGTATTGTCCTGGTAAATAGTAGCCTCTTGTTGTGCCAGAATCATCATCGACATTAAAAGGATTATTACTACAAATCGTTTCATCTTTCACCTCAAATTTTATTAAATCATTTCACAGTTATATTAAAAATACCTTTTTCATCGATCAGCTCCGGATTCTTAAGCAATTGCCGGCAGCGTTCAATAAAAACCTGCGCAACGGAATCATCCGGCTGCATGCTAAACACTTTTGAAAAGCTTTCAGCGGCGTCTGTATATTTTTTCCGGCGGTACATCTCTAATGCTTCGTTGTGTATAGACAATAATTCCATAGTTTCGTTGTCAACATCGCTTCTCTCGGCAATAACCGTGAATATCTTCAGCGGTTTATCTCTTCCCTTGACCCGGATATAATCAATTTCCCGGCACACAATAATATCTTTCACAAAATCATAAGTGCTTTCAGAAATTATATTTTGAGTGCCGTACAATTTATTGACGCCCTCCAGCCTTGCGGACAGGTTGACCGTATCGCCAATCGCCGTGTAATCCATCCTGTTCCGCGAACCTATATTGCCCACGATCAAATTCCCGCTATTTACTCCCACGCGGGTTATCAACGGCACCTTTTTGCCGGCTTTTTCAACACTCATCTTCGATAGCGCTTTAAAGTCCAGCACCGCCCGGCAGGTTTGCAAGGCGTGTTCTTTTGATTCAACCGGAGCGCCGAAGATAGCCATAATTCCGTCACCGGTATATTTATCGAGCATTCCGTTATTTTTGAATATTATCGTTTCAACTCGCTCAAAGTAATCGTTAAGAAACTGGACGATTTCATGGGGAGCGAATAACTCCGAAGTGCCTGTGAAATCCTGCAAATCGGTAAACAGTACGGTCGCTTCAATTTCCATACCGCCCATTTCAATCTCACCGGAATTCCGCGTTAAATTATCGACAACTGCCGGATGTAAGTATCTGTTAAACACCTTTTTCACCAACGCTTTCTCCCTGCCCTCGGCGAGATAGTTAACCACCAGAACACCGATAACGGATACTATCAGGGCAATTTCAGAACGAACTGCCGGGAAAAAAGTCAACCGGTATTGAAAAAGAAATACAGCGCAAATCAGTGGAACAAGGAACATAATTAACGAAGCAATTGAGGCTTGCCACACCTTAAAATTCTGCCAGATCACGCATAACAGAACCAGAATCAGAAATGCGGCAAGAAGCCATAAGCCATCTCCAAAATGAGAAATATAGTCATCCCGAATAATATTGGAAAAAAGGGTGGCATAAATTTCAACGCCCGGATAGGGTTCAACGGAGCTGAAAGGCGTTGTTTTCAAATCTAAAAGTCCGGCGGCTGTCGCTCCGATAAACACAGCTTTGTCTTTAAATGTCTCAACCGAAATTTGCGGTTTTTCACCATTTATCCACTGCAAATAGGAATTGATCAACTGGGCATAGGAAATATAGGTAAACGTATTCCCGGGTCCGCCCGCTCCATACCAGTAAAGTTCAAACATGCCATTTTTATCAACCGGAATAGAATGATCTCCAATATCAAACGCCTGCTTTTCCTGATCATAAGCGATATCACTATCACCGGTATAAAGCATTGCCGCCGCCAGCGCCATGTACGGAATTATTCTGTTTTGATAGCTGTACAACAGTGGAATACGGCGACAAACGCCATCGTCATCGGTGAAAAAATTCACTGCGCCGGGAATTGCCATCCCTTTTTGAAATTGGTGTATCGGTAATGTCAGATTTGGATAGCGCCTGACTAATTGTTCCGGTCCGGTGAATTGTGCCTCAATTGAGAATTGATCTACTAATGGTTCAAGAGTGTTATGAGTGGAATCCTCCATCTGGGTAGCAAGAATGACACGCCCGGAGTGCAACATTGCCTCTGAAAACTGCGCATCGGCATAAGCTGCCTGAACATTCAACCGGTCAATATCAGGCGATGAAAAGATAATGTCATAGGCAATTAATTTCGCTCCGCAATGCGATAAATAATCAGTGGTAATCGCATAAACATCGCGGGGCCAGGGCCACAGTATTCCAGAATTTTCCTGAAAATAATCCAGACTGTTCTGGTCAATTGCAATGATAACAACCTCGTCGGGATGCTGCTCCGGATTAACATTACGATAAAGCAGATCCTGTCCCTGTTTTTCCCATCTGTCGATAAGCGCAAACCGCGAACCTAACAGCGCCAACCCGGCAGAAACACCGGCAATTAAAAGCGAGATCAGGCACTTTTGAGTAATACGATTCATAGATATGTTTTCCGATACATTATGAAGACCTATTCAAGCGCTTCTCATTCAAGATTTCAATCCCATTTATCAAAATTGGCAATAGTTCACCACTGATTTTCACGGAGTTACACTGAATTATCAAAATATTCTTCTCATTATTTCATCCCGACTCGTCGGGACAGCACCAAAATTAAACAATAACCCTACTCTTAATCGTGTTGTTTTTCCCATAGAAATCACTACGTGATAAGTAATTAATTGTGCTTCATCCTGATTTGTTATCTTTTTCATGGCTTTGTTTTCTACAAGAATTCTCTTTTCAACAAGAAGATCATCTCGAAATTTTCGATCAAACACAACATTTTTATAATGAACATCTAATTCTAACTGTCTTTGGTAAGATATACCCATTAAATCAAGCTCGTAACACAAGGCATCTTCATTCACCCCGTGTAATAGATTGTTCATTAATCGTCTTATTATCTTCTTTTTTATTTATTACACGGGGTGAATATTGCAACTTGATCATTTTATCTCTTTTCTGTGATATTCCGTGTCCTTCAGTGGTGAACTATTATCAAAATTGGAATTTGACAACCGCACGAAACAAAAGTCAATTAACGATAAATATTATTGTGAGCGCCAATATCAATTAGGGTAATTTCTTTTTTCTCTATTTGCAAGATTAGCGTTATTCTATATTTATATGTAAGTCGAATGGCAGATAAACCTTTGAATTTTCCTTTAAGCGAATGTAATTGTAGAGAAGGATGTAATGGATCCTTAATTAATATCTCAATAATTTTTTCAAATTGAGACCTCAGATCAGGATGACGTTTGATAAATTTATTAGCAGTCTTTAAAAATTGATCCGGTACAACTAAAGTGAACATTGGTTTTCTGGATAGTTTTCAATGGTGTTCATAAAATCTGAGACTGAGCCAAATCGCTTAACTTTTTTATTCTTAATATCCTCCAAAGCTGATTGTATTCGAAGGAGATACGAATTTTCTTGTTCTCTGATTAACTCATCGTAAGTAGGTTCATCTAAAATAACATATTGTGGTCGGTTATTCTTAATGATGTGAACTGCTCCCTTTTTTAGTTCTTCATCAACGGCGCTAATGCCTTTTCGTTTGATCTCTTGTGCTGGAATAGTATTCATTTTCACACCTTTTTTAGTACTTAATAGAGTATAACTTATATTTTTCTTATAATCAAGAGTTTTTAGTTTCTTATCTTGCGAAAGGTTGAATTACCTCCCATTCAAGATTCCAATCCCATTTATCGAAATAGAGATTTGCTTCTTTCCACTCTACTTCGCCGCGCTGGGAATCAATAGTTTCGGACCGGACATGTCTCTTTTCAGGTTCAAATTTCACACTGTAATCATCATTGAATATCAGGCGGTAGCTGTCCATTCCGGATAAATAAAACCATATTAGTTTTTCATCCGTCGTTTTTCGCAAACCATAAGTCACATCCATCGGAACCCAGCCATAAGGTTCAAAATAGATTTCGCTCCAGTCATGCATGCTGTCTTTCGGCGGTTGAAATTCCCAACCGGACTGCCATTTTGTTGGAATTCCATTCAAACGGCAAAGCGTCATAAAGGTCAATGTCTGCATCCCGCAATCACCATGTCGGTTTTCAATAACATAATGAGGAATGCTGAAAAAGGTTGAGTACTCACGGGCAGAAGCCCAGGTAATATTCGTATCTACCCACGCAAATAATTTCTGAGCAATACGATAGGGATTTTTTTCATCACCGATGATGGATTTGGAAAGTTCCTTCAATTGGGGTGTAAATTCAATATGGCGCCCTCTTTCGCAAAGATAAGGTTTTAAATTTTCATCCTGAGGCGTTGGCAATACCTTATCCGGGTCGATAGGCACATAAACTCCATGAGACAGATACGTATATTCCACGAAAAATTCAGTTGGTTCATCACACTTCACCGGTTTCTCAAAATAGATTGTCCGTTGCAGATTCCTGTTATCGGCAAGCTGATACACATCGGGCTCGGTTCTTAATATTCGGATGTCGGTTTGCCGGTTCTCGATTTCCCTTGGGAAAGGAATCCAGCAGCGCAGAATCTCACCTTCGGGAACGACATTTTTATCAACAATTAAACTCTGTTTAATCCGCAATTTAACCGGGTGAACATATTTTTTACCACTTTTCACTGCTGCTGTGATGATGTCTTTGATATGATTATCCAGTGGAAATTCTTTCTTTTTTGAATCATCACCTTTTTGCGTATCTACCTTTTCCTTAATGATTTTCAACTCTTTATTCAGACGAAAGAGATTATATTGCGCATTATTAAAATACCGTTTTTGTCCATCGATGATTTGATATTCCAGAGACTTTTCTGCTTCCCATCTTCTTAAATTTTCTAGGGTTACATCAGGAACATATTGCTTGACGTATTCAATTACTTTTTCTTCGGTAAGTGTAAAATCCATTTCAATCCGGTCCATGCGGACAAGATTAAAATTTAAACCAGCCCGTAAACTTTCCGACATATCTTGATTCATGCTCAAATCTTCCATAATTAAACGACGCGCTTCTTTGAATTCACCATTTTTTATTAACTCATTATATGATGGCTTATGGGAACATTGAAAGAGACCGGCAATAAGTCCCAGCAACAGAATCACTTTGATCAATATTGCAGCCTGTTTCATAATAAACATCTCCCTGGTAATATTTGTAGCTATATCTTGCATCTGTAATAGGATTAATTTACCATTTTTTCAGTAAAATGAAATGCGTATTTATTGAATCGACCTAACCTTCGGAAGGTTTTTTGTTCGCTCCGGTATATCTAAAATTAGCGTAAAAAATAAAAAAGATTAACCCCCGGATTTATCCGGGGGGGGGTAAAGGCTCGCACTATGTTGCCAACGGGAAGACCTGTCAGGTTTAACAGATTCTTCTACTTCAGATAGGCGTAAGCGATTAAACCTGACAGGTCTAAGTCCCGCACTGAAAAACCTTGAGTTAAGTTCTTTTCATAAATTCATGTCAGAATTAAAAACTTCTAATAAGAACTTGACTTAAGTTAGAAGTAGAATAGAAACCAATTTGGCTTCGCTGAAAATTGGTTTCATCTTTTATTCTCTTACTCGGCAGCCGTTACACTCTTGTGGGATATTGCTTTAGACCAGGGCGCCCCCATGTTGTCATCCTGAGGGAAGCGAAGCGACGAAGGATCGCTTTTAGACCAGAGCTCCCCTGTATTGTCATTCTGAGGGAGGAACGACCGCTTCAAAGAAGTCCCTGGTGGGAAAGAATTGCTTTAGACCAAGGCGCCAGTCCAACCCGATTCTTCTTCACTTCGTTCATCAGAATGACAGCTTTTATTCCGGCACATCTAAAATCAGCACGAAGAAGAGTAAAAATTAACACCCGGTTTTAACCGGGGGGATGAAGGTTGCACACCACGTTTCCGACTTTAGTCGGTAAGTTACCCGAATGAATTCGGGGGTTTGTTGTTAGTGCTCACAGTACCCACCCAATTAATTGGGTGGTTAATGTTTGCTTTGGCGAGATGAATTATTTCGTGTAATTTGCCTGTCCTGTAGGGAAGAATGACCATACAGGGTGAAATTCGTGGTTTACTTTCAAAAAAACATGCTTTGAACATTCGTCTGTCTGGCATAGCTTTTGTCACTTCAAATGCCGGTTTATTGAATACTATTATTAAAATCATTGAGAGAAAGACATGCATCGAATTCGTCAGCACCCAATCCTGGAAATTCCCGAAAATAGAAATAAAGTCCGATTTTTTTTCAAGGGTAAAGAATTTTACGGGTTTGAGGGTGAAGCAGTATCTTCCGCATTAATCGCAAATGGTATTCAGATCTTCAATATCCATAAAAAAGGCGACACGCCCCAGGGACTGTTTTGCGCCAACGGGCAATGCTCCCATTGCACTGTCATCATTGACGGTTTTCCATTAAAATCCTGCGTAACACCGCTGAAAGGGGGAATGGAAATTTATCCTTTGATCCATCTGCCGGAGTTACCCGGCGATGACCACCCTTTCACAAAACACCGTAAAATAATAAAAGAGTGTGATGTATTGGTCATCGGTGGCGGTCCTTCCGGATTGACCGCTACTATCGAGCTCGCAAAACTCGGTTTTTCCGTGATCCTCATCGATGACAAGAATAAGCTGGGCGGCAAGCTTTTACTTCAGACTCATAAATTTTTTGGCTCGATTGAAGATTGTTATGCCGGAACCCGGGGGATCGACATTGCCACAATACTTGAAAATGAATTACAGCAATATCCAAATATTTCCATATATACGGATTCTTCCGTAGTTGGAATTTTCAAGGATCAGAAAGCCGGTGTTTTCGTTAATAATCAAAATTATGTCATTATCGATTTTAAGGGTTTGATCGTCTCCCCGGGAGCACGTGAAAAATCCCTGATATTTCCCGGAAACAATCTGCCGGGAGTCTATGGCGCCGGGGCTTTTCAAACGCTGGTAAACCGGGATTTGATCCATTCCTCCGACAGAGTCTTCGTTGTTGGAAGCGGTAATGTCGGATTGATCGCCGCTTATCACGCTTTACAAGCCGGTATTCAGGCAGTCGGAATTTGTGACATTCTTGATAAAGTCTCCGGTTATAAAGTCCATGCCGATAAAATAAAACGCATGGGAGTCCCGATCTACCTGAATCATACCGTTCTATCGGCGGAAGGTGACGGACAGGTCGAAAAGGTTACCATCGCGCGGGTCGATGAGAAATTCCAGCCGATTCTGGACACCGCAAAAACCTTTGAAGTCGATACGCTGCTGATTGCAGTTGGATTAACGCCGGTTGACGAATTCTACGATATGGCAAATGAATTCGGATTTAAAGTTGTAAAAGCCGGGGACGCCCTAGAAATTGCCGAAGCCTCATCTGCTATGTTTGGTGGACGGATCGCCGGATTGCAGATGGCACAGATGCTGGGAAAAGATATTCAAATTGATCCCGGTTGGGGTGAAAAAGCCGAGATTCTAAAAAGCAAACCGGGTAAAATTTATGATCCTGTTGAAGTGACACTTTCGGAATCCTTTCAGCCGGTTATCCGTTGTGACGAAGAAATACCCTGCGATCCCTGTACATCCATCTGTCCCGTCAACGCTATAAAACTGGATAAAAAACTGGGCAATATTATGGATATTCCACGATATTTGGATGGTTGTACCGGTTGTGGACTATGCATCCTGATCTGCCCTGGTCTGGCAATCACACTTGCCAAAAAATTGGATGAAGCGACGGCGGAAGTTATCCTGCCTCATGAATTTATTCCTGAGTTCAAGGTTGGTGATCATATTCCGGTTACCGGACAGGAAGGCGAGTATCTCGAAGATGCCGAAGTGTTGAAAATTCGGTACAACAAGAAATACAAAACCTACTTGGTCCATATTAAGACATCCCTGAAGAATGGTGCAAAAACAACCGGAATCCAGGTCCAAAATGTCAGTATTACTTTACCAATTCGGGACACTTCATTTGAATATATTCCGGAAAACAGCATCGTCTGCCATTGCGAGATGGTAACAGCAAAAGAATTAATTGCTTATATTAAAGAGCACAATATTCGCGATATAAACCAGTTAAAACAGATTCGTGTCGGAATGGGCGCCTGCGGCGGTAAAAATTGTTCCGTACTATTGCCGAGGATTTTTTCTATGGCAGGCATTGACTGGGAAGAAGTAACAACGGGAACTAAGCGACCGTTAAGTGTTGAGATTCCCATGTATGCATTAATAAATGAAGAGGATATTGATTAAGTGATGAAATCATACGACATTGCGGTCATCGGAGCCGGTAGTATCGGTGTTCCACTGAGTTTTTATCTGGCGCAGCAAGGACTAAGCGTCCTTATTCTGGAAAAATTGCCGTCCGCCGGCAGAGGTCAGAATCGTGCAGCTATCGGAGGCATCCGGGCTACTCATTCAGATCCGGCAAAAATTAAAATGTGCCTTCGAACAATTGAAATTGTGTCAAGAATTGAAGAGGAACACGGATTTGACGTCGATTGGATCACCGGTGGATATCTGTTCCCTGTTTATGACGAAGAAACTGAAGCCACATTAAAGGCATTACTCGAATTCCAGAATCACTACCAATTAAACATCGATTGGATTACATCGGAAGAAGTAGATAAATTGGTTCCTGGAATCAATCCTGAAAAACTTCGTGGCGGCACCTATTCACCCGAAGACGGTTCCGCGTCGCCTTTGAAAGTTATCGATGCTTTTTATATGCTTGCAAAGCAAAACGGCGTCGATTTTCATTTCAATGAAGAAGTAACCGGTTTCACAGTTTCAGATAACAACATTACTGATATAAAGACTTCAAAAGGACATTATTCTGCAGGACTGATCATCGATGCAGCCGGAGCTTATTCAAGAGATGTCGGCAATATGCTCGGATTGGATGTGCCTGTCTATCCCGATTCCCATGAAGCAGGAATTACTGAACCGGTTCAGCGATTTTTCGAACCTATGATAGTCGATATCCGCCCCGAAAAAGGGTCGGCTAATTATTACTTCTATCAAAATGTCGAAGGACAGGTAGTGTTTTGCATTACACCGGATCCAAAAATTCCGGGAACAGACAGTGACAATACATCGGTTTTTTTACCCCAGGTGATTAAACGCATGACGCAACTATATCCACGCCTGCGGAATCTCAGGGTTCGCCGGACCTGGCGAGGACTTTATCCGATGACGCCCGACGGGTTTCCGATTGTCGGTTATTCCAGGGAAATCGGCAACCTGTTTTTAGCCACCGGTATGTGCGGTCAGGGATTTATGATCGGTCCGGGACTTGGCGAAATTGTCACTGAAATCATTGTGGATAAGAGCAATGAATATGACGATATTTTGAAACAGATTACACTTTATCGCAGTTTCACCGGCGAAGAAATGCTGAAATAACCGATTTCTTTATACCATTTTATAATTGAATTCGTATCTTATTGACCTAACTTTTTTCAGGAGATTTGATATGTCGTACAGAATTTCACACAGGGCAAAAGCAATCAAGCCATCACCAACCCTTGCAATGAACGCACTGGCTTGCGCTATGAAAGCCAAAGGCATCGACGTAGTTAATTTCGGCGTCGGTGAACCGGATTTTAATACGCCTGAATATATCAAAAACGCCGCGATTCAGGCTATCGATGATAATTTTACGCGGTACACCGCGGCAGCCGGGATTCCGGAACTCCGGAGCGCCATCGCCGCAAAATTAAAACGCGATAATAACTTATCTTTCAATCCTGATGATATTCTGGCTTCTCCGGGCGCTAAAGCTTCCATTATCAACATCCTGATGACTATATGCGACCCAAGAGATGAAGTGTTGATCCCCTCTCCATACTGGGTGAGTTATACATCACAAGTTGAAATGGTCGATGCATTCCCGATTTTACTGCCAACCGACGAAAGCGCCGGTTTTAAGATCACAGCCGATCAACTTGATAAAGCGATCTGTTCCCTGACAAGTCCGAAAGCCCTGATCATTAATTCTCCCAACAATCCAACCGGCGCTGTTTATACAAAAGAAGAATTGGAAGAGATCGCCGGAGTATGTTTGAAACACGATATTCTTATTATTTCCGATGAAATCTATGAAAAATTGATCTACGATGGCGAAAGCCATTATTCCATTGCCCAGGTATCCGATGATGTCCGCGAACATACCATCGTGATTAATGGTGTTTCCAAAGCCTATGCCATGACCGGTTGGCGGCTTGGATATGCGGCAGGACCCAGTGAAATTATAAAATGCGCCGCCCGAATCCAGGGACATACGACATCCTGTGTCACTTCAATCACTCAGAAAGCAGCCGTCGTAGCGCTGAATGAAGAAGACGGCAGTATTGAACAGATGAGAAAAGAATTTGAAAAACGCCGGAATTTCCTCGTCGCTGAATTGAACCGGATTAAAAATATTAAATGCCCTATGCCCAAAGGCGCTTTTTATACCATGCCAAACGTTTCATACTATATACATAATAATAAAAAAGACGTCGCCAATACGGTAGAATTATGTCACTATCTTTTGGAAAACTTTCATATTGCCATTATGCCGGGTTCCGCCTTTGGTATGGAAAATTATGTTCGCTTTTCTTATGCAAACAGCATGGATAACCTGCGCGAAGGTTTAGATCGTTTCCGGAATGGCTTGGAAAACTTATTATCATAGTCGTTGATTTAAACACTGAAAATACTTTCAAATAATGCCAAAAACATTACCCTACGATATCTATTTCTATGAAGCCTTTGAAGAAGAATGGGAACGGATCAGCGCTTATCTTCCCTCTTCAATCAGGGCTGGTTATACCGATAAAACAATCCGGGAAAGCGGTGACAATATTCCACCGGCGAAAATTATCAGCGTCCGTACTCAATCCATCATCCCGGAATCCTGGCTTACGCGGGTTTCAGGATTACTGACCCGCAGCACCGGTTATGATTATTACAAATCCCTTCGGGATAAGGCGGATGATTCCGTTCAATTCGGCTATCTGCCGCTCTATTGCGCCCGGGCTGTCGCCGAACAGGCAATGCTCTTGTGGATGGCATTAATGCGAAAATTACCCCGGCAGATGGAACAGTTTAAAACTTTCCATCGCGATGGTCTTACCGGATGCGAATGCCGGGAAAAATCGTTGCTGGTTGTTGGTGTCGGAAATATCGGTTATGAGATTGTGCAGATAGGCAGAGGACTGGATATGATCGTCAGGGGAGTCGATATCGTTCGTAAACACAACGACGTTGATTATGTGAATTTCGATGAAGCGCTTCCGGATGCGGATATAATTGTTTCCGCCATGAACCTGACCCCGGAAAACACCGGCTATTTTCATTATGAGCGGATGAAAACGGCAAAAACCGGCGCCCTTTTTGTCAATGTTGCCCGGGGCGAGCAATCAGCTCCTTCCGATCTCAAGCGACTGTTAGATGATGGAACGCTGGGCGGTATTGCCATGGACGTTTATCCTTTTGAAGATGAACTGGGCGCTGCACTCCGAATGAATTCCGAAATTAAGAATGAAGAATTGAAAATTATTCAGACGCTATCCCGGTATTCAAACGTAATAATGACTCCCCATAATGCGTTTAATACCACAGAGTCCGTCGAGCGTAAAGCCGAGCAGTCGGTTCAGCAGGTTCAGCATTTTCTTGAAACCGGTAAATTTCTCTGGGAAGTCCCTGACCCGGCATAAGAGAATAATAAAATCTCAAACTCTCACCATATTGTTCTGCGTTGAGGCAAATAAATGTAAATCAGACACTCCTGTCTGATTATAACTTGCACAGGTTGAAAACTTGTGCTACTGCATAATAATCACCACTTCTCATCCGATATCGTTATGACAATCCCTGCTATGATGTAAAGCGCCTTTTTACAAAGACATATTTATTTCGATCATATAAATTTTACTACACGAGACATCTTATTTTATACATACTAACGGACAATCATCACCCGCAGCGAACTTAACCCAAGTTCGACAATAATATAAAATAATCCCGAAAAAACGACACTCGCTCTACGCTAACATACTGTTTTTACAACAATGGGCTTCTGGAATCTCGGTGTAGTGACTGAACGGGCAAGATAGTCCTTGCACTGCTG
>JAUVYH010000133.1 GCA_030603165.1 Fidelibacterota bacterium
TGACGATGGCAATCCAAACAACACTGTCAAGAGTTAAGCGTAGTTCGGCAGATTGCCCGCCGGGATGGGTTTCATTAATACCGTAAAGAATACCTGAACCTGTAACATCAACAACAATCTGCCAAGTATCCTCAGGGGTAGTTAAATAAGCTGCAAGCCATTTGCCGCGGACGTTCTGAGGCATGGCGTCTGTTTTTGCTTTAATGGCATTTGCTCGGTTAAGGATAGCTACGGTATCGATCTTTATTCCAGGGATAATGGTGTCGTGAATATCGGTCATGTCATTACGAATTGCGGCGGTATCGAGCTTTACTGCAGGGAGATAAGAGTCGTGAACATCAGTCATGTCATTACGAATGGCGATGGTATCGGACATTACCGCAGGGAGATAAAGGTCGTGAAGTGAAGTCACGTCGTTACGGATGGGACCGGTATCAGCCTTTATTGAATCGACAACAGTTTGAACGGCTGCTATTTCAGGCTCTACGGATATGTTAAAGGAATTTGACATATAAACTACCTGTAAGAGGTGATTTCATAAACACAATTATTGCCGGCACCCCTATTTCGTAAGCGGATTCCGTAATTAATTAAATCAATGGAATGCATACCTACAGGGAGAATCTTTTCCGGCAGCCACGTGCCGGCTAAATTTCTAAATGAAATAATAGCGGGGTGGGTTTCAATAAGAAAATCAGTGACGTTGTGGGCTGTGGTAAATTCAAAAGTATCATCGGCGTGAAAAGTATCGACACAAATACCGGAATTAATAGAATAGATCTCAAAGGGAACGCCGGCGGAAACAACTCTTAAAGAGCCGTCTGATGTTGCCCTGATAAGAATGCCTCTATCGTCTGCTTTGCCAATAAGGTGAGCAAAGACTCTGGAGAAGTTGGGGCCAACAACAGATTGGTCTATAAATTCAGGGGAAAGGTCTAGACCGGATTCTGGAATTAAGATGGTGAGGATATTTTGATCAGGAACCGGCATTGAAAGACCTCAAATTAAGAAACATGTTCATATTCATAAGCGCCGTCAATGGATGTGAGAGCCGCTCCGCAGTTAATTGCAATTTTAAAAGTACTACCGGCGGGTATATCTTCATCAATGGGGATCCGGAACATTTTATCAGTGGGCCTATAATAAGTAGCGGTAGGGGTGGAATCGTTTGTGGTCAAGCAATCATCAGGAATTTCAAGAATTCTCTTTATAGCGATCCAACCTTCAATGGTGTTATTATTATAAGTATTAACATTAATGATAATGGCTTTAAGGCGCTTGGGTTCTGCGACAGTGGAAATAAGACCATCATCGAAAATGGTTTTATTGGCCTCACCGGTAACACGAAATAATTTGTAGAACATGATTTAGTCCTTAATATCGAAAACGTTTAAAAGCAAACCTATAAAAAGCTTGTCTAAAGGATTATCAGCTTCGGCAGCATCTTCTTTAAGTCCAGTAACAAATTTGATAATTTTCTTATTAAGACCAGGAGAAACGGATGCCATGACGATTAATAATAAGTTCATAAATAAAACCTCATTAAATAAATAACTGATGCAAAAAAGTAATAGATATAATTAAGAAACGGGAGTCATTTTTAAAATTAATCCCACTTCCTGTAATTCTAAAGATATTGGGTTGACGGTTCCGGCAATAGCACATGACCATGCAATAGTTAACTCTTCGCCCTGGGGAAAAATTAAAGGAGGATCAAACATAAAAGGAAATTTAAGATCAACATCAGAATAGTTACCACCGACACTGGTTCCTTCGGCCACTGTGGGTAAAGTCATGTGTGGGATTCCTGCTGCAGAACGATATGGAAGGCCGTTACGGTCCTCGTCAAAAAGAAAAACTTTGTCCTGCATGAACTTTAAATAGACAGTATAAGTCCTGTTACTTGGAGTCCAGGTGCCAGGCATGACATCAGATGCAAGGATACCATGAAGTTCAATATTGCGGTTTGCAGGAACGATTTTACCAAAAGGAAAGTCAGGAAATTCAGCCGGGTTGTTGGTGGTGTTAAGAATGATATCGGTTGTAACTGCTAAAGTCGCAGCGGATCGGCCATAGTTGATATATAAATAAGAAGTGGCTTTGGAACCATTTTCCATTTCAGGGGAGATGTCGGCAGCGTCCCAAATTTCATACTCGATGCACTGAATAGAGGTTGACTGCTTTGCCCCTGTGATAAGAAATTTTTCACCACTTGCAACAGGATAACCGGTAAACAAACCGAGGTTAAAAAGATAAGCTAGTAAGGTATTCTGGCCAACACTGCCGGGAGTCGAAAGGAAAGGAGTCGGGACGGCTCTGCCAACATGAAAAGATAAATGTGAGCCGAGGTCGCCACCAACGCGGAAATAACCGACAGTGGTTTTGGATATGGCAAGAGTAACATAGTCTAAAATTGGATTCTTGATCATGATATTTTTAATGATAATGCCCTGACCGGTTTTAGCTTCAATCTCTAGATCAGTAGCTCCGACAACGGTTTTGAAGTTTCGTTTAGAAATAATCATAATTGAAAACTCCTATATAAGAAAAAAGGAAAACAGATAATAATAATTAACCGGTTTTTAATTTGTGAAGGACCTGTTGGATTATTTTTACTCTTTCAATATTGCGGGGATCACCGGTCGGATATCGTTTGGGTAGAGTTGTAGCTCTAAGAACTTCTACAACAGGAACCATGCCGTCTTTCATATCAGATTCAGCATCACGGACACCATCGGGCCAACGGAGGATTCCCTTTGTGATGGTTTTGGATTTCTGCTTTGCGGTTCCGGCAGCCTTTACACCCTTACTGAAACTTTTATTTTGAATGGATAGTTTAATACCTGCCTCGTAATTTTCTTCTGCTGCAAGAGTTTCAACTTCCCAGTCTTTAGTGGGGTTGCGGACTCCTGCCTCATAATCTTCTGAGCGGCCGGATGTAACACGTGCCCACTTTCTAGCGATTTCAACTGCTGATTTAACTTCCATAATTAAGCACTCCTTTATTAGTGAAAACATCTCGGAGACCGGCTCAGAGGAAACTGGAAAAGAACTAAGCCGGTCACCAAGAATATGGACCCCAAAATGTACCTGCTGAGGACATTGGATAATAAATTATATGAAAGGAAAGTATCAAAGTCAAGGGAAAAAATAAGAAGATTAGTGTAAAAGTGAACAAGGGAGTATGTGTTAGGGCATGGGGAGTATAAAGAAATGATGTTAGAGACGTCCCTACGGCGTTTATTTGGGGGTTTCGGGGGGTTCTTTCTGCTTTTCTTCGGATATGGCTTGTTTTAGGGCGTGGTGACATGTAGGACAAAGAATAAGCATACGTATATCGCCGGATGGTATAGGTTTTATACAAGCCTCACAATTGCGGGAATCATAAGTAGCGGGATAATGATTTATTTGCTCCGGAGTGTCTGACTCCGGAGTGGGATTAATTACCTGGCTGGATTTATAGTCACTGATCCATTGTTTAAGGACCCGAACTGTGGCGCCCTCGTTCTGACAATAAGCCTGGAACTGTTTTCGAGTTGGTAGATCAGATACCTGAAGAAGCTCTCTTGCCTGGGAAAAAGAAAGGGATCCATTTTTAACAGCTGCGGAAAGGTCGGCATCCTGAGAGACGAGATTTATATGATTTGAAATATAAGAAATAGATTTGCCGATGATTTTAGAAATATCTTCCTCAGTCATTTTAAACTTTTCAATCATCATAATGAAAGTGTTACCCTGATCGATGTGGTCGAGACTGACACGTTTTAAATTTTCGTGGGTCTTGATAACTTCGGCTTGTTTATCATCAATTGAAAGGACAATACAGGGAACTGCTTTTAGACCGGCAAGACGTGAAGCTCTGAAACGTAGGCAACCAGCAATAATTTCGAAACGTTTCTTAATTTTGCGGACCAGGAGGGGTTCAAGGACTCCTATTGCTTTAATGCTTTCGGATATCTCCAAGAGTTTATTGTCATCGATGTTTGTGTGGGCTTCGAATTCAGGGAGATCCAGATCGGATAAATTTATATAAGTTAATTTAGTCATCAGCCGGATATATTTTGAGTTGGACTAATTTACTAAGTTTTCTTTTGGAATGCAAGGACAGTTGTACGTCCGGATCAGCTTTTTTTAATCGTGAAATATTATTAAAAGAATTTTGTAGGGCGCGATCATAGCCCTGGCCGTGGTTTGAACCTGAACAGATGCAATAGCATTCCTTAATAATAGAATTATAACAATCAGGGCCACAGCTTGTTAAAATGCCTTTTGGGACTCGCTTAATAAGAAGGGCAGGACCTGTCTTTTCAAATTTTCTAGTAGATGTTCTTCGCATTTTAAAACCTTTCGTGTTCTATAAATGGGATTGGTTTATTGCATTTTTTACAGATGCATTCTTTTTTTACTTCGGAAAAATATTGATGGTCTTTCCTGCAGGGGAAACAATAAGCCCACCACCGGGGAGTTTTTTTAACCTGAGGATCCTTTTCATAATCAATCCAGTTTTCTCTTAATGCAGTAATTAAAAAACCGGTAGGATTTGACATTTTTGATTTTCTATTTTTGAGCCATTCGGAGTATAAGAGGATTTTATCTACGGGAAATTCTTCAAATATTTTAAGATGACTTTTAATATTGAGACTCTTAAAAATTTCAATTATGGAGTTCTTTTTTTCAAGCGTAGCGGAATCATCGGCAGCAGGTTTTAATTTGACTGGTATATTACCACTAAATGTTGTTGTTGTACTAATTATATTCTTAAAATCATTACTTAATAGGATGCGCTTTTCCGTGAGCGGATTAACCGCATGCGGGAAACCGATAACCGGTGGAGGTCTGTTTTTTCTCAAATTAATTGCCTGTGGTCTTTCATAAACGGTATAATCATAATAGCCGAAACGTCCATTTTCACTTCTGATCTGAGTCCTAACCATATATCCAAAATGGAGTAATTCCTTAACAGCGGACCGTATTGAGTAAACGCTGTTATTACTGTTTTTAATAATGTCCTGATAATTGATATACCAGCCGTCTGGCTTAGAGATGAGGTAGGCTAAGAGTCCCTTGGACTTCAATGATAAACGGGGATCATTAATACCGGTTTTGTTCATCATAAAGTAAGGATTTTTTTTATTTTTTAATACTCGGATAATGCTCATAAGTTCACCTTATGATTATTTGTCAAATATTAAAACCTTATCTACTGCGGATCTGGTGTCCTCAGAATTAATGTGTGTATATATTTCAGTGGTTTGAATACGGGCATGTCCAAGAAGGACCTGAACAACCCGGGTGTTGGATTGCTTAAGAATGCGGGTAGCGAAAGTATGTCTTAAAATGTGCGGAGTGATAGGGCGGCCGATGGAACGGATAGAGATATCTTTGACAATTCTCTGAAAATCACGGGAGCTTAAAGGTTTATGTGTGTGATGAGAAATAAATAAAAAAGAATCGAGACTTGCAGTAGAGTCGCGTGTAGACCTGATGTCGAGCCATGCTTTTAAGACGGTCCGTGTTTCATGGGTGATGGGGATTTCTCGTTTAACATTTCGTTTTCCAATTCGCTCGGGTACAATAAGAATGGTTGAAATATCACCGTAAGGTGCGACGTCTTCGACAAAAAGACCGATAAGCTCTGAGCATCTAAGACCGGTTGAAATTGCAAGAAAAGACATAGTATAATCGCGAGGATCCCGGAGACGTGCGGTTGCCAAAAATTTTTTAATTTCATCGTCATTTAAAATCTGATACATGGTGAGCTCCTGTTATTTTAAATATTTTGTTATACAAGGTCTGCAAATATAACCTTCAAAAGATTTAAGCCTGGCGTAAGCATTTTTTTTAATATGTTTAACACGATGCCTGCTGCCACAAAGAATGCATGTGGGAATAAAGCTGTGAGGCCTTGAGACATTACCGAAAAAACCTGTCCAATTCCAATGAAAAATACTCATGATCAGGACCTTAAATAATAAACTGAATGGTTATGAAATATGTGACAGTTGCCACAATATTTATTTTTAATATCATCCGGATGAAAGCTGACGAGTCCACAAAGGATGCACTGTATAGCATTACCGGAATCTAATAAGCGGTAGGATGATTTTTTTGGGCCGTCAACATTGTGTATGAAGGATTTCATAAATATTCTTCTGATTTTTAAGTAATTCAATATCCTGATCAGAAAGTAATTCGAGACCATGTAGATGGTCCAGAATTTTAGATAAGACTCTGATCATTGAAGCTCGAGAGGAAATATTCCTTGTTTCCGGATGTGCCAAGGCAATACAAAGATAGCCGTGAAGTTGAAGCAATTCGACATTTGAAAAATCGAGCAAGGATAATTCCTGCCATAATTTATCTGAAATATCCATAATTAAAAACTCCCCTGTGTTGTGAATAAAAAAAAAACCCGACCGGCCCGGCAGAGTCGGTTAATTAAGTTTGCCGGTCGAGACTACCACCCAGTACCATCTTCGTAGCTTATTAAAATACGACACTGCCGGCAAAAGAATATATGAAATAGCGATGCCAAAAGCAAGTTTTATTTCGCAATTCAGTAAATTAAAGATGTCGTAAAATAATTTATCCGGCAAAATCGATTTTGGAATATATGTCGTATATTGCACTAAAAGCGACACCAGGGACAGCCGGAGGAATAAAAAGAGAATTTTATATAGTGTCTTTTTATATCCGTAAGGCGACATAAAAACAGGGCAACTTTTTACGATCGAGATCTTAAACGATGTTAAGTAGCTGTTATTGTTATACCGGTTTTTGATATCCGGAAGGCCCGCAGCTCGCCAGGAAACACGTTAAAAGCGACGTCCCTGCAGTAAATATAAAAGCGAGGGCGCCGGAGCGAGGCTGTCCGGTGGGGAAAGGTGATGAGCGGGGAGATCCGAAAAGCCGAGACCGGTGGACCGAGTAATGAACAAAAAATACCCTGGGCGCAGCGCTCTGCGTAGCAGCTTGCGGAGACCAAGGTATTTTTACCGTGTAAAGTTTAAATATTCAGGCTATATATAGATTTGTTTTGGGGCGGTGGCGGGGATTTGTAGGGGGTTCTGGCGGGGTTTCTTACTTGCAGGAATGCGGACGGCGGACAAAAAGGGGGGGAATGATAGAAAAGAATTTTTACAATACGCCGGCGTTACCGCAGGGAGCATTTCCTGCCTGAGCCGTGCCGTTTACTTTTTGTTATATGGTTTTGAGCACGGCGGGACTTTCCCACAATGTAGATTTTCTTCCAGGGACTTCTTAGAACATATGTTCAGATGCCACCAGGTAGAGCTGAGGAAAGCCGAAAGGCAGGTGACGAGGCGAAGTATCGAAGTGGGATGTTGAGACGTTAAGGGCGGGTTTATCGGTGCACCTCTAATAAGCACCGATTAGGCGGGAATAAATCAGCCTCTTTTGATTTTAAAGTGGCTGCCGGTTCTTCGTGAGTCAAAAGTCTAACAGATCCAGGAACGCATGTGTATGGACAGTTTGTCTTTTGAACTCTCCTATAAAATCATACGACTTCAAAGGGTATGCTGAATTCATTAAGACAAGAAACGTCATCCGGGCTTATGGATTCACAGACTATAAGCAAAGCGGGACTTTGAATATCGGGATTTTCCTTTCTGAATAAATATCTGTAACCAAGTACCTGACCGAGAGTAGCGAGGGTAACTCTTTTTTTGACTTCGATGATAGTCGGCTGTTGATTTTTCCAGGCGATAACATCGATGCGCTTCCTGGTGAGATTTTGCCACTGATCAGTAATTTTAGTTTCATCTTCCGGAGAAACATTACTGCCGATTCCCACGTGGACGTCATAATCTACTGTGTGAAATTTGTCGGGATGAAGTACAATAAAACGGGACCAGATGGGGATATCTTCACCGAGTAAGTGCGGGTATTTGTGGCGGACTTCATAATTAAATTTACCGGGCATTACTCTTTTACAACCTCTCCCTGTTTTTCAGAATATTTAACTGATGCTGATAACGTCCATCCAGTAAGCAATTTGGATGCCTCGCGCTTTAAAGCTTTGTATATATTATCGAGTCGAGTGAAGTCTTCTATATCACCGGTTATGGTGAACGTGCATTCAGGCATAATGTTATTTTCCCCTTTCTGTGATGTTTAAAGATATATCGACAGTCCAGTTGGTAAAAGAATAATCGAGTTGTTTTTTTAATGTATTATATAGGAAGTTGCTCTGCCAAAAGATTTTTAGCGGGATCTCTATTTTAATTACCGCAGCATAAAATGAAAACCTTCTGTAGTCTGAGTCAAAGTAATCACTGATTGAAAGTAAAACAGGATCCATGGCTGAAATAAAATGTTCCGCAGCATTATTAAAATTTAGCTCTCCAAAAATATCAAATGTCAAAGTGCCTATTTTCATTTTGTACAATCCCCAAAATATTGTATTTGTACGGTGTAACTCTTATCTGCTGCCTCTGTAGAATAGTTAAATAACATCTCATAATCAAGACATATCTTCTTTATTATTACTCTAGAAAATTAAACTTTACACGGTAAAATTGAATATAAAAATACTAACAAGTAGGATGTGATCATAAAAATATAGATGTTTTTGTTATAAGAAATAAGGATAAAAAAAGGGGTTCTCCAGATCTGATAAGATATATTTAAGGTTTGAAACGGAGTTTAAGACCGAGTTGATCGATAATGAAGTCCAGTTTTTCATCAAGAGTAGTAAGAGGCGGTAAAGTTGGTAAAGGGATGTTGGAATCCTCCTGAAAATCGGGGTCGGGATATGTTGAAGTGCTGCCATTAGGGAATGTTTCCTTGATATATTTAATGCCGTTAATAGTGATATTTTCTTTGCTCATAATGTTTAAAATTGGTCTAATGCATAGTGAACCTTACAATTAACAGAGGCAGCATGACCGGGGGTTTCACGGATTTCTACTTTCATATTCTCCCAAAACTCAAAACGAAATAATTCAACGGGCGGGGTGGCAGCCATAATAAGATCGTTTCCCGAGATGTTCGTAAATTTAGGCATAATATACTGCATTCCGTCAGTGTTGACGATGGC
>JAUVYH010000054.1 GCA_030603165.1 Fidelibacterota bacterium
TTCTAACCTTTGCATGAATAAGCGCCGTAGCGTCGTCTTTATATCTGATATGAACCCTTACCCAATTAATTGTCCCGCTTCCCGCAGAATGATTTTCAGTTGAAAACAATCCCTCCTGCCATGGTGGCAATAGTTCACTTATGGATGACTCAAGATAAGTGGCGTCGCTTTGGTCATTAACATCTGAATAATCTCCGGAATTCCAGGTGTTTTTATCCACGGCTCCGTCCGGTCTCAAAATTACTGTTTGTAAGATTTCTGAATAATCAGTTTGAGGCGGAGCAAAGATATTGAACTCGCGTGCTACATTTCCAGCATTGATCCTGGTACTTAAACCAATTAAAATGAGAAAGGCTAAAAAGTAAATGGCTGTTTTTTTCATTTTAACACCTCTGAATAAGTTATTTTTTCTTTTTAAACATGTTTTACACCATACATTTTATATATAAATACAATTATAAAAAATTTTACCTTCGGATACTATTACAGAGGAGGCGGTGGTTCATCGGGCAGCACATTGGTTTGCAGTTCAATTAGAATCTCGCTTTTTTGGATTATTTCCGGCGCTGAGTAAACCGTCTTTTCACAACCACTTTCACTCTCGGTTCTTTTATTTCTTATAATTGACCCCTTAGTTACCATTCTTTCACTTTCAGTTATTAATTCGCATAATCATACACTATTGAATATAGTAGAAAATACAATAGTTTCGGTGATAATTGTCACCATAAACCGGCAAAAAGTGATCGTTTTAGCGATTATCACTCTTTGATGATGAAAATTGGGTATAATTCAAGAGGTTCGCATAGGTAAAGACATAGGAAAAGACATGCTCCCGATCCAGGAATCTATCCAGAGTTTTGTAGTTCTTCAGGAGTTCCGGAATAGTAATCGTTCCCCGGTGACCTTTAATACAGGTGTACTTCTCGGGCAATCCCGGTATCTGCCAGCCGCTGAGTTCGTGGATAAAGTTGAAGATTTTCCCGATCTGCCCCGCCTGAGTCCCGGGATCCGACCACTGGCACTGCCAGCCGCTCAGGGATTTATGGCGGGATTTAACCTGTCCCCGGCGGCTGCCGGGTGCGATCAGGATATCGTTCAGAGTTTGACCAATATCCCGGATCAGCAGTTCCTCATAATCCACAGAATCCAGCAGGATGAAAATTTCCCAGAAAGGCGGCCAGTCGAAAAACCGGTAGAGCCAGTTAGATACATTTTCCCGAAAGCGATGGGTCTGGGCATTGATATAAGCGGAATCAGCCAGCCAGCAGAGCAGCTCGCCCCGGCGTTTCAGCTCCATCTCAAAGAGCCAGCGCAGAAAATGGATCGTTCCAAGGGGATACTTTGAGCGGAAATTCCGGCAGTCCACCCCGAAAATGAAATTGGGATTCAGGGTCTGATCGTGTTGTTCCAAACGGTCTTCAGCCGTCAGCTGCAGAATATGATGGCCGATACTTGGAATGTGGCGACGATAGATATCAAGATCCACGGCAATGTAAACACCGGATTTGAGATTCTTTATAAATTGGCAATCCGGATCATACCAGAGTTTGCGGTAGTCATAGACAGCTACAACATTCCAGCCAAACAGGTCTTTTAACAAAGCCGCCGAAAGTAGTGAATCGAGATCGTTTCCGATAATCATCCCTTCCACTGAATTCGGATGATCGAAGGGGCTAAACTGTTTGATAATCTGCTTGCGCTCCCGGCAATGTGTTCGGTAAAGAATAGGCATAATATACTAAATTGCCTCACCGGAGGTCTTTTTGAAATAAAAGAAATGTCCTATATTAAAGTCTGTAACCTCCCCTTTTTCCCCTCCTTGGCACGGGAGAGAAATAAGGGAATATGGGTAATAAGGGAAATATTGATAAGATTTCTAATATATCAGAAACCAGATAAAATCTACCAAATGAAATCTTATACTCCTTATATCCCTATACCCCCTATCCCCCTATATTTAGAGTCCCCACGGGAAAGGGGTGGTTAAAATATTTTCCAAAATCAAAGAACATCGTTACATAAAATATAACTTTTGCCTCAAAGAGGTCTCATTGAGGAAAATCGCTATAAAATTAAAAAATATTAATCTGTTTAGTTGCTTTCAGGCGATACTGACCGCTATCCAGACGGGCTTTGGCAAAATCATAATACTCTCTGTTTATCTCAAAGCCGATATAGCGTCGCTTCATCATCTTGCTGAGCACGGCAACCTGTCCTGACCCCAAAAACGGATCACAGATAATATCATCTTCTATACTTGAATAGGCTAATATCTTCCGGATTATCTCCGCCGGCAATTTCGTCGGCGTCTTCTGATCACCATTCCAATATTCCCTTTTGATTATCCAGACGTCTTCTTTATCACGGTAATGCAGACTACGCCCGTTATCGTCTCTATCCTCTTTTGTAAAGCGGGCAAAGGGATAGAATTTGCGTTTTTTATCATCTTTACAGATGAAAAGGCAATGATAATGAGAACTGACAAAACGTCTGCGCGTCACAACTCCGAATTGATATTTCCAGATGATGTGATTTACCGTAGTAAATCCAAGTTTTTCGATAGCGTTAAGGATATCCTTCAGATTATTCCACCCGGAAAAAACATACATGCTGCCGCTATTTTTCAGGATTCGGTACGCCTCGCCCATCCAGCGAACCGTAAACCGGTAATACTCTTCCCGGGGAATTTCTTTATATCCTTCCAGAACCCTGGAAGATGTCCGGTTATAATTCGATCGTTTTGCCTTGAAATCAATCGCAAAAGGCGGATCGGTGACAATCAAATCAACGCTGCTGTCATCCAGCAGCTGCATCCCTTTGATGCAATCCTGATGATAAATCTGATCCAGTTGCAGCATGGCGCCTGAAATAATTATTCGTTGTATAATGGCTCAGATCATAATAATATCTGAGCATCTTATTATGCCTAACCTCTTATTCTATCAATTAATCCGGGTCTTTTTTTACGCGAGCGCTTTGACCCCTTCTTTTTATCATCGGTATCGGCATAATAGTAATAGTAGTGATAGTAGTAATAATAGGAATCATAGCCGGCGGAGATATTGACGCCGTTTAATACCGCACCGATCAGATTGGTGTTGACCTGCGATAACAGATTTATCGATCGTTTCAGCACACGCTGATCAGTTCTTCCTGAATTCACCACCAGCATAATCGCGTCGGTCAATGTTGATAAGATGCTGGCGTCCGTAACCGCGATGATCGGCGGTGAATCGAGCAGTACGATATCATATTCCGCTTTCATCCGCGCGATAAAATCCTTCAACTTCCAACTCGCCAGAAGTTCCGATGGATTCGGCGGAACATCCCCACAGGTTACCAGGTACAGATCAGGAACCTGGGTTTCACGGATCACATCCTGATCGTTCAAATCCTGAACCAGCCGGTGAGTCAGCCCCGGTCCCCGTGGCACATCAAACACTTTGTGCAGAATCGGTTTTCGTAAATCACCGTCGATTAATAATACTTTCTTCCCTAAGTTTGCAAAGGCAATCGCCATATTTGCAACAGTGGTGGATTTCCCGTCCCCGGGTCCGCCGCTGGATACTACCAGACTCCGCAGCGGGTTATCGGGATTCATAAACTGGATATTCGTCCGCAGGGTTCGGTAGGCTTCGGCAACTGTGGATTTTGGATCATAATGGGAAATCAAGCGTGATTTCAAAGCATATTCTTCATCATCAACTTTACCATTTTGTTGGATTTTTTCCAAGGCGCTTTTAATGTTAATTTTCGGCACAATGGAGATGGTAGTTAATCCCAATTTCTCCAAATCTTCGCTGCTTCGGACCGAATGATCCAGGTATTCTTTCACAAAGGCAATCCCGACGCCAAGCCCCAATCCCATAAAGATACCAAGCAGCAGATTCATTTTTTTCTTGGGTTTGATCGGTCTCCTGGGCGTATATGCAGGATCGACAATCCGGACGTTACTAATCCGGCTGGCTTCGGTGATACGGGATTCCTGGAACTTGGTTTTCATCAATATGTAATATTTTTCATTGACCTGCCGGTCCCGGTCCAGGCGGGCAAATTCCAGGCTGCGTTGGGGAAGTTTATTCAGTTCATCGGCATATTGATTGACCAGTTTTTTGTATTCTTTACTCTTCTCTTCAAGCGAGATAACTTCCACACTATTAAATAGGACCCGGCTTAACAAATCAAGGGAGATTTGCGACTGTTCTACCGGTGACAACCCTAAACTGGTCAAATTCTGGGCTTCCCTAAACAGTTTGCTTTTTAATTCATCGATCCGTTTATCCATCTCACCGATTGCTTCATGCTTGGCAGACAGACCCTGCACAGTCATTACGGTTATCTTTTCCGCTTCCATTTCAGCAATCGCCATGCGCAATTGATTAATCAATGGATTTGTAGTATTGATAGCTTCTCCAACAATCCACTTTTCCCGCTCATTGAGCATTTTCTGCTGGTTTTCCAGTTTCTGACGAGACACCTGCAGATCTGCAAGGGATGTATAGTAGGTTGCTTCAAAGGTGGAAAGTTGATCGATCAGAGTCTGGGCGGTTTCATCCAGAACATAGACCCCTTCCCGCTTCTGAAATTCCGTCAAGGCTTCTTCCGATACGGTCAGATCTTTTTCAATACCTTCCAACTGTTCTTCCAGAAAATCTTTTAGTTCAACCACCTCACCAAGGTTAAATGCCAGATCAAGTTCATAGTACTCATTGGCAATGGTGTTGGCAAGATAGGCTGCTTCGTAGGGATCTACCGAGCTGACAGTCAGACGAATCGCCTCCGTGTCGCGGATGGGTTCGACCTTCATGGCTGCTTTCAGATTGCTGACAATCTCCCAGTCTATTGAATCGATCACGACTAAGGAAGTATCGGCAGGACCCAGTAAAATTCGTTTCAATCCCGTTTTGATGCCTCCCACAATATCCGGGAATTTGATGCCTTTCTTCTGATATTCCCTGGTGCCGAGAATATACAGACTATCCGCAATCGCCGATGATTTCATTCTCGACACTACCCGGCGAGCGAGATAATGGCTCTTTAACACCTCAATCTCATTATTGACCTTCAGGTAGTTACCTGCCATGAACGGATTTTGGAAAAGCGCCGTAGTCTGTCCCGGTCTGCCTGCCAGCATCAAGAGCGTAGAGGACTCGTAAACCGGCGGCGTTGTAAATGTGAAATAGACTGTTGCCGTCATAATCAATAAAAAGGAAATAAAAATAATCCAGCGCCCTCTATATATTATTCGCAGGTAATCCTGTAAGGATACCTCGTTTTCCTGAAAATCATTTTGTCCTTGTCCGTTCATTCCTTCCATCTAACCACCTTAATAATCGTTATCAATATGATAAATCTGATCCAATTGCAACATGTTTAACCTGAAGTTTTCATAAATATAATCTGCTTAGCATCTCACCATTCAGAGCAACGGTTTTATGCCGAGCCTCGCATTTTATCAAGTATTCCGGGCTTTTTCCTGCGTGAGCGCCTTGAACCCTTTCTCTTATCGCCTGTATCGGCATAATAGTAATGATAATAGTAATAGTAGGAATCGTAGCCGGCAGAAATGTTGACGCCGTTTAACACCGCACCGATCAGATTGGTATTGACCTGCGATAACAGATCTATCGACCGTTTCAGCACCCGCTGATCAGTTTTGCCTGAATTCACAACCAGCATAATCGCATCAGTCAACTTTGATAAGATGCTGGCGTCCGTAACCGCAATAATCGGCGGTGAATCAATCAATACAATATCATATTCCGCTTTCATCCGCACAATGAAATCTTTCAACTTCTGACTCGCCAATAGTTCCGACGGATTCGGCGGAACATCCCCACAGGTTACCAGGTACAGATTAGGAACCTGGGTTTCACGGATCACATCCTGATCGTTCAAATCCTGAACCAGCCGGTGGGACAATCCCGGTCCCCGCGGTACATCAAACACTTTGTGCAGAATCGGCTTCCGTAAGTCTGCATCGATTAATAATACCTTTTTCTCTAAGTTTGCAAAGGTAATTGCAATATTTACAACAGTTGTGGATTTCCCGTCCCCGGGTCCGCCGCTGGATACTACCAGACTCTGCAGCGGTTTATCAGGATTCATAAACTGGATATTCGTCCGCAGAGTTCGATAGGCTTCAGCGACTGTGGATTTTGGATCATAATGGGAAATCAGGCGTGATTTCAAAGCATATTCTTCATCATCAACTTTACCATTTTGTTGGATTTTTTCCTGAGCGCTTTTAATATTAATTTTCGGCACAATGGAGATAGTCGTTAATCCCAATTTCTCCAAATCTTCGCTGCTGCGGATCGAATGATCCAGGTACTCTTTCACAAAGGCAATCCCGACGCCAAGCCCCAATCCCATAAAGATACCAAGCAGCAGATTCATCTTTTTCTTGGGCTTGACCGGTCTTTCGGGCGGAACCGCCGGGTCAACGATCCGGACATTACTAATCCGGCTGGCTTCGGTGATACGGGATTCCTGGAACTTGGTTTTCATCAATATGTAATATTTTTCATTGACCTGTCGGTCCCGGTCCAGGCGGGCAAATTCCAGGCTGCGTTGAGGAAGTTTATTCAGTTCAGCGGCATATTGATTGACCAGTTTTTTGTATTCTTTACTCTTCTCTTCAAGTGCAATAACTTCCACACTATTAAATAGGACCCGGCTTAACAAATCAAGGGAGATTTGCGACTGTTCTATCGGTGACAGCCCTAAACTGGTCAAATTCTGGGCTTCCAGAAACAGTTTGCTTTTTAATTCATCGATCCGTTTATTCATCTCCCCGATTGCTTCATGATCGGCAGCCAAGCCTTGAACAGTCATTACGGTTATCTTTTCCGCTTCCATTTCAGCAATTGCCATTCGCAATTGATTAATCAAGGGATTTGTAGTATTGATAGCTTCTCCGACAATCCACTGTTCCCGCTCATTGAGCATCTTTTGCTGGTTTTCCAATTTCTGACGAGACACTTGCAAATCTGCAAGAGATGTATAATAGGTTGCTTCAAAGGTGGAAAGTTGATCGATCAGAGTCTGGGCGGTTTCCTCCAGAACATAAACCCCTTCCCGCTTCTGAAATTCCGTCAGGGCTACTTCCGATTTGGTCAGATCTTTTTCGATATCCACCAATTGTTCTTCCAGAAAGTCCTTCATTTCTACGACCTCACCAAGGTTAAATTGCAGGTCCAATTCATAGTATTCATCGGCAATCAAATTGGCAAGGTAAGCTGCTTCATAGGGATCGACCGAGCTGACAGTCAGGCGAATCGCCTCGGTGTCGCGGATGGGTTCGACCTTTGTGGCATCTTTCAGACCGCGGACAATCGCCCGGTCCAGTGTATCAATAACTGCAAGAGAAGTATCGGCGGGACCCAGTAAAATTCGTTTCAATCCCGTTTTAATTCCTCCCGCAATATCCGGGAACTTGACGCCTTTATGCTGATATTCCCTGATACCGAGAATATACAGACTATCCGCAATCACCGATGATTTCATTCTCGACACCACACGGCGAGCGAGATAATTGCTTTTTAACACCTCGATCTCATTATTGACTTTCAGGTAATTCCCCGCCATAAACGGATTTTGGAAAAGCGACGTGGTCTGTCCCGGTCTGCTTGCCAGCATTAAAAGCGAGGAGGATTCATATACCGGCGGCGATGTAAATGTGAAATAGACGGTTGCCACCATTATCAGTAAAAAGGAAATAAGAATAATCCAGCGTCCTCTATATATTATTCGCAGGTAATCCTGTAAGGATACCTCATTTTCCTGAAAATCACCTTGTCCTTGTCCGTTCATTCCTTCCATTTAACCACCTTAATAATCGTTATCAATTTTAACTTCTTTCAGCGACGTATCCTGCACATGGATATGATATTTAATAAAATAGAAAAATCCAATCAATGTCAAAGACAAAAATCCAACCGCATGCAAAATAACCGCTATCACCTGTGCCTGGCTCAATTCATATCCCAGATACACCAAAATTCCGATCGCACCCGCATGATAGGTTCCCACATATCCGGGCGCCGAAGGCACGGATATAATAGCGGAAGTTACGAAAAAAATCAACAAAAGATTTTGAATGCTGAAAAATACATGCAGCGAGCTTCCAATCAGCCAATATTCAAAAATGGCGAGCAACCAAATTATAGCGGAAAGCGCCGAAATTAGCCCCAGATGCGGCGTATTCCGTAAAGTCCTGATACCTCTCAAAAAATGACGTACCGGCTGCAATATTTTAGTATGCGAAGAGCTATGTAATTTGCTGTTCAGGTACCGCTTAATTGGCTCACGTCTGCGCTGGTATAAGACATATAATACCGCTATCATTATTAATCCTGCTCCTGCGGCTGCTCCACTCCACTTGACCCATACCGGCATTGCGGGAAAGATAACTGCGGACAGAAGCAAAATGATCATAAAAACGATCATATCCAAAATGCGTTCGACAACCACAGTCCCAAAAATTGAAATAGTCGATAGCCGGGTTACTTTATGTAGTGAATATGCCCGCAGTAGCTCCCCGGCTCGTAAAGGAAAAACATTATTCCCAAAATAACAGATCATCATTGAACCGAACAGATCCTTCAGCGGAACCCTTTTTAACGGAAGCACCAGGTATTTCCAGCGAATCGATCTTAAGTATATGGAAAATATCATAAGCAGCATCGCCAGGAAGAACAGTAACAGATCAGTCTCTTTCAGCGACGTGAAGAATTCCCGGGAATCAAATTTTCTGAATCCCAGATACAGCCCCAGTACGCTTATTCCCAATCCGATCATGGTTTTATAATTAATAAAGCGCCGTCTGAATCTTGATTTTTCATTCATAATTATGGTCGCAAGTCAATAAATTCCCTGGATTCAAATCGTTGTGTATCAAACAGTTGTCCGGCTGCTTTCTTTTCGATGGTCTGCGGTTTTGTAAACCGGATTTCCGTTTTTCCGTCTTTAAAATCGATGTAAACCGCTGATAAAAGTCTATTCGTCTCAGGACTTATATGCAACTGTATGCTTTTAAAAAATGAATTTTCATCAGCCGTCATCAATTCAAGTGTTAAAGCGCTGTCTTTTTGCGATGACGTCACCGAATTTACAATAAAGGATTCCCAGTTACCCCGCAACATATCAAAAATAAATTTCAGGCTGGATTGCGGATCCAGCGGCTCGACAATCACCTGACCGGTCTCTTTATCCCAGCTCCATAGCCAATTGCCGTCAAAGATTATTTCCTGATCCATAATATCGGCTCGAAAGCTGTCTCTGCCGGTCATATAAAACGTTCCGATAAGCGACTGATAATCCTTCTCGTTGGTATATTGAATAATCTCAAAATCTAAAGCAAAGGGCGCTTTGGACAGATAATGGTGTGACATATCGCTTAATCGTCGTCGATCGATCTGCGTATCTCCTGCCGTCAGATTATGGTTATATAAAAATATAAGCATAATATTACAGATCAGGATCATAGATTTTTTGATCATTGTTAAAATAACTTTCAAATATACTTTATTACGTAACTATCTATTGTGATATTTCTCACTGTGACCGACTTAAGTTCGTTAATCGAACTGGTCCGTATCGATATCTTCGAGATAGGTTTCATCAACCAGAACATTACGGGCTTTACTCCCGGTAAAAGGTCCTACAATTCCGGCTGCTTCCAGTTCATCAATCAGACGGGCTGCCCGGGAATAGCCAATTTTCAGCCGGCGTTGCAGCAGTGAAATCGATCCCTGTTGGTGTGTAACCACTAATCGCAGCGCTTCATAAAACAGGGCGTCCCGTTCGCCGTTTAACAAGCCATTGAACTCATCGGATTGTTCATCTTTAACAGATGGTAATTCCACCTCTCCCGGTTTGGGCTGTTTCTGAATATGTCCCAGGATTTTTTCCAGTTCATCCAGCGAAATATAGCCGCTGTGAAGACGCACCGGTTCCGGATTTTGCGGCGTGGTAATCAACATATCGCCACGACCCAGGAGCTTTTCTGCGCCATTTGCATCCAGGATAGTGCGGGAATCAATTTTTGACGCTACCTGGAAGGCAATTCTCGCCGGAAAATTGGCTTTTATCACACCGGTGATCACATTTACCGAGGGACGTTGTGTCGCGATGACCAGGTGAATACCCACGGCTCTTGACATCTGTGCCAGGCGTGTGATCGGTTCCTCCACCTCCTTGGCAGAGGTCATCATCAAATCCGCCAACTCATCGATGATCACAACAATATAGGGCAGATACTCTTTTTCGAGATCACCATTATTTACCTTACTGTTGTATTCCCCGATATTGCGAACGGTTGCGCCAGCCAGTATATCATAGCGGCGCTCCATTTCCGCCTCTATCGACCGCAATGCAACAATGGCATTATCCGGTCTGGTGATGATATATTCATCAAGATCCTCCGACGTTATCAAATGGTATTTCTCCAGGGCGCGATACACCGATAATTCCAGTTTCTTGGGATCGATCAGCACGAATTTTACTTCATCCGGTTTTGCCCGGAATAAGATGCTAGCTATTATCGTATTGATACAGACGCTTTTTCCGGAACCCGTGGCGCCCGCAATCAATAGATGAGGCATTTTTACTAAATCCAGAGTGCTCGCTTCACCGGAAGTGGTTTTACCCAATGCGATGGTCAATTTCGAGTCGGCATCGGCGAACAGTTTCGAGCCTACTATACTTCGTAAATAAACTATCGAGGGGTGGCGGTTTGGAATCTCAATCCCAACCACCGACTTCCCGGGTATAGGGGCAACGATACGGATACGCTTTGCCTGAAGAATTCGCGCCAGGTCATCCGCCAGACCGGCAATCCGGCTGACCCGCACACCCGATGCGGGCTCAATCTCATAACGGGTGATCACCGGACCCGGGGATACATGGACAACACGCCCCTTGACACCAAAGGTCTCCAGAGAATTCTCGAGCAACCGGGCATTTTCCAGCATTTCTTCCCTGCTCACTTGCTGAGAATCTTCCGGCAGGTTCAGATAATCCAGAGTCGGGAATAAGTATTCCCGCTTTGGAACCTTTTCCTGCAATGTGTCAACATGTTCGATATCGCCATTGCCAATGGCTTCATCAATCGTAAAGTCAGGGGCTGCCGGCTTTTTCTTTTTGGCAGGTCTGGGTTTAGGGGGTTCCAGAGGACGATCGATATCTTCCTGTGAAATCGTAATTTCTTTTTTTACCGGCTCTATAACGGGAGAAATTTCTTCCGGTTTTCTCAGAAATTTTTTCTTTTTGGATTTTTTATCCGGCTTCGGTTCAGTTTTTTTCTCTTTAACTCGTTCCCGTTTTTTGGCGCTACGATTCAGAAGCCTATCAAAAGGACCGTAAAAACTCCATGAAAAATAACCCCTGATAGTAACCAGGGCTAATAACCCCAGAAAAAACGCCGTGCCGTAAAATCCCAGAAAATCCACAAAGGTTTTAGCGATGACTCCGCCAACGTAACCGCTGTAGCGGAAACCGATGGATCCAATAATTCGTTGTTTAACCGCCGGTAACGCCAGCGCCACAGACGCCAGGAGCGACAGCAGACAAACATAAATGGTAAAACGGATCAACACGCTGAAATTTCGTCGGGCAAAAATCCACCAACCCCACAACACGAGCAGTACCGGAATTATAAAAGCCGCGGCGCCGATAGTATATTTAATCAGATAGTGGGAAATAAATACTCCTAAAATACCCATCCAGTTACCGATAACAACATTTTTAGAGATAGTCGGCTCTTCCAGAGAATTGTACGAAATTAGGCACAGGAATATTAATATCCCCAACCCAATTAATAAAAGACCGGTTATTTCCTGACGTTTAGCGCTCATAGTGTTCGTGAAGGCACGAATGGTGGTTTCACCACAGTCGCCTTCAGTTTCCGCCCCCTTATATCTATAACTATTTCTGTTCCTGTTTTCGTGTATTCCCTGGCGAGATATCCCAAACCGATCCCTATATTTAAGGAGGGTGATTGAGTTCCGCTGGTCACAATACCTACTTCTTTATCATTAACCACGATGGGATAGCCGTGACGAGGAATTCCTTTATCTTCCATTTCAAATGCAACCAGCCTGCGTTTCAGACCGGCTTCCTTGATCTTGACAAGCGCATCCTTGCCAATAAAAGTTCCCTTATTGAGTTTGGTGATCCATCCTAAACCTGCTTCAAGTGGATTGGTCGTCTGATCGATATCATTGCCATAAAGACAATATTTCATTTCCAGTCGCAAAGTGTCCCGGGCTCCCAGACCGATCGCCTGAATGCCGTATTTCATTCCTGCCTCAAACAGTGCATCCCAGAGCTCCGCGCTATAGGACGGATCATGATACAGTTCAAAGCCTTTCTCTCCGGTATATCCGGTCCGGGAGATGATCATATCTTTCCCGGCGAGTTTGCCTTCGGTAAAATGATAATAGGGAATATTATGCAGCGGCTCATCGGTTAATTTCTGTAATAGATCGAAACATTTAGGACCCTGAACCGCCAGAAGAGCCATATCATCTGAAATATTGCTTAGCTCGACGCCGTCCATCAGATTCTTTTGCGCCCATTCAAAATCTTTTTGAATATTGGATGCGTTGACCACCATTATATAATGATCGGCAAAGCGATATACTAACAGATCATCAACAATCCCGCCATCGGGATAACACATTGCCGAATATTGCACCTGACCGATTTCCAGGCTGGATACATCGTTAACCGTAATTTTATTTAAAAAATCTTCCGCATTGGGACCACGAACGATGAACTCCCCCATGTGGGTCACATCAAAAACACCTACCGCATTGCGTACGGCGCGGTGCTCCTCCATAATACCTGTATATTGAACCGGCATCAGGTATCCCGCAAAGGGAACAATCTTGGCTTCCAGGGCAACATGTTTATCATAAAAAGGGGTTTTTGTTGTTGTTGATTCCATAGCTAATCCTCGTTTACATTTTATTCAGAGCAACTTTTAAAATCGTTTCCACCGCTGCATCGCTACCCAATTCTTTGGAAGCGCGTTTAAGTGCATTATAGGCTTCCGACCGTTTATATCCGAGAGACAATAGCGCTTTAAGAGCTTCATCACTAACTGCCGTTTGAAAAATCGCATCTAAATCCTCGGGAACATTGTCATCGGCGCCAACCATTTTTTCACGCAGCTCCACAATAATCCGTTTGGCTGTTTTCAACCCGATACCGGGGATCAGAGTTAACGCTCTAACATCTCCCGCTATAATGCGATTCTTGAACTGCGCCGGGCTGGCTCCACTCAGTATGGTGATCGCCATTTTCGGTCCGATACCGGATATATTGATTAATTTCAGGAACAGGTCTTTTTCCTCTTTAGAATAGAATCCGTACAGGGTTTGGGCGTCTTCGCGTACGTGATAATGAATCAGCAGTTTGATACGTTCATTCAGACGAGGCAGGCGCTCGAAAGTGGACAGAGGTATCAACACTTCATAGCCCACGCCATGAACATCCAGCAGCAGCAATGTCGGATCTTTATAAGTGACAATACCATCTAAATAGGCATACATGTTTTACCTCACCCCGACTTGTCGGGGCATTTGATTTAAGTGACAGAATCCCGCCGCCAGAGCATCCGATGCGTCAAAAGTGATATTCTTATCGGGTATATTTAAAAGCCGGGTGATCATAAACCGGACCTGTTCCTTAGAAGCGGCGCCATTGCCCACAACAGCAGATTTGATTTTCCTGGGGGTATATTCAAAAATTTCAAGATCAGAATTGGCGCCGGCGAGAATTGCGCAAGCCCGGGCGTGTCCCATTAAAAGCGCCGTCTTAATATTTTGGGCATAGATGGCTGTCTCAATTGCCATGATCGTGGGATTCCAGCGCCTGATAATCTCCAGTAACTCTTCATAGATTTTCTGAAGCCGTTTGGGAAACGCCATCTTGGGCGATGTATCAATAGTTCCCCAGTCCAGACAACTAATTTTAGTTTGTTTTTTAATCAATATACCGTATCCCGTATGATGAATCCCATGATCCAGTCCGATCACTCGGATCTCGGAATGCATTAAACATTTTCCTGTCCCGACACGTCGGGATTTATGATCTCTTCGTCAATATCAACATTGGAATAAACATTTTGAATATCATCGTGATCTTCCAGAACTTCCAATAAATTCAATATTTTCAACGCTAATTTCTCATCGGCTTTAACAACGTTTTTCGGGATCATTTGAATTGCGGCTTCCAGGGGTTGAATATTGCTGCTCTCAAGTGCGTTTTTTACATCGTCAAATGCCGAGGGTTCCATATCAACTTCATAAATATCATCTTCTTCAATGATATCATTAGCGCCGGCTTCGGTTGCCACCATCAGAAGATCGTCCTCATTGGTGCTATTCTTATCCACCGTAATGATCCCTTTTTTTTCAAACATCCAGGCTACGCTGCCATTGGTTGCTAAATGCCCATCATGCTTGGTCAGCAGATGACGAATTTCAGATACGGTGCGTTTCTTATTATCCGTCATGGCTTCCACATAGATGGCAATTCCGCCGGGTCCATACGCCTCATAGCTTAGCTCTTCATAATTCACGCCTTCGAGTTCCCCGGTTCCCTTCTTAATCGCCTTCTCAATATTGGCTGAGGGCATATTGGCAGTTCTGGCAGCCTGGATCGCTGACCGCAGGCGGGGATTGGCGCTTTCATCGCCGCCACCTATTTTGGCTGCCACCTGGATTTCCTTTATGAGCTTGGTAAAAATCTTACCGCGTTTGGCGTCTTGAGCGCCTTTTTTCCGTTTTATGGTACTCCACTTTGAGTGACCTGACATAAATTACCTCGCTTAATCTATGAAATATATCTTTAGACTTAATAAAAAATCAATCGTTCTTCCATTTTTACCGCTGTGCGGATGATCCAGGCGTCACGGTATTTTAAATCCAGCGCCCGGTCCAGCAGGTCCTCCGCTGCCTCCCTCGTGGTACAATTCCCAAGCCTGATTTTATAGTAGGGTGAATTAAATACTTTCACGACGTCCTGCTCGATAAAATCATCAATTGCCTGAAAGTACACAGTATCCGCCTGATAAAAGTCGGTGGTAGAGAACAACTGAACTTTCCAACCCATTTTTTCCACCACCCGGAGTGTGTCCCGTCTGATTCGATCGCTTGCTGACGGTTCTTTTATATCCGTAATTATCTCGTAAATCAGTGATCCGTCCAGAATCGGCAATGACGGTTCATGCAAATCCAGGGGGTCGAAACTCTCATCCTGCTCCGCCATACGATCCTGAGCAAAAAGAGAGCCTAAGAGACATATTATCAGTAACCCAAAAAGTCGTTTTTTCATCATCATACTATTAGTTGCCTGAAATATACAAAATATTCGGCATATTTAAAAAGAGGTAATAATTCACCACTGATTTTCACGGAGTTACACTGAATTATCAAAATATTCTTCTCATCATTTCATCCCGACTCGTCGGGACAGCACCAAAATTAAACAATAACCCTACTCTTAATCGTGTTGTTTTTCCCATAGGGATCACTACGTGATAAGTAGTTAATTAATTGTGCTTCATCCTGATTTGTTATCTTTTTCATAGCTTTGTTTTCTACAAGAATTCTCTCTTTTTATTTTTTATTAGCCATTATCCTTGTATTGATTATTACACGGGGTGAATATAGCAACTTGATTATCTTATATCTTTTCTGTGATATTCCGTGTCCTTCAGTGGTGAACTTAAATTATTTCCAGCTCCGATGATAGTATCCAGCCCTGTTTGCCATCGATCAATTCTACTTTACTCCAATCTCCATCCCGATCCAATACCTGGACTTTGGTCCCCTCGTGAACAATAAATAACTCGGTACTGCCCTCCTGGGGCGCCGCCAGGCTTTTGGTGCTGGACTGAAGTATTATCCCGTAGGAGTAAGATCGTTCCATCTGGTATCGCTGAATAAGCGGGCAGAGAATCATTGCGGCGCAGATAAATAAAATTGTGCTTACTATTCGAGCGGGACGCCTGAATATACCGATATTAATAATCAAGCGCACAGCCAACAGCACGCTTGCCATTAAAAAGAAAAGGGTCATGATCCAGCCCCAGGCGTTCATGGACAAAAGCCGGACAAGGTTTCGATTCCAGCGAAAAATGAAAAATTCCCGTGGAATATCGATCCGGTCTTTGACTCTCAAATTCGCTAATCTCAAATTAAATCGAATATTTTTATCCTTGGGACCCTGCTTCAAAGCCCGCTCATAATACAGAATTGCCTTTCCTAATTGACCGGTCCGATAATAAGCGTTTCCAAGATTATAGTAGAGTTCACTGCTTTCATAACCATTGCTAATGACGGCTTCATACTGCCGGATTGCCTCAGCATAATTTTCTTCGAGGTAATATTCATTACCTTTTTGATAATAAAAATCAACCGAACTCTGAGCCCGCATCCCCGCGGACAGCACGACTATCAGAATAAATAAGATGATTAAAGATTTCGGCATGTTATATGACCTTGCTCAATTCTCCGATTATTTCACTGGTTATATCCAATAAACGTCGATAATCTTTATCGGTTAGTTCACCGGGCAAAAACCGGTACTGCTCGAGTTCCCGAAGAAGCTTATCCACCGATTCTACAAGAACAATATCAACGTTATTATCAATTAATGCCCTATGAATCTCTTTGGGACCGATTCCCGATGACGGCAGACCTGATCTATCGGAAATAAATCCCATCAGCCCTCGATCCAGTTTGTTACAAACATCATCCAATTCATTCCCGGCAATATCTTTTTCGACGTTCTTTAAAATGGTTAACGCTCCGGATAATGCCCGGCGTTTCCGGGCAAACAGACTATTGGTCTCAAGTTTATCCACCCACCAGCGGAACAGGATGCTGCCGGTAATGATAAACAGAGCCAGAATATTGATAAACCAGAACCAGAATCGGGTGAATACGGTGGTTCCAAGGCGCTGCCAGTTCGGATTATCCCTGATAATAAAGCGGATATCGCTCCCCAATAAGGACACCTCTTCTTTACTAAAACCGGCATTATGGGCTACGAGCGCCTGATCAAGCGGTTTAACATCGATATTGAAACCAGCTGCGTCACTGGAATGATAACGTTTTACAACTGGATCAAAATAAACATAGTTCAGCGACGGAATTCTTAAACGACCGCTGCTGCGGGGAATCAGAACATATTCATATGAAACACTTCCGCGAATGGATTTACCTTTATTATTAATAGTGCGCTCAATCTTCGGTTCAAATATTTCTACATTTGCCGGAAGTTTCAAGGGCGCTAATTTCACCGCGTTTATATTCCCCGAACCGGATATCTTATAGCGCAGCGTCAGCGCCTGATCCTGTTTGGTTTGAAGGGTGTCGATAATGCTCTCTATCACAAAGTTTCCGACGGCTCCGCTAAATCCTGCCGGCTTCCCGACAACGGGCAGCTCCCTGACGTGAACCGATACCGGTTCGGAACGGACCTCCACAGTCTTTGTGCTGCTAAAAAACGGATCGCGAAAAAATGGGTCATCAAAAAAATCGTCAAAAACCGAGCGGCGACGTTTACCGGGCACAACAACCTCGCAATTGATAACCATTGGGTCAATCATCAGGTCGCCTGTCGTTGTGGGAAACAGCGCCAGACGTCGTAACGTTGCCCTCTTATAAGCAATGCCGTTCATTACTACAGATGCTATGGTGGGATTCCGTTTTTCCGGAAAT
Source organism: Fidelibacterota bacterium (assembly GCA_030603165.1). Classification (GTDB taxonomy): domain Bacteria; phylum Fidelibacterota; class UBA2242; order UBA2242; family UBA2242; genus UBA9312. The sequence continues at coordinate 17,742 of JAUVYH010000054.1, forward strand.
TGTTCAGTCCAGAATCCCCTGGCGTCGGGTAATTTCTGGGTCGCAAAATTACGGACATTTTGAAAATAGAGATCAAAGGATACGATCAGTTCCTCGCCTTTATAAAGGGTATGTTTTGAGACATTTGCTTTCAAAAATATGTTGTACTTACCGCTTTCAACTCGCCGGGGCGCTTGTGCCTGCGGTGTCGGAATTTTTCCGGTTCGTGGTGCGGGAGTCGTAGTCTTACGATCACTCACTGTAACAGTAACCGCTTTTGTCCGGTAATTTTTACGGCGATATTTTACTGAAATAGGTTTGATTTCCTGTTTCCCGGTCTTTGTTGGCGCCAGGCGCCACTGAATTGTCTTCGAAGCGCTCATTTTCCCATTGATGATCTGGATATTGCTGGATTGCGATGGTCCTGAGATGATCACAAAGCCGTCACTTTGGGGCGAGGGGACCGCGGGAAAGTCACGCGTCCCTTCGATTTTGACAGAAAAGGTGATCACATCATCCAAATGGATACTATTCCGATCCACACTGGCGCTTACGCTGATATCCTTGGCCAGAAGCAGATTGGTCTGCACAAGCAGCATTATTATTATCCATCGTAGCGCAAATTTCATCACATTCAAATTTACCAATCTTTTTCTTTTTTAATGCCCGAATATTTGGTTTTCATGCGTTCCTGCATCATTTTTTTTTCATCATCCTTCAAGGCATCCAGAACCTGGGCGGCTTCTTCCTGACTTTTCTGTCGTTCCTGCCGTTGTTTTTGGGGTGTTTGCTGAGGCTGACTCTGTTGTTCTTGCTGTTCCTGTTTTTCTTTTTTATCCTGCTGATCGTTCTTCCGCTGATTCTGCTGGTTTTGCTGGTCCTTTTTACCGTTCTGATCTTGTTGTTGCGACTGGTCCTGATTCTGCTGCTGCATCATCTGTTGCACAAGTTCAAAATTGTGTTTGGCATCGTAATCTTTGGGATTTAATTCCAGCGCGCGTTTATAAAATTTAAGACTTTCCTCCAGCCGTTCAGACTTAATCAAGGCATTGCCCATATTGTAATATACTGCGGATTTTTGCAGCGGATCTTTGCTGGAAATCGCCAGTTCGAATTCCCGCATTGCTTCCTCAATCTGATCCGACTTATACAATGAACTCCCTTTTCCAAAATGGGCTTCTTCCCAGTCCGGATGCTCAATTAAAATACGATTATATTTATTAATCGCTTCATCATACTGCCCGGACTCGTACAGTTTCTGAGCACTGTCCTTTGCCAAAGCCGGAATACAGCATAATAAAAGTACGCCAATGACGCATTTTACTCCTATAAATTTAAATTTCAGATTTGCGAAAGCAGATATTTGATTGCAGATTGAAGATAATAAACAGCTGTGGATAATAATCGATTTCATTTTTTCTTTAAGGTTTTAATGGATTTAACCAATATGCTAATTAGTTCATTTGTTTCATTTAAGATAGGATTCACAATATTCTCCAAACATTAAATCAAAAATCTACTATCGCTAATCACATATCATAAATCAAAAACTTTAAATCTCTCCTACTAATAATTTTAAATTTCAGATTTGCGAAAACAGATATTTGATTGCAGATTGAAGATAATAAACAGCTGTGGATAAT
>JAUVYH010000109.1 GCA_030603165.1 Fidelibacterota bacterium
AGACATTTCCCTTAAGGAGAAATTTGTAATCCTGTTTCAGATGGTCGAGCGCCGATTCAAGTGAGGTTGGTAACGATTTGATTGAATTCCGGATATCAGCATTTTGCGGATCGAAGAGATTTACATCGTAAGGACCGAATCCTTCATCTGTAATGTTTAATTTATTCCGGATTCCGTCGATTCCGGCAAGCAGCATCGCCGACATGGCAATATACGGATTGCAGGTGGCGTCCGGTGGACGGTATTCGATGCGCTTTGATTCCGGAGTGGTGGCGTACTTGGGAATGCGGATAGCGGAACTGCGGTTTCCAAGACTGAAGAATAGAGCCACGGGCGCTTCAAAACCGGGGATCAGGCGTTTGTAGGAATTGGTCGAAGGATTTGTCAGAGCGGTAATTGCCGGAGCATGTTTTAAAATGCCGGCAATGTAAGATTGAGCCAGTTGGCTCAGACCGCCATAGCCGTCGGTGTCGTAGAAAAGCGGCTTTCCATCTTTAAAAAGATGCTGGTGAAAGTGCATGCCGCTGCCCGGTTCGTCATGCAGTGGTTTCGGCATGAAGGTAGCGGTTTTGCCATATTTTTTAGCAACCATTTTAGCGATATATTTGGTAAGAACCGTAACATCAGCCATGCGGGTTAAATTTCCGAGCAGTACTTCGATTTCTACCTGTCCGGAACTGCCGACTTCATGATGGTGGTACCTTACGGGGATTCCGCAATCTTCCATAACTTTAACCGTTTCGGAACGGATGTTGTAAAGTTCATCACAGGGGGGAGCTGCATGATATCCGCGATGATTAAACAGCTGGTAGCCATCTTGTTTACCTTCATCGAAATAATTGCTCCACTGAGCCTCGTTGGAATTGATTTTAAAATAGGAATAAAAGGGATCGTTTCGATAATCGACACTGTCAAAAATATAATATTCGAATTCCGGTCCCCATCTACTTTCGGTCGCAATTCTCGTTGATAGCAGGTATTCTTCGGCAAGAGTAGAAATATATCGAGGATCTCTGTAAAAACGTTTCTTTGTATCCGCTTCGGCGATATTGCATAAAAAACTCAAGGTTGGATATTCGTGAAAAGGATCCATGAATGCCGTTTTAAGATCCGGGATCAATACCATATCACCAGCTTCGAGAGCTTTGAATCCGGGAGTGGAAGATGAATCGAATCCGACTCCTTCCTGCATGAGTTGATCATTAAACTGGTGTGCCGGAATGGTAATATGATGAAGTCCGCCAAACAGATTTGTGAATTTTAAATCGATGAATCGAATATCATTTTTCCTGATAAATTCCGTCGCTTCTTCCAGTGCAGCAAACATACGAACCTCTTTAAACTTTAATTATATTCATTCAAAGGGTAATATAACGTAAACAATTTAATTATAACAACAAAAAAGAGGGCAGTACGCTTAAATTAATTAAGATTCTTCACATGATTATTAGCAAGGTTGCTTGCCTGAAATACAAAAGTGGTTTTTAGTGTCTTGATGCTGTAAATTTTTGCATATTTTTAAAAGGAGCAATTTGTGGAAAAGATCGAAAAACGAAGAGACTATATCAGCTGGGATGATTATTTTATGGGTGTTGCGCTGCTTTCGGCTCAACGGAGTAAAGATCCCAATACTCAAGTTGGCGCTTGTATTGTTAATCGGCAGAAAAAGATTGTCGGAGTTGGATATAACGGTTTTCCTACCGGTTGTTCGGATGAACTTCTGCCCTGGAACAGAGAAGGCTCTTTTTTAGAGACCAAATATCCGTATATCTGCCATGCGGAGCTGAATGCCATTCTGAACAGTATCTCGAGGGATTTGAATAGCTGTACTATCTATGTTGCCTTGTTTCCCTGTAATGAATGCGCAAAAGCAATTATTCAAACCGGCATTAAAGAGGTCGTATATCTTTCGGATAAATATCAGGATACCGACGCCGCCAGGGCGTCTAAAATCATGTTTGATCAAGCGGGTGTAACGCTCAGAAAAATGAAAATCGGTCGAAAGTCTTTAGAGATACACTTTGATGAGTCTGCTATCTAACCTGATTACTTTATAGCCACGAAGTCGCAAAGACACAGACTTTTTAAAATGCCAAAATACAATCTCATTCCCAAATTAAATTTGGGAACGAGGAAATCCCTGTAAGGGGATTAACATGAATAACATCCGGTGAAACCGGTTGACATAAACAAATCAAAATCTCACTAACCCCGGGGTTGAATCAATCTTTAAATTCCATCCGGGTATGAGTATAAATTTAAAATATGTGCCGCAGGGACACTTCCGGAACAATATACAATTTGCAATTTGAAATTTGCACTTTGATATTTACGAAACTATCCGACAATTGAGTTTATTGACGAAAAATCAGATAGAATAAAATCAGGTTGTTGTTCTTTTAGTGATTTTTCAATTCGCATGCCATATGTGACGGCGCATGTGTTCATTCCGGCTGCTTTTCCGGCGATAATATCCTTTTCGCTATCGCCGACCATCAAGCATTGTTGCGGGTCAATGTTGAATTGTTGAGCAACATATAACAGGGGATAAGGATCCGGTTTTTTCAGTCCCAACGAATCGCCGCCAAGAATAAACCTGAAATACTTATCAAGTTGAAAATGAATCATGATTTCATTCACATATACAACGGCTTTATTTGAAATTACAGCTAATTTTAACCCGGTAATTCGATTTAAAGTATCTACAACTCCCGGATAAGGAAGCGTTGTATCCAGTACATGCAGAGCGTAATATTTCCGGTAAATTTTATCTGCTTCAGAGAGTAAGTCGTGCTCGATTATATGGCGTTCATCATTATAAATTGATTTACCTAAAGCCCTTTTAACCAACATGCGAATCCCGTCGCCGACGAATGAATTACTCTGGTTCAATGTAATCGGATCGTATCCGAGCTGTTTTAATGTAAGATTTATCGAAGTGGTGATATCCCGGCTTGAATCTACCAGGGTGCCATCGAGGTCGAAAAGAATTGCCTGAAATTTTGATTTAGTCATTGCTCTAATATACGTCCTGCATTGAATTATCCCAATTATCGATAGCAATTCTAAAGTTACCCCGAAATTTTAGCGCTGTACCTAATATTATGTCGAGATGATATAAGATCCCCAAAGGTAGGGATATAAGGATATAAAGATATAGGGAAAGGGTATAAGGGGTATAAGAGGTATAGGATTTTGTTAGACCCCTATTTCCCCTATTGTCCTTTAATCCTCTTGCGATAAAGGTATTAACCACTTCTGTCTGCCGTGCCGGCACAGACAGGCAATTTATTAAGTGGATTTGAAGCCCCCGGAAACACAAATCGCCTGTCCCTTCGGGGAATTTATTCGGTGATTACGCCGACTAAAGTCGGGAAAACAGGTAAAAGCCGTTCTATCCACCGAATAAATTCGATGGTTAATGTTTTTCTGCAACCGTGATTAAGCGCCGTTCCGCAGCCGAACTCCAGAACCCGAATAAACCTCACTAATTTTATATGGCTGAGTAGATACGAAATAATTTTTATTTTTGGAAATTGTTTTGTATCATTAACAATTATTAAACTTAAATCATTTAAGCAGTATTGATAGCAATTTGAAGAATTAGGGAGAACGATGATGAATAAAAAATCGCCAGCATTACCCGATCAGGAAAGTAAATGTTTTATTAAATGCCTTTTTAAGCGTAAAAAGGATCCCAATAAACGCTCATTCAGCCTGCGGGCACTGGATGGGATTGAACTGGTTGGCAATAAGTTACCCCATCCGGCGACATTATTTGCAATATTTGCGATGGTAACGCTTATTTTATCATATCTCATTCAGCGTTCCGGTATGATCGCAATTCACCCCGGAACCGGTGAAAATATCCGTGCTATTAATTTACTTAGCGCCGATGGTTTTCGGTTTATCTTTTCCAGCGCAACTGACAACTTTGTAAAATTTCCACCGTTAGGAATAGTTATTGTTGCCATGATCGGCGTCGGTGTGGCTGAAGGTTCGGGATTAATTACTGCGGCGCTTAGACATATAGTCACTACCGCACCGAGACGTCTCATAACAGCAACGGTCGTAGCTGCCGGTGTGCTATCTCATCTGGCGTCGAGCGCCGGATACGTTATCCTGATTCCACTTGGTGCGATGGTTTTTGCCGCATTTAAACGTCATCCCCTGGCTGGTTTAGCCGCGGCTTTTTGTGGTGTATCGGCAGGATTTGGTGCAAACTTTTTAATCGGAACTATCGATCCCATTTTGGCGGGTCTTTCGGAATCCGCCGCTAATATTATTGACCCCGCTATGAAGCTTAGTCCGGCGATAAACATCTATTTTATGATAACTTCGGCAATTATGGTCACAATTATCGGTACATGGGTCACCGATAAATTTGTAGAACCAAGGCTTGGTGAATACAAAGGCAAACTGGAAGATTTTGATAAAATCGAACCAAAAGAGAAGATTGGTTTAATCTGGGCTGGCGTCGCTTGCCTGGTCACGATCGCTGTATTCTTACTTTTGACCCTGCCTCATAATGCCCTGTTGAGAGATCCGGTAACAAACTCGCTGCTCAAATCGCCCTTCATGTCCGGATTGATTACCGCTATCCTGATTTTCTTTTTTATTCCCGGCATAGTTTATGGTATTGTCGTTGGTACGATTAGAAATGACAAGGATGCGGTAAAACACATGACCAATTCAATGAAAGGTCTGAGCGGCTATATCGTACTGGTTTTCTTCGCAGCCCAGTTTGTTTACTATTTCAAGGAGAGTAATATTGGTGTGCTGCTTGCTATAAAGGGTGCGGAATTGCTTAAGTCTATTGGTTTTACAGGGATCGGACTTCTGATTGCTTTTGTGATTGTATCAGCATTTATTAACATGTTTATGGGAAGCGCTTCCGCGAAATGGGCTATTATGGCGCCGATTTTTGTTCCTATGTTTATGCTGCTCGGTTATCATCCTGCCGTTACCCAGGCTGCCTTTCGTATTGGAGATTCCGTGACGAATGTAATTACGCCGATGATGAGCTATTTTGCGCTCATTGTGGCTTTTGCCCAGAAGTATGATGAAAAGGCGGGTATCGGTACCATTGTCGCCACAATGCTGCCCTATACGATATTTTTGTCCATTGCCTGGATAATACTACTGGCAATCTGGATGCTGTTAGGATTACCTATCGGAGTCGGTGCGCCGCTTTATTTGCCCTGATTATATCTGTAACTATTGATTATTATGAAGATGATACCCTGCGATAATATTCTGATGGCATATTGAGAGATAATATGCATAAAAAGGTCTATCAGGGTCCAGCTGACCGCTTACGAAGAGCCGAACGACTGGAAACCTTACAGGTCGATCGTGTCGTTGACCTCTGTTTGAAAGACAGGGATATCCATTCTGTGCTGGATGCCGGCACCGGCAGCGGCGTCTTTGCAGAAGCTTTTCATCAGCGAGGTTTGAAAATAGCCGGGATTGATATAAATCCGCAGATGATCGAAGCTGCCAGACAGCATGTTCCCGAGGGTGAATTCAAAGTGGGAGAGTTGGAACAATTGCCTTATGAAGTAAATAGCTTTGACTTGGTCTTCTATGCTCATGCCCTGCATGAAGCCGACAGCCTGGGAAAAGCCTTGAGTGAGGCAAAGAGAGTCGCTTCCAAATATGTCGCGGCTCTGGAATGGCAGTATAAGATTACAAAACACGGACCGCCGCTCTGGCACCGTATCAAAGTCGGGCGCCTGCGAAGAATTGCGAAGAAATTGGGATTCATCAATGTGGATGTAAAACAGATAGGGCATCAGAACCTTTTCCTGCTGACAATTTAATACACTTAATTTTTTGTTTTTTTCTTTCGGCGGTTTCCATCAAAATGAGAAACTTTTTACCTGTCTTAACAAGTTCACATATATGGTGAATTGTCATAAAGTGGTCTCTTTTGAGCAAAAAAAAAGCCTCGTACAAGTACGAGGCTTTAAAAATCTGTTAAGTGATTTTAGTTGTGGTTTACCAACGGTTCCGTTGGCTACCACCGCGACCGCCGCCTGACCGTTCGCCGCGAGGTTTGGCTTCATTAACGATTAATGAGCGTCCATCAAGCTCAGTACCATTAACTTCCTGGATTGCTTTTAATGCTTCTGCTTTGGCAGGCATTTCAATAAATCCAAAACCGCGAAGGTCTCTGGTATATTGGTCTTTGATTAATTTAACATCAGCGACAACACCATGTTTTTCAAACAGGCCGCGAACTTCATCTTCATTTGTGCTTTTGGGTAAGTTACCCACGTAGATATTCAACATTGACTCCTTTGATTACTGAAAATCATTTTATTTATTCAATTAACATTGCGAAAACGACTTACCAATTCAACTTAACTATTTAAGTTATTACAATTGGTCAAGTTTGTGGCAGTCGAATTCAAATCTATCAAAGGTAAGATATTAATTCGGATAAACCAAACGTTATTTTAATAATTTCATTTATTTTATTACAAAGGTCGGTTATAATTCGTCGGAAGGTTCTTAAACTGAATTATTCATAGCCACTAAGACGCCAAGACACAAAGGAATGTTTAATATAAAAATAAAGATAAAAAGGTAAGGTATAAATTTTAAGTTATTTCGCATATTTCAATATCTATATTTTATTAATTCTTAGAGTTTTAGTGTCTTTTCCCGAAGGGATTCCTTCGGAAGTGGCAAGATTTATGAATTAAACAGGTTAAAATCTTCCAGGTCTATACATTCAAAGACATATGCAGGACTTGGTGGTTTTATTGGTGACCGGAAAAGGGCTGGTCATAAAGAACCTCAATCTGTGTCCGCCACTCACCTTCAATCGGCATTGCTTTACCGGTGATCCGGTCGATGATCACAAAAGTCACATCGGCGTCGGCGATTAATTTGTCAGAATCCGCCAGGTAAATTTCGTGCCGGAAAACGGCGCTTTTATTACCGATATGAGAAATAGTCGTGCGAATTTCCAGGGTGTCGCCCAATTGAGCATAATTCCGATAATTGATGTTAGTATTGACGATGACAAATCCGAATCCTTCATCATGCTTGTCCGGGGAATCGAAATATTTCTCTTTAATTGTCCAGCGAGCTTCCTCCAGAAACTCCAGGTAGCGGGTATTGTTGACATGACCGTACAAGTCGAGGTGATAGCCGCGAATTTTTATTTGAATGTTGCTAATCATATCATTTCTCCGGTTGGGTTGACTAAAATCTAAGATAAAGTAGTAAAAAAATACAAATTATGCCAGGTTGCATCTCAATTTAGATAAAACTCCACGGGGTATGAAGTCTATTCGGATTGTGCCTGCTTAATCCGATTTTATGGAAAATTTGAACTTATCTTAAATCAAAAATACAGTGTCTGCTTAAGTTAGTTGCATAGACTAATAAACGTTCTTTTTAAATTTGTAAGGATATATTATTTTACTTGCAGATTTATGGATAACACGGAAATTAATAATGAAAATAATGGAAAAAATTGAGCAGCAATCATGAATATTGTCAACTCCCAATTAATTAAAGAACTTAACGAGATCAGAATACTGACGCTTGTTAAAAATGAAGAGACGATCTCAAGAATCGAACTGGCGAGAAGAACTAAAATCTCCAAGGTCGCCGTCTCGGAAATCGTGAACCGATTAAGCGAAGCCGGTTATATTGTTGAAATAGGCAAAGGAGAGTCAACTAAAAAGGGCGGAAAACGCCCCACTTTGTTGAGCTTGAATCCCGACAATGGGTTTGTCGCAGGTATTGAAATTCATAGCAGCCATGCAAAAATTGCTTTGGCAAATTTGAATTCTGAGATTATCCGTTGTATCGATCAGATTTTTAGTGGCAACCCAAAATATAAAGAAAAATTAATCAGTATCGGGATTGGACTGCCCGGTTTTATTGATTATGAAAAAGGGGAGCTGGTATTTGCAGTGACGATTCACGGCTGGGTACAGCATCCGCTGGCGTCGGTATTCAGTGAAAAGTACAAAGTCCCCGGTGATTATTGAAAATGATGTTAATGCGCGTACGTACGGTGAACATCTGCTCGGCGCCGGTCAGGACACAGATAATATGGTTTGCATCTGGCTGGGCGAAGGTCTGGGAGCGGGAATAATCGTCGATGGCAATCTGATTCGCGGTCGCTACGGCAGCGCGGGAGCGTGCTGGGAGTATCCAGTTCCCGTTGGCTGGCAGACATTAATCATTATTGTGCGGGGATAATCATTCCAACACAAACAATAGGAAATTTCGGAATCAGTATCAATTATGTCGATTATGGTGATTTTCAGCTTGTTGAGGAAAATGCCGTTAGTGCCACCGGCACCTATACCGCTCAATCCCTATCAACAGGAATTACTTATGCCCGTCAACTTACCGATAAATTTGCCTGGGGACTCCGGTTGAACTGGATCCATGAAACGATCTATAATTATTCCTCGCAGAATCTGTTGATGGATGTTGGAGTGCTCTATTATACCGGGTTCCGGTCGCTACGATTAGGCGGATATATCAATAATTTTGGGGTCGATTCACGGTATATTGCCGATGCATTCAAAATGCCTACAGAGCTGCGGCTGGGTCTGGCTTATGACCTGATAAACGGTTTGACCCATGCTGTGACGCTTTGCACCGAAATGTCCCATCCCAGTGATAATCCTGAACGGTTACATCTTGGTTTAGAATACCGGTATGAACATTTTTTGTATCTAAGGATGGGTTATAAATATAAGTTCGATGAAGACCCGTTAAGTTTTGGAGCGGGGCTGAGCTGGTTGGATTACCGGCTTGACCTGGGAGTTTCACCATTCGGTTGTTTCCCAACGGTCTATTTAATTACATTTCAGAGAGAATTTAATTAATTGATAGAGTTTCGATGATTCGCATATCAAATATGAAAAATAGGTGCTTTCGTGAATTCAAGAAAACATTTACGATTGTGTATCTTATGTTGGTGTTGGTGGGAACCCAACACTCGGTAATGGCTCTCGAATTGGAGCGTATCAATGTTGGTGCAGTTACATCAGTCGGAGATGGGTTCGATCAAAGTATTTCACGTATTTCCGGTAAAGGATTCCAGATTGGCGCCGCCTGGAGGTTAACAAAGGGATTTTACGTTGTTCTGGAAAGTAAGCATCTTTACAATACAATTGACCAGAAAGATGCTATTGTTCACTGGGATTGGGCATACTGGTTAAAAATTTACGGCTACGTGGTTTACCTTGCCGAAAGCGATAGTATTTACAATGTGGAAATTAACCCAAAGCAAACTCTGAAAACCAAACCTGTTATGCTGGCGGTTCAAAAAGAATTTTCGTTAACGGAAAATATAGAAATGTCAGTATCGGCAGGTATGGGAATTACCTGGTATCAGCGACAACTTTTTCTTGAAGAAACATGGCGGAAGTACTTTGCCTCGATCGATTATGATTATAAGTATGATTTTCGTAATTATGCTGATTCACGGAAGGGTTTTGTATTCAATATTCAGCCTTCATTGGCTGTTAGCCGGAGAATTTCGGATGCTCTTTCTCTTTCTCTTGGCGCTGATTATGTATATTATATCCGAAACCGCCGGGACGCCCGTTGTTTTCCTATGAGAAATGCCTGGAACGGATTTTTAAATATTCAATTTCTATATTAAGGGACTCGGAATAATTGATAATGAGTAAAATCGTAATAAAACAACGGATTAAACAATTATCTCGAATCTTGTTAGTCGTTTTTTTTGTGTTGGGCGCCGGTGCATTGCGGACACCAGCGCAATCTCAAAAAATGATCGGTGGCGGAGTCGGTAATATGATACCCTTAAACCGTCTTGGTCAGCGGTTCATGCCGACTGAATCTTATTTTATCAATGCCGGCTGGCGGCGCGATGAAAAGACAACCGTTCAATTACAGTATTATGCTTTCAAGTTTGATAATATTAATAAAACAAAAACAACCTTTAAAGACCTGAAGATGTCCCTCGCGTTTCAGATTGTCGGGCTGATTTATGATTATGAAGTGATTCAACTGCCGCTATGGACATCATTGTATTTGACCGGCGGATTTACGCTGAACAAGTGGGCATTTAACCGAAAGGCATACTCATATATTGATGGCAGCGATTCTACTTCTGCAATCTTATATGAATTTGATGATTATCAAAGAGACGACTGGAGTTGGGGCGGTTGTGCCGGGTTAACATTGCGGGTTTCACCTTTTTCTTTTTTACATATGGGAATCCGGGCTCAATACCACTTCGTAATTGCCGAACTCTGGCCGGCTTTGAAATTGGACATGGAAAAAGTAAGTGGCCTGGAGTTTATCGAGTCCGGTATATTTATTGAGATAAGTAAAGAATTTTAACAATTTGAAAAAGTGAGAAATACTTTTATGAAAAGAATTACATTTATTGCATTCTTGACTGTCATGCTGGCTTCACAATGTTCTAAACTTTCGAAACCGGCTTTTTTATGGATTGATGCATCGGCAAATTTTGAACATCTGAGTACTGAAGACTCTATAAAAGTCGTTATGAAAAAGATCAGGGATGCGGGTGTGACTGCAATAATCGTCGATCTAAAACCGATTAGCGGTGAAGTGATTTATTCCAGCAAGATCGCAGATCAGGCGCTGGAATGGAAAGGTTTTACGCGTGCTGCGGATTTTGATTATCCTGCAATAATGATTCGCGAAGCCCGCAAGCGCCGCTTAAAAGTCTATGCCGCTATGAATGTCTTTTCCGAAGGTTGGAAAAGTCAAAACCGAGGTGTTATATATACGACTCATCCTGAATGGCAGACGATGCTAAATGCACCGGGCGGGATCGTGCCTACAACCGAATACAGCGCCGGTTATTCCGCTTTTGTAAACCCGGCATTGCCTGATGTGCAGGATTATGAATTGTCGCTTATGGAGGAAATTCTGACAATATATAAATTCGATGGAATAATTCTTGACAGGGCGCGCTATGACAATATCAAATCAGACTTTACCGATTACTCAAAACAGGAATTTGAACGATACCTGGGGTACGAAGTGGCGAACTGGCCTCGGGATATATATTTTTGGAAATTGAGTCAAATGGGACGGTGGGAAATGGAAGAGGGAGTACATTTCAAAGAATGGCTTACCTGGCGGACCAAAGTAATTTATGACTTTTTAAATCGCGCCAGGGAACAGGTGAAAGCCATTAATCCAAAACTTCAATTTGCCTCTTATGTCGGAGCCTGGTACCCTACATATTATGAATTGGGCGTAAACTGGGCAAGCCGGGAATACGACCCGTCTGAAACGTACGCATGGGCAAGTGCGGAATATAAACAGTATGGATACGCGGAGCTACTCGATTTTCTACTTACCGGGTGTTACTTCTACCATTTGACCTATGAAGAAATGCAGGCGGAGTACGACGGTACCACTGATTTTATTCAGAGGGCTGGATTGAAGAAATTGTTAGAC
>JAUVYH010000070.1 GCA_030603165.1 Fidelibacterota bacterium
GTAAGGTTTTAATTCCACGTCCATGTTCTCTACCTACAATCTACTTTTTACTATCAATTTGGATATCATGGGCAGGTTTATATCTGGGTTCATTTAGTTTTCCTCAATTGTTTTCAAATTTATTGCGACAGTTTGGCGCGATTTATGTCGCAATAAAGAATTATCGATTTTAATAACCCGAATATCGCGACAGTTTGGCGCGATTTATGTCGCGTTAATCTCATAATAAGTAGAAGGACCAGAACCTTTTCTTTCTATCAAACCTTCATCGACCATTTTACGTAAATGTCTTTCTGCTTTTTTCTTTTCAAAACCAAATTTTGTTTCGTAATCCTTTCGAGTAATTTTACCTTTTTGCTTAATGAACTCATAACCTTTTAACTCTTCTTCATTTAAGCTCTTAATCCCTTTATAATCATAAGCTTCTTTCGAGGCTTCAATTGTTCTGGGAAATGTGACAATGATATTAGGCTTTTTATACTTGATGATAGGAAGTGGCAATCTATACTTTTCCCCCATTGTCCGGTAAGTATCCATTCCAACTCCTGATTCTTCCATAAAGCGCATAATATTGAAGATATATGCCAATTCAGGATTACGGGTTTGTGAGATGGCTGTAAAGTTTTGTAAATCTTTGAGTGTATTTGGGGAAATTGGCTCTCCGGGACTTCTAACCTCAATTTTTTCAGGTGTTATTTCCAGTTCAATTTTCGCCCTTTTATTTGAATAATCTCGGTGTATGATGGCGTTTATTATTGCTTCTCGAATAACATCAAGAGGAAAGTGTGACACTTTTTCCCTTGTAAAATCAGACCTGTCGATACTTTCTGGTATAACTTTCTTTGCCCACGCTTTTACCTGATCTGGTACCAAAACAATGGCATCATCAAAACTTTCTGTGTCTGGCTCCTCACCACCGCCATAATCAACTTTAGCTTTTACAGAAGATTGTGGAAACTTGTCCCTCGGGCTTTTGCCAAATAGCAAAATACAATCACCTGTAGGCCTAATTTCTCCAGTTTTTGGATCTGCTTCAAGTAATTCCTTATCCATTAGGTCTTTCACAAGACCATCCGAATTATAGGTAAATTCTTTTTGGGTTTTGAGGATATATAATTCAATTACTTCCTTTGACAAGGAGTCTAAACTGGCATTTTTAACTGTTTTTTGTAACGGGCCTTTAACAACTACTTTTGCCAATTCTTCTTTCCTATTTTCTTCTTCGACCCAATCTCTAAAATCTTTATTGAATTCCAATATTTCGTGGTGCAAATCTAAATCGAATGGAAGAACTTCTACTTTTAACTTTTCCAGGTATTTCTTACCACCTTTTGCTTTGGGATTAAGTTCCTGTACTCCATACCAAACTTTTTTAATACGTGCATTGGCAATTCTTTCAGCACAGGATATTTTAGGTCCTTTTCTCGCTCCTGGCCCACATGGTTCAAGTGTAGCAAACAGACAGCAACCCGAAACATCTCTGGTACGAAACTTTTTGTCTAACAAAGTATATTCTGCATGGTCTCCTTCCCGAAACTCGCCTCTGTAAGCGGTTTCATAAGTACCATCTGGGAATACAAGTACGGCACCAACCCTGGGACTTGGTGTATCTTTATTCACCTCGTCAACAGAGTTTTTCATGGCCTTAATGGCCTCCTGCATATAAAATCGGGGCTCTTTTCTTTTGTTAACCAAGGTTTCTTTTCCTGCCATTTAGTAATTGTTTTTGTTTTGTTTCAGTGTCATTATTTTTACCGCTTGTGCATAACGGTTTGGCTATGCGTAGTGCGGGATTTCAAAGCACTACCGATTCAGTTTATTACTAATTTTCATTAAATGTTTTTTACTTTCATTTTTGCACTGCAACCCGCATTATGTATAGGTATTGTTAGGGCAAGTTATCTATTATGTAAACTGTTCCCTTACCTTTTCCGATACTTCTAATTACTTTCTCAGTTTTCATATATTGTAAATCCTTTTTTATCGTATGGATAGTAATATCTTTAAAATGTTTAGATACATCAGATATTTTAACAGGTTGATTATTCTTGATAAATTGTTTTATTTCTTTCTGGCGTTCGTTTAAATAACCGCCTTTTGTTTTAAACACATCATATTTATTATCAAGTTTTTGTGTTAGTGTATTTAATCTATCTAAAAAATACAATATCCATTTTGAAATATTTTCATTTTCTTTATTTCTGTTTTTTTGACCTTCCATCAATGCTTCATAATATTCTTTTTTAGATTGTTCAATTAAATTCTCAAATGAAACATATTGAATAAATACATAATTGTTTTTCATTAATAGCAATGTTGTCAATAAGCGAGAAAGTCGTCCGTTTCCATCCTGGAATGGATGAATAGATAAAAATTCATATATGAGTAAACCTATAATAATTAAAGGATGAATTTCTCCTTTATCAAATTGTTCATTTACCCAATTTATTAATTCGTTTATCTCTTTTTCAACTAAATGTACTTCTGTAGTATTGAAAATTACTTTTTGTATTCCCCCCGGATAATTTGCAACGACTTTGTTTGATAGAAATTTATATTTTCCTCGATGCCTTTCATCTTTTGAACAATGGCGCAATAAATTTTGATGCAGTTGTTTTATGTAATTTTCTGACAAATGAATATTATTGCAGTTTTCGTATATGATTTCTAATGTGTCGTAATAACCTATAACTTCTTGTTCGTCACGAGTTTTCAGTTCGGTAATTTTTACATTCTTTAATAAGTCTTTGATTTCATTGTCTGTTAATGTTCCACCTTCAATCCTTGTTGAAGAACCGATGCTTTCAATAGTAGCAATTTTGCGAAGTTCTTTAAGGTAAATATTTTCTTGCTTTTCAATCGAATTCCATTTCCCTTTATACAAATCAATTTTTGCAATTAGATTTAGCATTTTCTGATTTGTAGAAAAATCAAAGTTAATTTTATTTATATATTTATCCATAAACTATCCGCATTTTACCTGAAACAAATTTATGGGAACAATATTGAATATCCAAATATTATCTGTATTTTATCTAAAATAATTTGCTCTAATGTTAGTGTATTTCCACCTTTAATAATCATTAAAGCTCCAAATTATTCATAATATGCATCGCGATCCGGGTGTGAATAGTTTTCATGTAAAAACGTTAAATATTTCAGGTGATACAGTCAAGTTTTAAATTTTGCGTTGTAATTTGTGGGGATGATATTTAATTCAGCGGGGATTCAAGGTTATTGCCATTCCCAAAACTATAGATGGCGATGTTCCCGTAACTGATTATACGATTGGTTTCAGCGCTTGTGTTAGCCGTATTAATTCAAATGCCCAGCTTTGTGATTATAGAAAACAAATTATTCAAACCGTTCACTCCTGAGTGTACAAATACACACGGGATCAAATTTCTTGTTCGTTCCCAAAGCACTCCAAACATAAGTCCCATAACTGTCTGCAAAAAGAATGCTCTGCAAAATGCTTCTGCGATTGTTGTCCCGGGATACCATTGCATAATACCCTGAATATGACCTAACCCGAAAATCAGTGAAGTAAGCAAAACACCACTGACACTCGATTTGAACAAATATGAAATCCTTGTTTGGATAAATGCTCTAAAGAAAAATTCTTCGGAAAAACCTGCCATAAGAAAAAAATAGATAAACGATGAAAATAGTCCGATTCCAACCTGCGGAGCACTATACTTTCCGCTAAGAATTTCACCACCTGTATTACCAACCAAAAAAGCATTCGGAATAGCCAATGCCAGAAAAACAATAAAACCAACCCAAAGATTCTTTTTCCAATTTTTACTTGTTAGCCCCATAGATGACAGTGAATTTTTTCGGAACTTCAAAAACAGAAAAGGTAAACCTATGAATATTATTGTTTTCTTTATAATGATTCCAATATTCCATTTATCTCCAAAATCTATTTTTGGCAAAGGTAGATAATCCCAGATAATAAGAATCAGAAGCCCAACTATAAGTTCCAAGCCAGGTCGTTTAATCTCAATATCCTGAACTTTTATCTTTTTTGTTAGATCGATTATCAGCCAGCAAAGGAATAATATACCAATGCTTAACCCTATATAAGGTAATGCGTTTTCCGGTTCATTTAAAAAAACTAACACAACCGCAAAAATATAAATTGCGCTAAAAACTAATACCGACGGTGTTTTCAAGTCTTCTTTTTTAAAAAATTCTTCTTGATTTATCATTTTTAAACTCTCACTTTAAATTATTACGGCTAACGTTCTTGATGTTTGTGAAGCTCCGCCAAAGGCTGAATTTGGGCGAACGAAGTGAACCACAAACACCGTGTTATCTGCTGTTGTGTGCGATGCGATACTCCATATTCAATTAATCCTGTTTCTTCTCCAGTACCTCACGAATAGCCATAATTTCTTTCAACATACGCCTGAAGATTTCCAAATCTGTTTCTTCCACGACTTCCTTTTTGACCTCCTCAGTCCTTGAAATAGTATAACCGCTGACTCTTCCCATAATGGTGTCTTTCAACCCGTCAAGGTCCTTAACGCCCAACAATTTCAGTTCGGCTTGTGCACCTTCCATGCCACCAGCACCTGCTGTTTGAACGTGAATTGTCCCAATATTGAACATCCTCTGAACCGGCCCTTGAGTCACATCTACGTTAGTAATCTTGGTATATGGAACATCAACACGCTTTCTCCAAAATACACCCTTCCTCATTTTGACAGAATCACTGTCAATGACATATTTTAAGGACTTGTAGAATGCTGGGATATAAAGCAAAATAAGTGACATGAGTATTAACCACCCAACTACGCAAAGACCGAAGATGAGTTTGTCAACAGTGAGTATCAAAACTACCCATAGCGCCAAACCGAGAACAAAGGGGATGGCCCAGCCGATAAACCACATGGTTCTCTGCTCTTTTTCTGGACTTACTACTATAGGTTCCATTTTTGCCTCCTTTCTGCCCACAATGGCAGATAACGTTTGTGTACATCTAAAAGTAGATATATATTTCCTTTAGATTTTGCATTATGGTAGATATATACTGCTGATTTGGGAGTATATATCTACCTGTTTCCGAATATCAAAGTGCTTCATCGTCTGTCCGGCAGTTCATTAATCTTCCCGATCGATCCCGGATCATAGTTAAAAATCAGCAAAACTCGTTTTTTGCTATTATGCATCGCGACCCGGCTTTGAATAATTTTCATAGAGAACGTTAAATATTTCAGGTGATATAATCAAGTTTTAAAATTTCTGAAGTTTCCCCGAAATTAGAGATCCCTTATCGCGCAATATTTTGTATTTTAAGATTATAAAACACATTGACAAGATGTTCATATCAAATATCAAATTGCCCCGAAGGGGTCTCTATGAGGCAAATTGTAAACATCAAATTTTTTCAGAGATGCCTTCGGATTCCGCTTTTTACTAATTAGTTTAGAACATTAGACATTGAGATTCGTAGTTTCTTTGCCTGTCCTCCCTCTTTCCCCTCCTTGGCAAGGGAGAGAAATGAGGAAATAAGGGAATATTGGTAATAGGGGTAATATTGATAAAATTTCTAATATATCAGAAACTAGATAAAATCTACCAAATGAAATCTTATACTCCTTATATCCTTATATCCCCTATCTCCCTATATCCAGAGCTCCTGCGGAAAAGGGGAGGTTATATCATCTCGACATAATATTAGGTACAGCACTAAAATTTCGGGGTAACTTCAGTTAAAATTTGCGTTGTAATTTTGAGCGGTGATAAGTAATTTAGCGGGAACTTGAAAAGCAAGGGGAGTACTGATGAAAATAGGAATACTAACGGGCGGCGGTGATGTACCGGGATTGAATCCGGCAATCCGCGCCATCACATTGCGGGCAATCAGAGAAGGACACCAGATCATTGGCTTCAGGAGAGGCTGGGCTGGTTTGACCGATATAATCCGGGATAAAGAAGCCGATAACAGTAATAATTTCCAGGCGCTGGATGAGAATATTGTGAATAAAATCGGTCGAACAGGCGGCACTTTTTTACATTCCTCCCGGACCCGTCCGAGCCGTATTGCAAAAGAGAGTGTGCCGGACCATTTGAAAGATAAATACACTGATGATATGAATGATCTGACGCCGGAAGTTCTGGCAAACCTAAATTACCTTGACGTCGATTACTTAATTCCAATAGGCGGCGACGATACACTGAGTTACGGCGCTCATCTCCATAACCAGGGCTTTAAGGTTATTGCTCTTCCAAAAACCATGGATGGCGATGTTCCCGGAACCGATTATACGATTGGTTTCAGTACCTGCGTCAGCCGGACTATTGAAATGAGCCATGCCTTGCGAACTTCTGCCGGTTCGCATGAGCGGTTTTTAGTCATTGAAGTTTTCGGGCGATATGCCGGTTTTTCGGCGCTGGTGCCCGCTATGGCGGGAGCAGCAGACCGTTGTGTCATTCCCGAATATAAATTCAACATAGAACATTTAACCGAATTAATGGTCGAAGACCGGCGGGACAATCCCAGTCGTTATTCTGTCGTTCTGGTTTCCGAAGGGGTTATGTTTGAAGGCGCCGATATGGTCTTTAAGGATGCGGAAACAGACGCCTACGGACATAAAAAATTGGGTGGCATCGGAGATATTGTTGGCAAACAGCTAAAGGAATTGTCTGCTAAATTCAATAATGGCAAAAAGATCAATGTCATCAACCAGAATCTGGGTTATCTGGTCCGCAGCGGCGCTCCCGATGCGATTGATTCCCTGGTGCCTATGGCTTTTGGCAATATCGCGCTTAATCTAATTTCAAAAGGTGTATCGGGACGGCTTGTGAATCTCCATAAGGGTAAATACGGAAGCGCTCCTTTAGATATTGTGACCAGTTATAAAAAAGTTGTTAATATTGACGCTTTTTACAATACTGATCGTTTGTGTCCTAAATATACCAATTTCGAAGATAAATCGTTTTTCATTACGACCAGCGACCAGGAATAGAGCGGTTTTTTAACCGGCTTTATCGTTTGTATTTACCGGCAAATTATTGTAATTTTCTTAACGGGTTTGTTGTTTGTCAAAAGACGCTTTTTATTGGGTAACGGTCTGACCGGGACATGTCTTACCTTGTGTAAAATTGCGGGTTATTTGTATATATTAATCAACTATATAATGGAGATTTATGATGGCTAAAATTATGAAAACTATGGACGGAAATAATGCCGCAACACATGTTGCTTATGCGTTTAGTGAAGTCGCGGCTATTTATCCGATCACACCATCCTCAGTGATGGGAGAATTGGCGGACGCATGGGCTGCCAAAGGGCGGAAAAACATTTTTGGTCAGAAAGTGGACGTGGTAGAATTGCAGTCTGAAGGCGGCGCTTCGGGCGCTGTTCACGGCGCTCTGTCCGGCGGCGCTATGACAACAACTTTTACCGCTTCCCAGGGATTGATGCTTATGCTTCCCAATATGCACAAAATTGCCGGTGAAATGCTGCCGGCTGTTTTTCATGTGTCAGCCCGCTCATTAGCATGTCAGTCACTTTCGATTTTTGGTGATCATTCCGACGTGATGTCAGCCAGAAACACCGGCTGGGCTTTAATGGCTGCAAGCTCTATCCAGGAGATTATGGATTTAGGAGTTGTATCTCATTTGGCAACTCTGAAAGCCGGTATTCCTTTTGTTAATTTCTTTGACGGTTTCCGTAATTCTCATGAAATTCAAAAAATCGAAGTAATTGATTATGAAACGATGCGTGAAATGCTTGAGATGAAATATGTCGAAGATTTTCGGGCTCACGCTATGAACCCGGAGGCGCCCCGCGTAAAAGTCGGCGCTCAGAATCCCGATGTGTATTTTCAGGGACGTGAGACAGTTAATAAATACTATGACGCCGCACCTGCCATTGTTCAGGAATACATGGACAAATTAGCTCGGAAAGTTGGCAGACAGTATCATCTGTTCGATTATTTTGGCGCTCCTGATGCGGAAAAAATTATTATTATAATGGGCAGCGGCGCCAATACTGCCGAAGAGACTATAAATTACCTGAATAAAAACGGCGAAAAGGTTGGCTTGATCAAAGTGCGTCTTTACAGACCTTTTGATGTTGAGAGTTTCATTAAAGCGATTCCCGCTTCCGTAAAGAAAATTGCCGTGCTTGACCGCACTAAAGAACCCGGTTCAATTGGCGAACCGCTTTATCTTGACACTGTCGTTGCTCTTAAAGATAAAGACCTGAAAATTATCGGCGGACGCTATGGTCTCTCTTCAAAGGAATTTACTCCCTCTATGATTAAGTCTGTTTATGATCATTTGGATGGCGCCTGCACTCACGGATTTACAGTAGGTATCAATGATGATGTAACCCACACTTCTCTAAAAGTTAAAGAGCAAATCGATTCAATTCCCGAAGGAACAATTTCCTGTAAATTCTGGGGGCTCGGTTCAGACGGAACTGTCGGTGCCAATAAAAATTCAATTAAGATTATCGGTGATAATACAGATATGTATGCGCAGGGTTATTTCCAGTACGATTCCAAGAAATCAGGCGGCACAACCCGCAGCCATTTAAGATTCGGTAAATCACCGATTCAATCCGGATATCTGGTCCTGAATGCTGATTTTATTGCTTGTCACAACCAGGCTTTCATTGGCAGATATGACATCTTAGAAGGAATTAAAGAAGGCGGTGTTTTTCTACTGAACTCTATCTGGACAAAAGATGAGGTTTTCGAAAATCTTACCGAAGACATGCAGAAAACAATTATCGAAAAGAAAATCAGATTTTATAATGTCAATGCTCTGGAAATCGCCAGGAAAGTTGGTCTGGGTGGTCGTATCAACTCTGTTATGATGTCCGCCTTTTTTATAATTTCCGGCGTTCTGGAAAAAGATAAAGCTATCAAACTGATTAAAAACGCTATCGAAAAAACCTACGGCGCTAAAGGTAAAGAAATCGTCGAAATGAACTGGAAAGCCGTAGATGCTACCGATGAAGCACTAACTGAGATTGCAGTTCCGGCAGAAGTCGGCGCGAAACATGCTCCGATGAAGCAGCTCGTTCCTGAAGACGCAACCGGTTTTGTCAAAAATGTTATTGAAAAAATTATGCGTGAGAAAGGCGATGAAATTCCGGTTTCCCATATGCCTTACGACGGTTTCGTGCCTTCCGGTACTATGAAACTGGAAAAACGCGGCGTCGCTCCTTTTGTCCCGCATTGGATTAAAGAAAATTGCATCCAATGTAATCAGTGTGCTTTCGTATGTCCGCATGCAGCCATAAGAGCAAAACTGATCGATCCGAAAGACCTGAAAAATGCTCCCGAAGGTTTTGAGACTCTTGAAGCAATTGGTAAAGATAAAGGCATGCGTTATAAACTTCAGATTTACGTGGAAGATTGTAACGGATGTATGAATTGTGTTAACGAATGTCCGAAAGATGCGCTTGTTGCCAAACCGATTCAGGAAGAAAGAGACGCCGGCGAATCCGAATTTGCGCTTTACTTCGATGCTTTACCAAATGATGTTCTCAGTAAGGCAGTAAAAGTCGGCTCTGTTAAAGGCAGTCAGTTCAAGCAGCCCCTGATGGAGTTTTCCGGAGCCTGTGCCGGTTGTGGTGAAACGCCTTATGTTAAACTTATCACTCAGCTTTACGGTGACAGAATGATCATTGCCAATGCCACCGGTTGTACTTCAATCTGGGGCGGTACATTCCCGACAATTCCGTATGCTATAAATAAAAACGGACACGGACCTACCTGGGCAAACTCACTTTTTGAAGACAATGCCGAATACGGTTTTGGTATGAGACTGGCGGTGGACGCCAACCGCAAACAGCTGCTTTTCAATATTAATAAAGCTCTGGAAATGGACATTGACGCTGAATTCAAAGAACTCCTGAAAAAAGCCAAAGAGCTGTGGGATACTAAGGAAGAAGAGATTAAAGAAGTGTCCGGGAAAATTCAGAAAATGCTTCCGGGATTGGTCGAAAGAGCCGGCGCTGAAAATAAAGCCGTTCTTTCAAAGATTATGGAACTTCAGAGTTTTATTGTTCCAAAGAGTGTCTGGGCTTTCGGTGGCGACGGCTGGGCTTACGACATCGGTTACGGCGGTCTTGATCATGTGATGGCTTCCAACAGAAATGTAAATATTCTCGTAATAGATACGGAAGTTTATTCCAATACCGGTGGTCAGGCTTCCAAGGCTACTCCGCTTGGCTCCGTAGCCAGATTTGCCGAAGCCGGTAAAGCAACCAAGAAAAAAGACCTCGGTTTGATGATGATCGGCTATGGTTATGTCTATGTCGCTTCGGTTGCCATGGGAGCCAACAAGAACCAGTTTGTTAAAGCCGTGATGGAAGCCGAAGCATATAACGGACCAGCAATTATTATCGCCTATGCGCCTTGTATCAACCATGGCTGTAACATGGAACTTACTCAGCAGGAAGAAAAGAAAGCCGTCGATACCGGTTACTGGGTCAATTATAGATACAATCCGATGCTCAAGGCGGAAGGCAAAAATCCGTTCATATTGGATTCAAAAAAACCATCTCTGCCTGTAGAAGAATTCCTGAAAGGTGAAAAACGTTATACTTCGTTGAAGTTGAGTTTTCCGGAAAGAGCAGAAAAATTCTGGAAAGAACAGCAGAAGATTGTTGACGAACGTTATGAACAGTATAAGAAGATGGTAGAATAATATCAAAGATCTTATTCAGATGAAAAGGGGCGAAATTCGCCCCTTTTTTGTTTTACTCAAGTTGCCGCTACTGTGGAAACACAGGAAACAAGCGAGCCAAATCCGTTGGATGCCGGACAGGTGAATACCGGAACTAATCCTATTTGGGAAGATAAAACCTTCTGAAGGTTGGGTTTATTCTCGTTCCGTGGCTGTGCTACGGAACGGTACTGAACAACAGTCTCAGTTAAAAATGGCTACAGAGCACAGCCCAGTAGCCAGAAGGAAAACAGAGAAAGAGACGTCTCAACGCCGGAGTGTAGAGACAAGCAAGAAATCTTTTTATTATCTAAAACACAGCGTTTTGCATTCATGATATGAAGCGTTTAAATTTACTCCGACAGTATTGAACTAATAAGAAAGGACCTTATATGACCCGCAACCTTCTCCTCATCAGTAACTCCACTCTCCACGGCAGCGGCTACCTGGATCACTGCGAAACCAATATCCGTGAATTTCTAAGTGACCGGAAAACGGTAATCTTTATTCCCTTTGCCCGACCCGGCGGGATCAGCCATGACGGTTATACCAAAATCGCCCGGGAGCGCTTCGCTAAAATGGGCTATGAATTGTCGGGTGTTCATGAAGCTATAGAGATGAAAGCGGCTGTCCGCAATGCCGACGCGATCTTCATTGGCGGCGGAAATACCTTTGTTCTGCTAACCAATCTTTATGAAAACGATCTAATGGACACTATTCGGAAGGAAGTCGCTAAGGGCAAGCCTTATATCGGCACCAGCGCCGGTTCCAATGTCGCCTGCCGGAGCATCATGACCACCAACGATATGCCGATCATGTACCCGCCGAGCTTTGATGCGCTTCAGCTGGTTCCTTTCAACCTCAATCCCCATTACCTCGATCCCGATCCCAATTCCAAACACATGGGCGAAACCCGTGAAACCCGTATCAAAGAATTTCATATCTTCAACGATATTCCTGTCGTCGGGCTTCGCGAAGGAGCGATACTGCGTGTTACCGGTGACAACATGATTCTCAAAGGCACTACCGGCGCACGGCTGATACGTCACGGTAAAGAAGCCGGGGAATATGAACCGGGTGCAGACTTAAGTTTTCTGGTTTAAGAGTAGTTACACGAAGAACGCGAAGAAGCAGCAAATGACGCCGGTTAGCAAAAAGCCGGTTGAAAAACCGGCTTTTCAGAGAAGATGTTAGCGTTTGTATTATATATTCAGCGTGTGACTGATTTTAATCATAAAGACATTATCGCCAGCCGTATCAAATAATGTTCTTGTATCCCTCGGAATATCGAAGGGTTTGAAACTTTCGTAATCGGTAAATCCCTGCGACCAAACGAGATAGATTGCTGAACCGGTTAGATATTCCCAGCGAAGTACAAGGTTTGAACGGAGCTGTTTATAATTGAAATCCGTTTGTCCTTCGAAAGTATAATCAATAATTCCATCATTACCTTTATCAACCTCATACTCATCATTTTCATAATTATAGCTGATGTCGTCCCCAAATTTCTTGAATCGTTTATTATAATCCTTTGCATAAGAATCATTCACGCGCATCAGGTCGAAATATTCTCCAGCCGTAAAAAAGGGTTGAGCAAAGTATTGTATTGATAATGTTGGAGTCAGTGTTAAATCTGCCCGCAGGACCATGCTAAGAATTTTCTGATCCATTGATGACCATATATACTGGGTTTCACCATTCTCATCATCAGCTTTGCCTATCCATGCCCATGTATCCTTTAGGTTATTAAATTCTACTCCTGCTGTCAACTGGATATTTTGTCTGGGTCGCCAGGTAATTTCAGGCTCAATCCCAATACCAGTTACGTCATCGTTATTTTGAAAATAAAATCCAACCATTTGAAGAATTACTTTCTTCCGCCCGTCGGTATGCGTATATCCCCAGATATTCCAGTTCTCTGGAGTTCGCATTGCCGGACCGCCGCGGTTAAATGCCGGAGCAAGACCGCCCCAGCCTTTATTCACGCCGAAACCGGAGCCCCAATTGTTGTTAAAATCAAAATGCATGTTGATATTTCCACCAACATTTCTTCGCTCTCCATTAAAATTCCAGACGGACCACTGATTAAAGTTCATCTGAAATGAACGGAGATGTTTCATATCTTCCCATTTGCGATATTGGACCCAGGTAAATTGAGTAATATCATCTACCTCGCGTAAAAATCCCATATCGTTAATTTCAAATCCGGGACTAAATGCCATTCCACCGGTAGCCGCCCGGATATTGCCTGTATTCTTTGTCAAGATGGCTTTTACTGCATAACCGGAAAGAGAAGTTCGTAAAGGATCGTATTCCAGATGATTGGCGTCAACCCGGTTATAATACCGGGAGGAGCTCATTTGAGTTCCCTGAATAGCAGTTGTGTCCCCCCAAACATTGCTGAAAGCAATAGCTCCCTGGAATCCATACTTCCGATCGAAAAATTCATGGTCAATATCAACACCGCCGGTATATGCCGCCTTATGGAGGTAATCTATGCCTGTACCATCCAGTTTGCGATTCACAGCTGTAAAAATACCCCCGATACTTGTCTGCCCATCATTAAAATCCTGCTGGATTCGTGATAACCAATAATTCGATAACGGTTCAATGACTCCAACCTGTCGTGTATCATCTTCATAATAGATAGTACCCTTTTCTTCAGTAGTAACAGCTTCCATGACGCCTATGGACAATCCATTTGTTGTCTTTCCCGTTAATTTCGCTGCTCCTAAAATATTGGTTCTGTCAGGATAGGAAGTCGTAATGACTTCTTTGTCATCATCCTCGGGTACCCAGCCTTGCGGACTTCTACCTATTCTTCGGGAGTAAAATAGATTATTGAACTGAGCATCTCCGTCGCCAAAACCAAGATTGAAACGTAAGATGTTACCGCCTTCCATGAAAAAGGGACGATTCTCACGGAAGTAGGTTTCAAATTCAGTCAGGTTGAAATCAGCAGGATCCGCTTCTACCTGTCCAAAGTCCGGATTTATTGTAGCATTAAATGTCAACCCTTTGCGGCTGCTATATCGAATATCGGCGCCAATATTCGATAATAAATCATAACTGTTTTCATGCACCGGATTAACCAGGTTTTCTGACACATTAGCCTGTCCCGCTACAAAGGGAGCTATATAAACCGGATTCTTGACTGAAATATTCCGCAGACCATTAAGTGTACCGTATTGCGAAACATATCCTTCCTCGGAATGAGACCAGTAAGACCAGACCGACAATTCACTATTATGACGGGGTAATTCACGATACATCTGAAATCCCCATTGCATATCATCACTGGAAGTAAACCTCAATTCACGGAAAGGAATGCGCCATTCAGCCGTCCATCCCGCATCATTGATATGTGACTTACCTTCCCAAACCGCATTCCAGTCATCGTCTGCATTGGTATCGTCAAAACGCCGTAAGTCGCGTTTCACACCAGCCGCATTAATACCGAACTCAAAGGCGGTCCGATTATCATTATAGCTGTCCAGGGATACATACATCCAGTCTGATTGCGAATATCCGTCCCGGCGCGTCAGAATCGCAATAATTTTATCCGGTTCAGGATCATGTGCTTTCGCTCCAACATATAAATAATCGGAATCATAAAATACACAAAATTCTGTCTTATAGGTCTCCGGTGATCCGTCATCAGGGTCACGCTGAATAAAATTTCCCTGCCACTTACCCGACTGCCAGATTGCTTCATCTAATTTTCCATCAATTACAATATTTTGTTCTTTTATAAGAGACGCTGATGTTTCCCGAAGCCGGAAGGTATCCAGTTCCTCAATTGTTAGCTTTGCTTTTATGAAACACGGAATGAAAACCAATATTACAAATAAGATCGCCCTTTTTAACATCCTATCTCCCGTTTGTTTGACAAAATTTTAACATGTTGTATTGACGACTCAATTCACAAAAAAGTTGTCCAAATGTGATAAAAATCTCTCATAGAAAAAATCTTTCCCCTGAATCTGTAGAATTTGACAATTATAATGTAGCAAGCAATAAAAAAGCGATTGTCCTGACACATCAGGCTCAATTTTCATTAACCTCCCCTCTTTCCCCTTCTTTGTAAGGAGGGGGTCTAAGGGGAGGTAGATTTGGCTGATTCATCGGGGTGATAATCTTTGTATATTAAGAAAATAAATTAAATGCTTATATAAAATAAGAAATGATAATAATTTACTGCAACCTTCGTAAAATTCTGCTAAACTATTGATGTGAAAAATACAACTGCCGGTCAAATTAACAGGAAAGAAAAATGAATTCAATTGAAGTAACATTGGGCATTGATATTGGCGGGACTAATACTCTATTCGGTCTGGTCGATCAAGAGGGCAATTGCCATCTTAGAGGTAAAATTCCAACCGGGGCGGATAAACCGGCTGAAGAAATGTTTAAACGCCTTTTTACAAAATTTAGAGATACCATATCAAAATCTTCTCAATATTTTACAATCAAGGGCGTTGGCGTCGGAGCGCCTAACGCAAATCATTATACGGGAAAAATTGAAAATCCTCCGAATCTCAGCTGGAAAAGCATCGATCTGGTTGAATTAATAAGCGATCATATAGATCTTCCAGTTGCGGTTACGAACGATGCAAATGCCGCCGCGCTTGGTGAATTGATGTTCGGCAATGCTAAAGGTATGCAGAATTTCATTGAAATAACCCTCGGCACCGGCTTAGGCAGCGGGATTGTTGTAAATGGTGAATTGGTTTATGGTCATGACGGATTTGCCGGAGAAATGGGACATGTTATTATCGAACGAAATGGGCGACTCTGTGGCTGCGGCAGACACGGTTGCCTGGAAGCCTATGTTTCGGCAACCGGTATCACCCGCACAATCAAAGAGCTGTTATCCTCTACAGACAAACCCAGCCTGCTGCGAAATATTCCTATCGACCGGTTAGATTCAAAAAAGATATATGACGCCGCTTTAGCCAATGACGCACTCGCACGGGAAGCTTTTGAAACAACCGGTCGATTATTGGGTGAAACTCTCGCAAATGCCGTCGCGTATTTCAGCCCCGAAGCAATTTTCCTATTTGGGGGATTAGCAGCAGCCGGCGATTATATCTTCAAACCGGTAAAAGAGCATATGGAAGCCAATCTGCTGCATATTTTCAAGAATAAGGTCAAAATCCTGCCCTCCGGACTGCCTATGGGAGAAGCCGCAATTTTAGGCGCCGGCGCATTGATCTGGCATCAACTGTCAGCATAGAATTTTACTTATCCACGGGACATTTATTTAATTCGACAAAATCATCTGTCTGCGGGTAGTAAAAATATATTCTGGAGAAATAACTCATATATATTCACATACCATATTTATATCCCTTTTTGCTTTCAATTTACTATTGTAAATTTTAGAAATCTTTATAATATTAGTTGCATGTAAAAATTGAATAATAACTGTGAAATTGGTTTTATACCATGCCTGAATTAGTTAATGAAAAAATCAGCAACTTGTTCTCTTTTTTGGTCATAATAATCATCGGCACATTCTGTCTTGGCATGCTGACATTCGGCGAACCTTTTCTTTTCTGGGAATATCCATTCAGCGACCTGGG
>JAUVYH010000211.1 GCA_030603165.1 Fidelibacterota bacterium
AATTGAGATGAAACAGCTTTACTTTTTATTCTTGTTTTTTTAGATATTTCTTTTGTGCTTACTGCATCCCAGTTTATTGCTATAAAATCCACAATTTCCTGCTGTTGGGCGGAAAGATTATCCATTCTTTGCTTATATAAAGGAGTTACCTCATCTAATATTTTTTCCAGGTCTTGAAAGGCGTTTCTCTCCTCTTCATCCGCAAAAATTCCATACAAGAGAATTATTGTTCTTATAACTCCGCCGGTTGTTCTGCGCAAAGCTTCTATTCTTCCCGGTTGATTTTTAACAATCTCTTTAATACGCGCTCTTTTATAATATTTCCCGAGACTTAATAGTAGTATTCTTGTTTCAGAAAGAGATAAACTTTTTAATTGAGGCATTCTGAAAAATTCATAAAAAGGTTTTCCATAATCATAATGAAATTCCAAACTTACGGAGGAGGCTCCTATAATTCTGAATTCGGCGGACTCAATTAATACTTCCCTAAATCTGTGATGTTCTTTTATTGAAAATTTATTAAATATAGCGTCAATATTATCAATAAAAAGGATCAGCTTTTTACGATTTTGTTTGAGAGATTTCTCCAATAACTGAAAGCAAAGGTCTTCATAATCATTATCAAATTCAAGGTCTCTCATTCTATCATAAAGGTCTTCGAATCCTGTGTGAATATTTAAGTATTCAGCTGTGGCTTCCCATAATTTAAACAGTTTATTTATACTATACTGTTCTTCATTAAATACCACAGTAATCAGTTTTTTATTTAATTCCGGGTCATTTTCTATTTCGTAGGCTATTCTCAGCAATAAGGTTGTTTTTCCCTGTCCCCTTATTCCCCGAATAATGTAATGCTGCTCAGGATGCTGCATCTTAGACGATTTGATATCATCAAATATCTCTCTGAAAATATCAAGCCTTACGACAAAATTATCGATCAGCTGTTGACTGGTCATATTACGGGGATTATAAATATTCGGGATATTAGTTTGCGACATATTTCCACCACCACATTCTTAAAATAGGAGAGTTAAAACGGTAAATTTTAGGATCTTCATTATTATTTATGTAGCCGTCATACATCAGGGAAGTAAGCACATCTTGATAGTCCTCGGCAATATTTTGTTTCACGGCAATATCGCGAATCTCATTGGATTCAACACTGGTATGTGCAGCGATTCTATTTAATAACTCTTTGGCAAAGTTATATTCATCCACTTTGAATAATGTCTTTAGGCGGGAATGCCAATTTTCAAAATGATTCTGTTGTGTAATCATGTCACTAAATGCTTCTTCAATTACATCTCTGTTAATTTCAGTTAGATTATTGTCTTTCTGAAAATCTTTTATAGCCTGGATTACCAGCTGGATATAAAATGGTATCAGCCATTCAATTTTTTTAAGAATAAAATCAGTTTGTTTGCCATCCAACGTAAAATCCACATTTTTAAGGAGCAGGTTAATCATCTCTTCTGCTTCATTTTTAGTAAGTGGATTAAATTTTATCGGAACCAGGTCATTTATTGTTTTACTGGCATTAATTCTGCGGACAATATTTTCCAATCCTATTGAACCGGAATAAATGAACCGAACATTCTTATCTACCAGATTTTCCTGCCGCAGTTCTCTGTTTGTGTGTAAAAAATGAATAGCTTTTCGCTCATCTTCATCATTTTTTATATTTTCGACAGTTTGTGAAAATTCATCTAATAAGAATATTAATTTTTGTTCACCTAATTCAATCTTTTCAGTGATTTTTAGAAATTCATTCCGATAATTGAACTCTCTATTATAATCGAATTCAACCCCATCTTTTCCGATCCTTTTAATTAATGGCGAATGCTCTTTTATAGTAGCTAATACTTTATCTCTCCCCCTGATAAAATCCGAAGACAGCAGTTTTGACAGTAACCGTTTGAAAAATTCATTTTCATTGTTAACAGATTCGGTGTCAAGAAAAATAAAATGGTAGTTTTCCTTTGGATGATCTTCAAGATAACGCATAATGGAAGTTTTTCCGACTCTTCGGGGAGCAACGAGTAGAATATTACTTTCGGATTCAATCGCGTCCCAAAGTTTTTCAATAAGGATTTCCCTCTTGAAAAAATTATCACCTCTGACAGGATTACCGGTTCTTATTTTCATATTGCCCCCTTAACAAAAATATTATTGTCAAAACACTTGGCAAAATAAATATTGTCAACGTAATTGTCAAGTCTTTTTTTTATTTCTCCACAAGAAATTACATGCTTCGTAAACCAATTAACTAATAAACCAGCATACTTAAAAATCACAAATTACCGTCAACCGTGCGGCTGAATTAACACACAATATGTATCAGTTAAATATTATCCTTCCCAAGTCAAAACAACCAAAAACTATCCTGCTGAAGATGACTGCTGAACAAACCGAACTGTATCGAATTATCCAAAAATATTGTTAGGGTGTCCCATTGCGGAAAACAGGTGAATGTTGGAGCAGGAATTTCCAGAGTAGTATAGTCCCTTAATTCTCAAATTCTTGTTATTTTGTGAAGAAAAATTTGATCTCTCGACGGTAAAAAGCATTTTAATTTTATATCAAACATCAAACATCAAATTTTTTAGATTGGTTTGGGACATTAGATATTGAAATTTGTGATTTGTTTATTCCGAAGGTTACAATGAACTCTTCCAGAGAAGCCCTTTTGGTCGCAATGGCGGAGAACTTCTTTGGAGCAATTTGATATTTAATATTTGCAATTTGAAATCTGAAATCTCTTTTTTTAACTTTTTTGGTTCCGGCTTGTCCGGGTTAGGTAACCAGCATGCTGGTTAATATCAACCAATAATTAACCATTATGCTGGTATCCGTGTTGGTCAACCGGATAAAGCTGGAATTTCCACACTTCCAACAAATGTCAAGACATTAATAATTTATATAAAACTTCTTGATTTTTAATCCATAATTTATTAACTATATAGCGGCAAAATAAAAGCGGAAAATTGGTTTTTCTTATGATTGCATTTTTTATTATCATAAATATTTATAGAGTCGAAAATGCGGTTAAAAATTAAAGCGAGAGCAGTACAACCGGGTTTTATTCCGTTAAATTACAGTAGCGTATTGCAAGCGGTAGTTTATAAATTGATCGACAAATCCTCCCCGGCTTACGCTCAATTTTTACACGATGAGGGATTCCATTCTGCGCAAAACATTCTCCGTTCGTACAAACTTTTTACTTTTTCCAAATTGACACCTGCGCCATATCGATTTAATGGCAAAGGTTTCGAACGTGTGCATACTATTGAATGGATTTTCACTACGGCGGTCCAGACTAACTATGAACATCTGGTTTACGGTCTTTTCGCCGATCAAAGCTTTTGGATGCGATTTGGGAGATTTCAAATCAGCTTTACGGTTGTATCGGTAGAATCGCTGCCGGAACCGGAGTTCGTTCAGCAGATGAAATTTATTTGCCTGTCGCCATTAACCGTTTCGTCGCGCCGGGATCGACCGGACGGACAATCTGAATTACATTTTTTAGATTATTTTAATCCTGCGGAGAAAGACCGTTTTATTCATAATATTTACCAAAACCTGGTTCGCAAATACGAAACCATCTATCAGAAACCCTATGAAGGTTCAACGGTTTTTGCCCTGGTATTCGACCCGGATTATATTGTGAAAAAACAGGGCAAGATCAGTAAACTAATTCATTTTACGAAGGGGATTAAGATCAAAGCCTTTGAAGCGCCTTTTACAATCACTGCTGATCCGAAACTGATCAAAATCGGCTATCAATGCGGCTTCGGCGAGAAAAACAGCGCCGGATTCGGGTGTGTGGAGGGAATTGGTTGAAATGGTTAAATTTGTTGAAGTAGTTGAATAGGTTGAAATAGGGAATTAGTTGAAATAGTTAAATTCGTTAAAATTGTTGAAATGGTGAAATGGTTGAAATGGTTGAATTGGTTTAATTGGTTTAATAGTTTATTGGGTAAGGATGTTGTAACGAAGATTTTTTATAATTATAAGAGGAGTAAAAGTTATGGTGGAACATAAAGATATTCAAAATCCTGAGGATTATGGCGCAAAGCATTATGCGAAATTTCGTTATCTGCTTTTTTCCGACGAAACGCCCCGGGAAGAACTTGAAGAAATCTGCATGACCCTGGCACATCTGCCGACGGATGAGGCGCGTCAACTTTTAGATGAATTCAAGAAAAGTGAACGCGCCGGCGAAGTTGGCTGGCTGGACTGCGCAATCGATGAAAATATGTTCCATTATCTTTCACCGGAAAATGAACAGGAAGAGCGCGATTTCCTGGCGCTGAAGATGGTCGGCGAAAAGGATGACCGCATCGTGGATCTGATGGGAGAATGCGATGAACATAGTCTCAGAATCCGCAAGTATGAAATTGAACTGGAGGCTCTGGAGCAGCTGCTTCCCGATGATCCTGAATTGAAATACAGCATCTCGGCTATCCACGATCTTTTGATTATGGAAAAGGATCACCTTGAGGAAGCGCAACAACAAATTGAAACAGAAGAGAAAATCCGGTTGAAAATCAAAGAATCCATCCGGACCGAAAGGCTGAAGAATCCGGATCCCATGGAAATCAGTAATTTTCACTTTGACGGGGAAGTTTGTTGAATTGGGTGAATTAGTTAAATTCGTTGAAATGGTTGAATTGGGGAATTGGTTGATTTGTTGAATGGTTTGTTGGGGATGAGATGGGCAATATTGACAAGTATAAATGTCACTATTCCGGATTATTGACTGGTATGAGTGGCAAAAAATGGATAATTACTTATGAAAAACGAAATTGAATTATACGGTAAATTACTAAATGAAATTAAAAGTCGAGTAAAAACCGCTCATATAAAAGCGACTCTTTCTGCAAATGCCACAATGATTGAAATGTATTGGGATATTGGCGAAATGATATATCGGCAGCAACAAAAATATGGTTGGGGAGCAAATATAACCCGAAAATTGGA
>JAUVYH010000237.1 GCA_030603165.1 Fidelibacterota bacterium
CAATAGGTATACCAAAATTTAGAGCATACCGAATATTTTTAGGAATACCTTCCGCAGTTGAAGTGTGCAACATGATATGACCTTTTTTGAGAATTGGATATAAATCTGGAATATTCCCGCATAATAACACACTTTCGGAAGGCATATTCCTAATCAACGTTTTAATCCGTCCCATTTCAGGTCCATCCCCTACCATGATTAATTGCGCTTCTGGAAAATCAATTGTTATTCTTTTCCATATTTCAAGAGCCAATATGGGACGTTTTCTTTTAATTAAACTGCCAATCCAAGAAACTTTTACAGCTGTGCCATTAGCCTTTACATCATTTCGTTCTTTTGGAAAATATGCTCCACAATATATACAAGTAGTATTTTTAATAAAAGGATAGGCCTTTCGAAAGTTTTTGAGAGAAAGTTCTGAAATGTTAATAACGGTAGGCATTGTATCTCTATATACCTTTCTTGTTTCCCGTATTGAAAAGAAACGTCGAATTCTTGTCTTAAGGCGTAATTTTGACATAACTGTGGTATGCAACGTTACGATAACAGGTATATTGATTTTTTTTATGACCTTTA
Organism: Fidelibacterota bacterium; assembly: GCA_030603165.1. Taxonomy (GTDB): domain Bacteria; phylum Fidelibacterota; class UBA2242; order UBA2242; family UBA2242; genus UBA9312. The sequence continues at coordinate 577 of JAUVYH010000237.1, forward strand.
GAATAGACGATCGCCTTTCCCAAATGTTCAAATGTATCAAGCTCGGGTTTAATCTTGTCAAAATAGAGCACAAAGATTTACCATACTCAGCTTCAGTTATATTCTGGTTATTCGTCACAACGTCCACTTTTACACCTAAGCAGTTTAGAATATTTATACGATCCAAGGGAGGCTTATCAACAACAACAGCAGGAAATATTCCGCGTGCGACAAAACCTATAGCAAGATCTGTAACATGACCTTCTGTTCCTCCCCATCCAAGAGATGTAGTCATGAGAACTAAATTTGAATTTTGTTTATCTGTTTCACAAGCCATATTTAATAAGATCCTACTTAAAATTCTTAATCTAAATTTGAATAACCGGCAGCCCGGGCATCTTCATAGAACATTTTTACCGTATCAAGCGAAAAATTATCCAAATCTTTGCCTATCAAAGGAATCTTTTTTAGAATATCATTTGTTACTGTAATTATATGACAACCAATTGCATCAGCCTGAAATATATTCAGTAATTCACGCGGACTAGCCCAAATCAACTCAATATTTGGATAAGGACGAAGCAGTTCAACTGCCGCCGCCATATGCGGCACAGGATCAATCCCGGTATCTGCAACTCTCCCGGCAAATACCGAAATAAAACTACTTGACCCAACAGACAGACATTCGCTAATTGTACGAACCTGTTCAAGTGTCATAAGTGCAGTAACGTTCAATTTCACTCCGGCATGGGCGAGCCGACGAACTAAAACGGTCGAAGGTTCACGCCGCGTGTTTGTAATCGGAATCTTCACATAAACATTCTTACCCCACCTAGCTATTTCAAAAGCCTGCCGCTCCATTTCAACGAACTCATCTGAAAAAACCTCAAACGAAATCGGCAAATCCGGAATTTCTTGTAGTATTTCTTTGGCAAACGCCCGGTAATTAGTAACGCCCGCTTTACGCATTAAAGTCAAATTAGTAGTAAAACCTTTAATATAAGGTTTTTTATACATTTCAAGAATGCCATTTTTATCAGCCCCATCTGCAAATATTTTTACATTTAACTCTTCAATTCTCTTCATTTTTCACCTTTCTACTTTAAGAATAGTTTCAACTGCTTGACAAAAATTATCAACGTTATAATCAGGCTTTACGTTTTTTATCTCACTATACTGATAATCGATCAATATTGTCTTGCAACCCGCAGATTTACCCGCCTCGATATCGCTCCAGCGATCTCCAACCATAAAACAATCTTTCAAACTTAGACCATATTTTTCTGCTGATTGCAGTAACGATCCCGGCTGAGGCTTACGGCAAAAGCAATGATCAGCATTATCATGGTAACACACCAAAAACTCATCTATCGACAATTGTGATTTTATAGCAGTATTAATACTTTCAACCGTTTCGCGGTTTTGCGTCCCCCTTGCGACATCTGGTTGGTTTGTAACGACAATAACCAAGAATCCAGCTGAATGTAACCGCTCCAAATTCTCGGCTATACTGGGAAATATCTCCAACTCGTCAAGATTACGAGGCGGATACGGTTTACCATCACGAACTATAGTCCGATTTATAACACCATCTCTATCTAAAAAAACCGCGCGTTTCATTATTTCACAGATTCCCATTTCATGTCATTAGCCTTAAGCATTGGATGAGACACAATCAAATGCCAGATTACTGCCTGAAAAGATTCAGTATGCAGGGTTACTGTCTCTGGGTCTACAGTAGGAATAATTACAACAACATCAGCAACTTTCGCTGTATACCCTCCATCTCTGCCAACAATGCCGATTATCTTTGTTCCAATCTTCTTGGCATATTGCAATGCCTGAACCAAATTATTGCTAATATTTTTATCAGTATTTCCACCACCTACAGAAAAAATAAAAACGCAATCATTCGCATTGATCCTACTTCCTTTTAACCAATTAACGAACGAGGAATCCCAACCATCGTCATTCACTCTTGCAGTCAATTCCGATACATTATCGGTAGGGGCATAAGACTCTATTCCGGCTATTTTACGGAAATCATTAACCGCATGCCCCGCATTCCCTGCCCCGCCGCCAACCCCGAGGATAAACAACCTGCCTGATGACTTCCTTATCGACAAGATAATATCAACCATTTTCTCTATTGCTGTTTTGTCAATCAATCCCGTGATCTTACCAGCCTGTATTAAATATTTATCAATATATTCTTTTTTATTCATTTTTTACTCCGGTTCTTGCTATGCTTAATAAATAATTTTCTGTTTCTTCTAATCCCTTAGGAGAACCGATTTCATAGAATCTAGCAGCGACCTCATAACCGATCGTTTTCTTCATAATGATTATTTTTTTATATAGTTCAGATAAATCAAAAATTTCTTTATTATTCATTAAATTAAAAGCGGATTTGTTCAATACCCCCAGTCCATAATCGATATATTCCATATCTTCAGTCTTATTTTCTTTATCATAATTGATTATACAATCATCTTTAAACACGATATTACGACTATCCCATGCGTCCCGGTTCTTAAAAACCGTCATTAGTCCCAACCCCCTATGGGAAAGGAAATAATCATAGACGTTCTTAAAATTAACATCCAAGTATGAATCTCCATAAATAACAAAAAAGTCATTCTCTAACAACGGCAACGCCTTCTTAACTGAGCCGCCCGTTCCTAACAACTTTTCGCCGTCAACAGAAAAACTAACGGACAATCCAAATTTACTCCCATTTCCTACAAAATCCTCTATTTGGTCACTAAGATATCCGGAGCATATAACAACTCTTTGAATACCTTTACTTCTTAATAATGAAAGTTGATGGGCAATAAAAGGCAACCCCGCCACCTTAAGCATAGCTTTAGGAATAGATTCGGTGAGCGGACGCAACCTCGTAGCAACTCCACCT
>JAUVYH010000201.1 GCA_030603165.1 Fidelibacterota bacterium
CAACTGGAAGTGAGAAAATTTCACCATTACGGAATTTTCCTCCAGACTGCCATTTCCAAAACACAACTCAATATTATCAGTAAGAATCCGGGTAATAAAAATACCGGGTAAAGATCGTGGTAATTTATATATTCTTTGACCTTGACCTCGGTTTTTTCCATTTCGCTGATCTCATCATAAATTGAGGATAAATGAGCTTCATCGGTCGCCCGGAAATATTTCCCGCCGGTGGTTGATGAAATTCCTTTTAACACATCTTCATCGATCTCCACATCAATTAAGCGATGCTGGATGCGTCCACCGGGAAGCTGTACCGGGTAGGGTGCCTGTCCCAATTTTCCGGCGCCGATGGTATAAATCTTTATTCCGAAGGCTTGCGCCATTTCCGCGGCGGTTCCAGGGTCTAATTCTCCGGCGTTATTGCGACCGTCGGAGAGCAATATCATGATTTTACTTTTCGCGATACTGTCCCGCAGACGGTTCACACCGTTGGCAATTGCCATCCCGATAGCCGTTCCATCGTATTTCTCCTCGATGATATCTACCTGATGCAGCAACTCTTTTAAAACACCATAGTCAATCGTCAGGGGACATTGTAAAAAACTCTCTGCCGCAAAAACCACCAGACCGATCCGGTCCGCCTGTCGTCCTTCAATGAATTCCCATGCCACTGACTTGGCTGCTTCTAATCTGTTCGGTCGAAAATCGATTGCCCGCATGGAGCTGGAAATATCCAGCACCATCATAATATCAATCCCTTCGGCGCTGAACTCCCGAACAGTGTCCCCTTTCTGTGGACGGGCAAGCGCCAGGAAAAGCAGCGCCAATCCAGCCAGTTTCAGCCCGAAAAGGATATCGGCTTTCCATTTCTGACGATGCCCGGATAATTCTTTGATACCCCGTATAGATGAATACCGGATCGTGGCTTCACGCCGTTGACCCCGTCTCTTATACCAAATCCAGAGTCCCGGAATGAACAATAACAGTATTAAAATTCCCCAGTCAGCAAAATACCACATAAGTTTCTTAGATTGTCACTTTCTAAAATGTTGTTCCATATAACGTCCTTCCAGAAAAATTGTTTCTTCCTGGAAATACTTAGCAATCAGCCGATCTTGGCCTTTACATCGATACGGGCACCCGCCGGGCTTCGCCCGATCCATTTTTGCGTATTAACATAATTCGATTTACAATGCTTTCCGGATCATCAAAGCCCGCCATGAATGAGTTGCCGGACTGTTCTTCCGATAAGCGCTGATCCAGCGTAGCAGATCTCACAAATATCCGACCTTGCCGATTCCTGTTATCAGATTCGTTTATTTTTTAGAATCTTTGTGGACTTCCGTTTTTGACTCTTTCGCGTCGATCTGTTTTGAATTAACGGCTTCATCGATCTCGCTCGTAATATCGCTGGTAGCTTTTTTGAACTCTTTTAAGCTCTTTCCCAAGCTACGCGCGAATTCCGGAAGACGTTTAGCTCCGAACAGGAGTAAAAATACTACAAGTATTAAAGCTATTTCACCAATACCCAGGCTGCCCATATATGCTCCTTTTTTATTATTGTCAGCATTATTATCTCCAGAACCTAAGGATGTAATAGGCTACTGTCATTCCCAGGATGCCTATCAGGTTGAATTTCAGCGTAAATCCAAAGGTAATCGAGAACATGATCAGATCCACAACACCCGGTCCGATCATAATATCAATAGAACGTAAAAAAACCTCTTTTACGACGCCATCGGGAATCCCCATTTTAATCAATTCTCCCAACAAGGATCCCAGCATGGCTCCTAAAAGCAACACGCCAAGAACTGTAATAATCGAATATTTCGCAGTGCCTTTTTCCATATTAATTTCTCTCCAATAAGGACTTAAAAATTCCCAAGCCGTCTTCTGATGCAAGGATTTTTTCAGCCGCCCGCTCGGGATGCGGCATCATACCCAGCACATTTTTATTTTCGTTAAAAATCCCGGCAATACCGTGTTTTGATCCGTTCGGGTTAATTTGGTCGGACTCGTCGCCATCGGCATTACAATACTGAAAAGCGATCCGGTCTTCATCGTGCAGGCGTTTTAATATTTCGTCATTAGCAAAGTAATTGCCGCTATAATGAGCGATCGGCATTTTCAACACCCGGTCTTTTTCATAAGCATTAGTAAAAACAGTATCACTGTTTTTCACTTTCAAATACACATCCTGACATAAAAAACGCAACCCGTCATTGGCGATGAGCGCTCCGGGAAGCAAACCGGTTTCCAGAAGAATTTGAAATCCGTTACAGATTCCCAACACCGGTCCGCCCTCTTTAGCGTATTTAACGATCTCTTTCATCACCGGTGAAAACCGGGCAACCGCCCCGACTCGCAGGTAATCACCATAACTAAAACCACCGGGTAAAATAATAGCGTCAAACAGACGCAGGGATGTTTCTTTGTGCCATATATAGAATACTCCCGCTCCCAGCACTTTTTTAAGCACATGATAAGTATCATGATCGCAGTTCGATCCGGGAAATACCACGACGCCAAATTTCATTAATCTACCTCTTTGAGTTCATATCTGTACTTTTGGATTACCGGATTTGATAAAATCTTATCACATATTTCTTTGGTGAGCGATTCGGCGTCTTCCTTATTCAAAGTCTTATCAAATTGAACTTCAAAATACCGCCCCGCTTCAACTTCCTGTATATGCCTGTAACCCAGATTTCCCAGCGCATGTTGAATCGTTTTTGCCTCGGGATCAAGAATACCCGGTTTATAGGTCACCACAATTTTGGCTTTCCACATTATTATTTACCCTTTCGTCGCAAGGAAAAAGATATTCGAGGTTCTTCGTATCCAACAATCCATACCAACAGATGGCTTATAATAAATATTCCCATAAATGGAAAGATTACATAGCCTCTGAAAATTATCATTAGTGCGGCTGACAGGAAGATAATCAGACTCTTGATAATACTGTTGCGTCCGTTAATAAAAGTTATCTGAAGTTTAGAAATAAATCGAATATTACTGACCATCATAAAAGATAATACCATCACCATTGGCAAGGCTATTTTCGGATCGCCGTAATTGCCAAACAATGAATGACTGAACCAGATATAAGAACCGATGGTCACTGCTGTCACCGGAACCGGCAGACCGGTGAAATACAACTTCTTCTCGGGAGTGGCTGTCAGATTAAAACGGGCTAATCGAATACCGCCGAACAGAAGCGGAAAAAAACTGATCAAAGCGCCGATAAATCCAATATCGGAAACAAAGAGCGTATTGACCAGTAGCGACGGCGCCACACAAAAGGATACAATATCAGCCAGTGAATCAAATTCGATCCCAAAATCCGACTGCTGATGCATCAAGCGCGCAACCATACCGTCCAGCGAATCAAAAATCGCAGCCGCCATGATTAGTACGACGGCGGTGATATAACGTCCCTGACTTATTTGTAAAATAGCCAGAAACCCTGAAAACATATTCAAGATTGTAAAAATACTCGGTATAAACGATCGTCTCATTTTCATTCAAATTCTCCAATCACACTATATCCGGCGGTAACCTTATCGCCGATTTTAACTTTCAAATTAACTGTCTCGGGAACCAGCAGATCAACCCGTGATCCAAACATGATCAATCCAAAGCGCTGACCGGTTTTCACCTGGTCGTTCACCTTTAAATAAGAAACAATGCGGCGCGCCATTATCCCGGCAACCTGAGTAAATTTCAACTTTATTTTTCCACTCTCCAGCCCAATTGTGTTCCTTTCATTTTCAAAAGAGGTCTCCGGTTTCATAGCCGGCAAAAAACGACCTTTTGAATAGTCGATACTTCGCACGGTTCCACTGAGAGGAATGCGATTGACATGAACATTGAAAATTGACATAAATATCGAAACCCGCGTCGCCTTACCCACAAACTCATCATTTTCAGGGCAAATAGCAACCACTTTCCCATCTGCCGGCGAAATGATCAGATTCTCTCCGGTGGGAATAACACGCTCAGGATCACGGAAAAACCCCAGAGAAAACAGGAAAAAGGCGAAAGCAAGCCAGAAACAAATTATCAATATGCTCTTCTCAAAATAAATTCCCGCAATCAGCAGAATGAATGCCAGCACAAAGGCTGGAAGTATAATTTTTAAACCTTCCCGCGCAACCATCATAATTTCCTCCCGATACGGTTCATCATTTCATTATAGGTTTTTTCAACATCTCCCAGATCCTGGCGAAAGCGGTCTTTATCCAGTTTGCGATTTGTGCCTTTTTCCCAGAAACGGCAGGTATCGGGAGATATCTCGTCCGCCAAAATAATTCGTTCCTTAAACCTACCAAATTCCAGTTTGAAATCTACCAGCTTAATATCAATCGAATCAAAGAACTCCTGCAGGATTTTATTTATCTTCAATGCCTGTTCGCGCATGATCGCCAGTTCTTCACGGGTTGCTAACTCCATTGCCATCACGTGATCATCGTTCATCAGCGGATCATGCAGGGCATCATCCTTATAATAAAGTTCAACGATAGGCGTTTCAAATACAATACCTTCATCCAAGCCATAACGTTTGCACAAACTGCCTGTGGAAATATTCCTGACAACCACCTCGACAGGAATAATGCTTACATTCTTCACCAGCATTTCATTATCCGACAGTTTCCGGACAAAATGGGAATCAATCCCATGCTGTTTGAGTAAATCGAAAAGATTGCAACTGATCTTATTATTGGCAACTCCTTTTCCGACAATCGTACCCTTTTTTATACCATCGAATGCAGTGGCGTCGTCTTTAAAATATTGTAACAGCAGATCCGGATCATCGGTTTGATAAAGAATTTTAGCTTTGCCTTCGTAAAGTACTTTCCCCTTTTCCATATTAATCCTCTTTTTCAAATTTGTGATAAATAGCCGCTACCCGTTCTAATAATTTATCATAATTAAACAATTGTTCGATTTCCCCGTAATTGAGCCATTCATTGATGTTATCATCCGCCATGACCAGCCCCTTAAAATCTTTCCCTTTATTCCAGGCTTCCATGGCATTTTTCTGAACCAGCTGATAGGCTTTTTCCCGGGAAAGTCCTTTGCTCACCAGCGCCAGCAATAGTTCCTGTGAAAATATTAATCCACCGGTGCGTTCCAGGTTTTTACGCATATTATCCGGATAGACTCTGAGATTTTGCAGGACTTTGATCGTTTCAGCAAGAATAAAGTCGATGCAGATACAACTATCGGGCAGAATCACCCGTTCTGCCGACGAA
>JAUVYH010000015.1 GCA_030603165.1 Fidelibacterota bacterium
CCGGAGTGGATTTACTACTGTTATTTCCCATCGTTCCGGAGAAACAGAAGACACTACCATCGCTGATCTTTCTGTTGCTGTTAATGCCGGACAGATCAAAACCGGTTCCGCCTGCCGGACAGACCGTATCTGCAAATACAACCGGTTATTGCGGATAGAGGAAGAAATGGAAGACGAAGCAATTTTCCAGGGGCTGAATGCCCTAAAATAATGGCTAAAAAAACATCCAGAGTCCGGTATAAAAAATATCCTGATGCATCTAATATCAGGAATTTATACTGGATTCTGGGTGTTCTGTCTCTTATAACCGTATTTATTATTTTCTTTGTAATCGGCGATTATGGACTTTACCAGATTTACTTGTTAAACAGACAAAAAAGTCAGATTCAGTCACATATCGAACAACTTAAAACCGAACGGGATTCTCTTGTTGCTGAGATACCCCGGCTTGAAAACGACCTGGATTATATTGAAAAACTAGCCCGTGAACGCTACCGAATGGCAAAAAAGGGCGAAAAAGTATTCCGAGTCATTGAACGTCCGATAAAAAATTAATATTGCTTTATTGGAGAAAAGTATTAATTTTTAGCAATGGTTTATGTTTATATTGAAATCATATAAGGATCGCTTATGGATGTCGCCACTCTGATAGGATTAGCAACCGGAATAGGATTAGTCATTTTTTCGATTACGGCAAAGGGCGGTACCGGAGAATATTTTTGGAATGTACCGGCGCTGGCGCTTGTGCTGGGAGGCACACTTGCAGCTACCTTTGTTAATTATCCTTTAAAAAATCTCCTGGGTGTTTTCGGAGTTGTTAAAAACGCATTTAAACGCACAAATAGCGGTTATCAGAAGATCATTGACAAGTTTACCGAGCTTTCCGGGAAAGCCCGCAAGCAGAGTCTAATCTCATTAGAAAGCGATTTGAATAAAATTGATGATCATTTCATGCGTAGCGGCATTGAATTGGCAATCAATGAAAAAGACCAGGTCAGGCTTCGCAATTATCTTAATCTGGAACTGTCCAACATGCAAAAACGCCATACTATTGGACAGGAAATATTCTTTTACATGGGAACTTATGCGCCGGCATTTGGTATGGTGGGAACGATCGTCGGCTTAATTGTCATGATGAAAAATTTTACCGGAGGAGCAAGCTCCGGTGTCGATGCCGTGGCAAGTTCCTTTGAGTTTGATGTAGCTACTCAGTTTAAGGATCTGCTTGGTGGAATGGGGCTGGCGCTTCTGACCACTTTTTATGGTTTGCTCCTGGCAAATCTGCTTTTTATTCCTATTGGCGGAAAGCTTAAACGCCGCTCAGATGAAGAGATTATGATGAAAGAATTCATGATTGAAGGTATCCTTTGTTTGCACAATCGCGATCATCCCCTGATCGTCAGAGAGAAACTCAACACGTTTGTGCCGCGCAGTGAGCGTAAAAATGCTATCGATAAAAAAGTTAAAAAAAAGAAAAAATAATTGAGAAACACGATACTTCAGATAGTTTGATTTGTCAACCTGTCTGAAGTGTCACATAAATTAAAATAAAGCGAGACAACAGGGATTCTGTTTATTTGCAGTCCTGTTCGTCCGCAGGTTATATAAGCAGACATGGTGCAATTTTAAAAGGAGCGTGCTCCCATAATGATAAAAAAAACCATGATAATAGGATGCCTTCTAGTTACGACCGGATTTGCTGCGTTTGAGCTCCAGACGGTCAATCCATCGTCTATTGCGCTTGGTAATGTTATTTCGCTGTATCCTTATTCCCTGAATCCGGCGGCTCAAACTGAGGCTGTCGGGAAATATTTGCGGTTTGACTATTCGAGAATTTTTAGCATTAAAGGGCTTGATTACTATGAAGTACAGGCTGGCTGGACGTCTAGTAGAAAGAGAAGTTACGGAGCGGTTCTGCGAAGTTTTGGGAACCCTGTTTATCAGGAAAAAACAATAGTATTCAATCATGCGCGCCGTATTATAAATGTCCTGGCAGTAGGCGTCTCACTTAATTATTATCATATTGCTATAAGCGGTTATGACAGTGATGGAACGTTGGGATTGACCATAGGAGCTAAATGTTATATAAGCGAGCAGATGCAATTTGCCGTCTTGTTTCAGAATGTAAATAGTCCTTCGTTATATGATCGGTCAAACCGTTTGCCGGAATGTTTTTCAGCCGGATTAAGCTATACGCCCCACCCAAGAATTGACTGGTGTTTGGAGTTGTTTAAAGACACCGAGTTTCCCTTTTCGACGCGTACTGGTGTGCGCATTAAAACACTATCGTGTTTGGATTTGATGGCAGGCGCCCAGTTGAATCCAGACCGGTTTTCGGGCGGTCTGACACTTCATTGGAAACAATTCCGCTTTGACGCAGCTTTTCTTCATCATTTGGTGCTTCCCTATACTATTTATTGCGGGTTCGGAATATGTTATTGATAAAGAAGACAGTTCTTCTGGTAATTGTGTTATGCCAGACAGCTCTGTTGATTGGCGGTGCTATACCCTCGGAATTGCTGACTCTTTATCTGGATATGGAAAATATCCCGGAGAGTGATCTGGAATCTTACCTGGAACAATTTGTCATCAACCCGCTGCAGTGGGACCGATGTAATATTACGGATATTGAAACCCTGCCTCTGAATGACCACATAAAAGAAAAGATGATTATATTTAAAAACCGGAATATCCAGACGGAAAACCGGAGTGATTTTCAGAAAGAAGCCCGGCTAAAAGACGAAGAGATGGAATTGATTGAGTTCTTTTTTGAAATATCGGGAAAACGTTCACAACATAAAATATCCGCCATGAATTTTTTCTCGTTAAAAACGGATCAGAATACAGACATACACAAAAACCTGCTAAGGGGAAAAATAGTAAACAACAATGGTGGTATGATAGGAATTGTCGCAGAAAGAGATTATGACGAACGGGCTGTCTGGGATTATCGCAACGTTTGCCTGAAAACGCCGCTATTGCAGGATCGGCTGGAGATATCGGCGGCATCTTTTCGTTTTAATTGGGGGCACGGATTGCTTTTTTCCATGAGCGGCATGGCGGGAAAAAGCGCCAATGTTATAGGCAATATTTTACCCCGCTCCCAGCGTTTAGGAGTATATATGGGATCGGATGAGAACCGATATTTACATGGCGTCAACCTTACCTGTCGTCTTAGAAATATTACCATGTATTCTCTGGTATCTTATCGTAAACTCGATGCAACGATCAAGGATTCTGTGGTTGAATCATTTCGAAAAAGCGGAAGTCATGTTACTGATGCCGAAATAGCTGGAAAGGACGCCCTTTCGGAAAGGACGATTTGTGGTGGAGTTTTGTACTCAAAAGCAGATAATCAAGGGGGCGTTTTATTTTATCAGTCGCAATATTCACACCCCGTTGCAAAATTCAGTAGGAATTCCAGACAGGCAGGGCTCTCGGTTTATAATAAGTTCACGGTAGGCAGCTGGATGTTTTCCGGTGAGTACGCTTTATTGTGCTCCAAAGAGCATGCGTTCGTTCAGGGCTTTATTTTCAGACAGGCAGGATACAAGGTCGGTATCCAGATTCGCTATTTTTCCGATTGGTTTTTTACACCTCTGTCTTCTGTAATGAAAGAATATTCGGGCACGACCGCCAATGAAAGAGCTCTATATCTGAGCATACAGGGCAAACTGAACAGAAACTATCGAGTAGGGGCATACATCGATTTTTTTGCTAAAAACCGTTCAATGGAGCCGGGCGTCGATCCCCCGCGAGGAACAGATGCTTTGATATCACTTCACCGTCGGTGGCGCGGGCGTCACTTTTTGGATTTTCGTTATAAACGTCGATCGATCAACCAATCTGCATTCGAGAATATTCTTAAGAATCAATTATCGCTCTCGGCTCGATATAATATTTTGGATGAATTATCGGTTTCGATGAGAAGCACAGTTGTAAAATTACAAACAGGCGCTGATAAAAATACCGGCATGGCAGTTAGCGTTTATTTGACAATCAAATCACCCCGAAAAATGAAATTGACCGCAGGAGCAACTCATTTTTATGCGACTGCTTTTGGCTCCCGGGTCTATTTATACGAACCGGGAACGCCCTTGCGGTTTAATATGGTATCCTTAAATGGAACCGGATACCGCTGGTTTTTGACATTGCAAAAGGAAATTAGTGACTCGTTTGTATGGATAACGACCGCTAAGATACAGACAAAACGAGGTATTGCGGATAAGCATTTTCAAAGGACAGCTATCATAGAATTTCAGATGTTGGTTGATTTATGACCGGGGAGTTCGTAATTTCCTGCCGGTTTCTATGAAGATTAAATTAATTACCATATTCTTAATGCTACACGCCCTGGTTTTCGGCGCTTTATCCGAGCGCCTGATGGTTTCATCTCCGCCACCGCCGGATAAAGACTGCAAGATTAAGGTTTTAACGATTGATGAGGCAAAATATGTTTCCGCACGGAATTTTGCCAAAGCCTTTAATGTTCGGACATATTATCGAAAAGAGAGCGGCAAGATCGTCCTGTTTTTTACACAAAAAAAGATCAAAATTACGGTTAATAACTCATTTATAATGTTCGACGCCCAGGTATTTCAGATGACCGGACCGGCTTTGCTAATTGATGAAGACGTCTATGTCCCGGCAACATCCTTTTTAGAACTCGTCAGGCAAAATACAATTCCATCGCTACAGTATTCCGTGACAACGAGCGTTGAACCATATTACATAAAGGAAAATACTGTTGTTCATGCCGCCACTGTTGCGGCGCAACCCGGCAGGATACGTTCTGAAAATGTCAATTTAACCGGGATTCGTTATGATGAAAAAGCCAACGGCGTTACGGTTCGGATCGCTGCAGAGGGGACATTTAAGGATTCCGATTTTTCGACGTTTTTTAAAGGAAAAGATTGGTTTTATCTGACTATATATGGAGCGGAATGCGATTCCCTTGCGCTGTCATCCGTAAATCCCACTAATGCCTTTCAAATGGTGGAAGCGATTGCTACGGGGTCTTCGGTTCAGTTGGGCTTTCGCTTGAATCGCCAGTTCAAATCTGCCGATGTGCATTACGATCTTCGCAGCGGCAGCATTCTGGTGTCTCTCTTTTTGCCGTTGAACAGAGATATTAAACGCAAAATCGAGGAAGCAAAAACAGCCTGGATTATAGACACTATCGTTCTGGATCCCGGGCATGGCGGGAAAGATCCCGGGACTCCGGGCAGATGGGGCTACATGCATGAAAAAGATATTGTGCTGGATGTTGCCCTGAGGGTTGGACGGCTCCTGAAAAAAAAGAAAAACCTGAAAGTGGTTTATACCAGAAAGACCGATGTGTTTATTCCCTTATGGAAACGACCGGAAATTGCCAATAAATCCGGCGGTAAGCTCTTTATAAGTTTGCATGTCAACGGTCTTGCAAATAATCACACTGCAAATGGAATGGAAATCTACCTGCTGCGTCCCGGAAGATCCGAAGATGCGATTAGAGTTGCAGAAGCTGAAAACGCGGTTATTCAAATGGAGGAGCCGGAAGACAAGGTTAAATACCAGGGTTATGATGATATTACAAATATATTGGCGAACATGGTTCATTCTATTAATATGCGGGACAGCGAATTGTTAGCAGGGATCTTATCGAGGAATTTTACGGAGCGTGTTAAACAGAAAAACCGCGGTGTCAAACAGGCGGGATTTTATGTGTTAGTGGACGCCGATATGCCGAAGCTGCTCTGCGAGCTTGGATTTAATTCCAATAAGGCGGAAGCGAAAAAATTAAATAGCAGTAAACATCGTCAAAAGATCGCCGAAGCGATATATAGAAGTATTTTAGAATTCAAGGAGGTGTGTGATAAATCCGTCACCCAAAATTAATGGTTTACAAAAACGACCGATTGGTGTATTTGATTCCGGTCTTGGTGGATTAACAGTCGTCAACCAATTGATGAAACACCTTCCGGGCGAATCAATAATTTACTTCGGTGACACAGCCCGGGTGCCGTATGGTAGTAAAAGCACATTGACAATTCAGAAGTTTTCGCAACAGATAGCCGGTTTTTTACAGAGTCAGGGTGTCAAATTAATTGTAGTGGCATGTAACACGGCGTCCAGTGTGGCGCTCGATCAGGTAAAAGAATCCGGCATTGTTCCCGTAATTGATGTCATTGAACCGGGAGCCCGGGCGGCGTTGCGCGAAAGTGTAAGCCGGCGTATCGGGATCATCGGCACCACGGCGACAATATCTGCCGGGAAATATGAGACAATATTAAAGACGTTGGAAAAGAATGTCTCCGTGTTTTCACAGGCGTGCCCGTTGTTTGTTCCGCTCGTGGAAGAGGGCTGGATTGAATCGCCGGTTACGGAGCAGGTCGCCCGCATATATCTCAATCCTCTTATGCAAAACAGGATAGATAGCTTGATTCTGGGATGCACGCATTACCCGATTATTAAAGATACAATTAAAAAAATAGTCGATGGTAATGTTCAGATCATTGACAGTGCAATAGAAACAGCCGTGAAAGTTCGTGAAACCCTGGAATCACATTACTTGCTAAATGACGCGAAAACTGATCCGGAGCACCTTTTTTATGTCAGTGATTTCCCCCGGAAATTTGAAGAAATCGCCCGGCGCCTGCTTGGACAACCGCTTATGAATGTCCACCGCATTGCGCTTGATGATCACAGCTGATGGAGCCCAAACTAATTGAATCAAACATCCATAAGGATTTACAATATCTATATGCGTTAGACGGGAAAGGGATCAAACCCGGTTTAAAGCGGGTCTTGATATTTCTCGATCGAATCGGCAACCCTGAGAAGAGAATCCGAACCATTCACGTTGCCGGAACAAACGGAAAAGGTTCTACTTGCGCTATTATTGCCTCTGTTCTTCAGGCTGCGGGATACAAAGTAGGACTGTACACATCGCCTCACCTGATTAGATTCAATGAACGGATACGCGTTGACAATGAAAAGATCAGCGATGAGGAAATATTAAGTTTTCTTCATAATCACAGACCATTGATCGATGAGATCGACACGACCTTTTTCGAAACCACGACCGCTATGGCATTCGATCACTTCAATCGGCGAAATGTGGATATTGCCGTTTTAGAAACGGGCTTGGGCGGGCGATTTGATGCTACCAATGTTGTTACACCGCTTTTATCGGTTATCACACCAATTGGAAAAGACCATGAGGAATTTTTAGGTAATACTTTAGCTAAGATTACACGGGAAAAGGCGGGAATAATAAAAACAGGCGTTCCTTGCCTGGCAGCGAGACAACGCCCGGGAGTCAAGCAGATTTTAAAAAATTATGCAAGGGACAAATCTGCAGTTTTTCATTATGCGCCTGATCTCTGCCGTGTCTCCGGCGTGGATCGGCAAATTGATGGACAGGAAGTAAATATTAAGTGTGACGGATTAAGGCTGAACAGTGTAACATTGCCGCTAATTGGGGACCATCAAGTATCCAACCTACAAACGGCGGTGTCGGCGGTCCGATTGATTCCCGGCTTCAGGATTCCACCCGAAGCTATTCAAAAAGGGATAAAAGCAACTCACTGGCACGGCAGGCTGGAAATACTTTCCAGGACGCCGCTTGTTCTTTATGACGTCGGTCATAATCTACACGGTATTCGCCAGGTCGCCTCTACCATGGAGAAAGTAATGCCAGATCGGAAAATTAAAATATTATTGACCCTGGGACAGCGAAAAACCATTAGCTCGCTTGGCAGTATTCTGGAGCGCCGGGCTGATTATATATATGTATCGGAAATACCCAACGGCAAATCGGCGCCTGCCGCTAAGTTAGCGAAGGAATTAGAGAAATCGTTCCCACCGGATAATATTGTTGTAAATAAATGTTTTGAGGATTTGCTGCCCGGGGTCGTGAGTTCGCTGAGTGCAGATGACAACCTGTTAATCCTCGGGAGTCATTATATTGCGCCGGCAGTGTATGAATTTTTTAAAATAAATGTTTGACAAAATGGTATTTATATTTTAATTTCCCGGGTGTAATTACCGAACTGCCTTTTTAGACCTCCCAACCGTGAAATAACTTTTTGAATATATTCTATTAATATTAAGGAATTAATAATGGAGAAAGAACTGACGATTACGTCTCTTCAATCTATGAAGATTAAAGAGCTGACCGATATAGCGGTCAAACTGGAGATTCCGGAACATACGGGTCTTAAAAAATTAGATTTGATCTATAAAATTCTTGAGGCAAGCGCTAAAAAAGACGGGCGAATATTCTCACAGGGTGTGTTGCAGGTTATGGATGAAGGATATGGGTTTTTACGGTCAGAAGAATTAAGCTATATGCCTGGTCCGGATGACGTCTATATTTCCCCCTCCCAGATAAAACGATTTGGGTTGCGAACCGGTCATGTTGTATCCGGTCAGATCCGTCCACCGAAAGATAATGAGCGTTTCTTTGCTCTGCTTCGGGTTGATGCTGTAAATATGATGGACCCGGAAACGGTGAAATCAAAAAAATCCTTTGATGGTCTGACGCCGCTCTACCCGGAAAGCCGTGTTCAATTGGAAACGAACAGCAAGAACCTGTCTATGCGCGTTATGGATTTATTATGTCCGATTGGCAAGGGACAGAGAGGGTTGATTGTCGCTCAACCAAAGACCGGTAAGACTATGTTACTGCAACAGATTGCCAACAGCATTACCACAAACCATCCCGAGATAATTCTGTTTGTTCTGTTGATTGATGAGCGTCCTGAAGAGGTGACAGATATGGAGCGGTCCGTAAAAGCCGAGGTCGTCAGTTCTACTTTTGATGAACCGCCGGAGCGACATGTTCAGGTTGCAAGTATGGTTTTGGAAAAAGCAAAACGAATGGTTGAACTGGGACTCCATGTTGTGATCCTGCTTGATAGTATTACCAGGTTGGCAAGAGCACACAATGCTGTTGTTCCTCATAGTGGTAAAATCCTTTCGGGTGGTATTGATGCAAATGCACTGCACCGTCCAAAGCGTTTTTTCGGATCTGCCAGAAATATTGAAAACGGAGGCAGTCTGACAATTATCGCCACGGCATTAGTCGATACCGGTAGTCGTATGGACGACGTGATTTTTGAAGAATTCAAGGGAACCGGCAATATGGAACTGGTTCTGGAGCGCCGTCTTAGTGACCGCCGTGTTTTTCCGTCCATTGATGTGAATAGATCCGGCACGCGTAAGGAAGAGTTGTTGCTGTCATCCGCCGAACTGGCGCGCGTCTGGGTATTGCGAAAACTTCTTAGTGAAATGAATCCGGTTGAAGCTATGGAATTTCTGCTTGAACGGATGAAGCGGGTTAAAAGTAACCGTGAATTTCTAAAATCCATGAACCAGTAGAGTGAATTTAACAATTTAAGTCCGTTTTATTCTCTTGATTTTAAGGGCATCAACATTGTATATTTGCACGCTTTATGCAACCATGACGTTAGAATGAAGGATCAAATAATGAAACCGAAGATTCATCCAAAATATGAAAAATGTATTGTAACCTGTGCTTGCGGGAGTACTTTTGAAACACGCTCAACCGGTGGTGACCAGAAGATCGAAATTTGCTCGGCGTGTCATCCGTTTTTCACTGGCAAACAAAAACTGATCGACTCAGCCGGACGCATCGAGAAATTTAACCGCAAGTACAACAGAACCAGTAATAAGGGTTAGCAACTTCATAAAATATAGCGACGTCTTCTTTCTGAGGAAGGGGTCGCTGTTTTTTTGTATACTTATGGGAAAAAAGATTTTAGTCGGCGGGCAGGCAGTGATTGAAGGTGTAATGATGCGAGCGCCTGGCGCCTATGCTACCGCTGTTCGCAAACCGGACGGAACAATTGAAACAAAACTGACCGACTTTACATCGGTTACGGAAAAAGTTTCCTTGTTAAAGAAGCCGGTTTTTCGTGGTATCGTATCTCTTTTTGAGTCGTTGAAAATTGGTCTAAGTACACTTCAGTTCTCGGCTGATATTGCTATTCAAGCCGAAGAAGAGGCTCAGGGTAAAAAACCTAAAAAACAGAATAAATTTCTCTCTGCTTTAATGATGATATTTGCTCTCGCGCTTGGGATGGCGTTATTTGGGTTTTTGCCGCTGTACATTACGACGGAATTATTGAGTATCGAACGCAACGCTCTTGTATTTAATATTGTCGCCGGATTATGGCGCATTGGTTTCTTTCTTGTTTATCTATGGCTTATATCCCTGATGAAAGATGTACAGCGCCTGTTTCAATACCATGGGGCTGAACATAAAATCGTATATACATTTGAAAGCGGTAAAGCGCTTACTGTGGATAATAGCCGCTCCTTTACAACATTTCATCCCCGCTGCGGGACCAGTTTTATTTTTATCGTACTGTTATCGTCAATTTTAATGTTTGCTTTAATTGACACGGTTATTATTCTGATTATCGGGAAAATCACCTTGTCTTTGCGATTAGTGTTTCATCTGCTCCTGATGCCGCTCGTAGCCGGAGTTGGATATGAATTTTTAAAATTAACCGCCCGGAACCAGAAAAAGTGGTGGGGACAATGGTTGTCGGCGCCGGGGCTATGGCTTCAGCGTATTACCACCAAAGCTCCGAGCGACGAACAACTTGAAGTTGCAATAATTGCTCTTAAAACAGCCTTTGGCGAAAAATATTCGGAGTATGTTGGGCAAACCTTCATTGCAGAAGCGGTTGAATAACAAATATTTATATGAAAGAGAAACTACGCGAGATTCAGAAACGGTTCGATGACATTTCCCGGGAACTTTCGAATCCCGAGGTGCTGACCGATCAGAATAATTATCGGAAACTAAGCAAGGAACATAAAAATCTTCTTCCTATCGTGGAAAAGTCGAAGGAGTATCTTAAGATCGTTAATAATATCGAAGAAGATCTTGAGATTCTCAAAGGATCCGATGCCGAATTAAAGGAGCTGGTCAATGAAGAGATCAATGATCTCCGCAGCCGGGAAGAGCAGCTCCAGGAAGAATTAAAAATATTATTGATCCCGAAAGATCCAAATGACGATAAAAATGCCATTGTTGAAATACGTGCGGGTACAGGCGGAGATGAAGCCGCAATCTTTGCCGCCGATCTTTACCGTATGTATGTCAAATACGCTGAGCGGAAAAACTGGAAAGTTGAAGATCTGTCCGGTAATACAACAGGAATCGGCGGATTCAAAGAGGTAATCTTTTCACTAAGCGGAAATAATGTTTACGGAACGATAAAATTTGAATCGGGAGTGCACAGGGTTCAGCGCGTTCCTGTTACCGAAACATCCGGCAGAATCCATACATCGGCAGCTACGGTAGCAGTGTTACCTGAAGCTGAAGACGTTGATGTCAATATTGATCCGTCAGAACTTCGGATCGATACTTATCGCGCCAGCGGCGCCGGCGGACAACATGTGAACAAGGTTGAATCAGCCATCCGGATTACCCATTTACCGACTAATCTGGTTGTAACATGTCAGGATGAGAAATCCCAGCATAAAAATAAAGCCAAAGCTCTGAAAATTTTACGCAGCCGGTTATTGGCGAACAAGCAGTCAGAGCAGGAAGCCGAAATTGCAGCGCAACGAAGATCCATGGTGAGTACCGGCGATCGCAGCGCGAAAATCAAAACTTATAATTTCCCACAAGGCAGAGTTACAGATCATCGCATCAGCCTGACACTTTATAAACTGGATTCTGTCATGGCAGGGGATTTGGACGAACTCATCGATGCCGCTAAAATCGCGCATAACATGGATATGTTACAACATTCGTCTGCAGGGTCTTGATCTCGAAAATTCTCATTATATTTTTGATAAATCATAATATTCCTTGAACTCCGGGAAATCCCGGTTAAATTTCACTTGTCATATGGATACTTCTACTCCCCAAACCTGGCGTATTGTTGATGTGTTAAAATGGTCGAAAGATTTCCTTTTTAACAAAGGCGTCGAATCTCCTCAGGTAGAGGTGGAATGGATGTTGAGAGATGTTCTGAATTGCTCCAGGATTGATATTTATCTGAATCATGAGCGACTGCTAAGCGCCGAAGAATTATCGAAGTTTAAGAAAATTCTGGTAGAACGAATAACCGGCAAACCGCTTCAGTATATATTGGGTTACACTGAGTTCATGGGGTATAAAATCCGGGTAAATCGCAAAGCGCTGATCCCCCGTCCCGAGACAGAAATTATTGTCGAAAAAGTGCTGTATATCCTGACACAAGACCGAAACAGTAATCCACAAGTGCTTGATGTGGGAACCGGTTCGGGGTGTATTGCCGTATCCATTGCCGCGGCTTGTCAAAAATGTTCGGTTCTTGCTCTTGATATTAGTCATAAAGCCCTCGATCTGGCGAAACAGAATGCCGAGCTGAATAAAGTTAGCGACCGGATACGTTTTGTGGAAAAAGATATCCTGAAGGATTTTCCCGATACGGGACGATTTAATATTATTGTATCCAATCCGCCTTATGTTGACGGCGAGTACTGGGATAATCTGCCGGATACCGTGAAAAAGTATGAACCGAAAATCGCTCTCAAACCTAATGGGGATTCTCTGATATTTTACAGGCGGTTGAGTCAATTAGCGACCAGGCATCTTACAGCTGATGGCGTCCTGGCCGTTGAGATTGGCGGGACGTACCAGGAAAAAGATGTAATCCTTGTATTAAAAGAAAATGGACTTGAAAATTTTGAAGTTATCAAAGACTATCTTGGACAAAGTCGCGGGGTTTTGGCGCGCTTGAACAAATGAAAACATTATATGCATATATCCGTATGATGCGTCCCCTGAATTTATTTCAGGGTGCGATAGCTTTGCTCGTTGCCGGGACGCTGATGAACCAATTTCCCGATTGGACCGTTCTTTTGCTGGCGGTTGGCATTGTTTGGTCATATACCGGCGCCGGGAATGCTTTGAATGATTTTTATGATGCGGAGATCGATAAGATCAATCGACCGGGTCGCCCGATACCCCAGGGACTGATTTCCAAAAGAAACGCCCTGCTATTTTCAATTGTGTTGTTTGTAATTGGCACACTCTGGGCAATTCCCCTGCGCTCGCTTGAACTGGTAATTATTTTAGTCACAGCTCTTTTATTTTTAATCACCTACAGTATGTTTTTTAAAATGAGACCGTTATTGGGCAATGCTGTAGTCAGCTTCATTCTGGGGATGACATTTCTGTTCGCAGCCAGTGTTTATGGAGATATTCGCAAAGGAGTCCCTCCATTTATTCTTGCTTTCGGATTCAATCTGATCCGGGAGATTGTCAAAGACATGCAGGATGTCGAAGGAGATAGCGCACAGGGCGCCCGAACGCTACCGTTGAGATATGGAATCGATATTGCCAGAAGAATGGTTTACCTGTTTACATTTGTACTGATGTTAGGATGCTTAGTCCCTTATATGTTGAATATTTATGGTAAATATTATTTGCTGACATTGATAATTGCTGTGGAAATTCCGCTGATTTATTTCTTATATTCATTGCATAGTGATAATTCGGCGAAAAATTGCGCCCGGTTATCATCATTCTTAAAGGGCGATATATTTTTCGGATTACTGGCGATTTTTTTAGGAAGGTTTTAGATGTCAACATTCATTCATCTGCATAATCACTCAGACTACAGTCTATTGGATGGCGCTCAGACAATTGATGGTATGTTGAAGCGTATCAAAGAACTCGAAATGCCGGCTGTTGCATTAACGGAGCACGGCAACATGTTCAGCGCTATTACCTTTTATACCGCAGCCCGGAAGTACGGCATCAAACCGATTCTCGGCTGTGAGGTCTATGTCGCCGAAAAAGACCGTTTTGATAAAAAGCCAAAAAATCATGGTGGTTTCGGATATCATCACATGGTGTTACTGGCTCAGAATTTACAAGGGTATAAAAACCTGATAAAAATGGTAAGCCATGGTTATCTCGAGGGGTTTTACTACCGACCGCGAGTCGATAAGGAATTATTGATCAAATATAATAAGGGTCTGATTGCCACAACAGCCTGTATTAAGGGCAAAGTGCAGAATCTGGCATTAAAGGGTGATTACGACAAAGCCAAACAGGCAGCCCTGGAATACGCCGAAATTTTTCAGGATCGCTTCTACCTCGAGGTGCAAAATCATTTTCTGAAGGAAGAGGAGCGCTGGTACTCGATTTCCAGGAAGCTGTCCGAAGAAACCGGTCTGCCACGAATTGCCACCAACGATTCGCACTATGCGCGGGCGGAACATTGGGAAGCCCATGACGCCCATTTTTGTCTTGGGATGGGGAAAGAATTACGTGATCCCGACCGGTTAAGATATGAACCACATGAATACTGGATCAAATCCTATGACGAAATGTGCGAGCTGTTTCCCGACGATCCCGAAGTCATTGAAAACACTGTTAAAATTGCCGAACAATGTGATCTTGAACTGGATGTCGGAAAACATTACTTGCCCAATTTCCCGATTCCGGAAAGTGAAAAGAAAATTACCGCCGATGAATATCTGTCAGAGCTGGTTTACCATGGATTACAAAAACGCTATCCGGATGTTACAAACGAAATCAGAGAACGGTCGGACTATGAACTGAGTGTCATCGGAAAAATGGGTTATGCCGGGTACTTTTTAATCGTGCAGGATTTTGTCCATTTTGCGAAGACTTCCGGTATCCCGGTCGGACCGGGACGTGGTTCAGCCGCCGGTAGTATTGTGGCGTATGCGCTGGGAATTACAGACATTGATCCATTGAAGTTCAATTTAATTTTTGAGCGGTTTCTAAATCCTGACCGAATATCCATGCCCGATATCGACATCGATTTTTGTGACGAAAAGCGTGGACTTGTGATTGATTACATCAAAGAAAAATACGGTGAAAAAAGCGTAACCCAGATCATAACGTTCGGAAAAATGAAAGCCCGCGCCGTAATCAGAGACGTTGGACGGGTAATGAGCATGCCGCTTCCGGAAGTAGATCGTATCGCGAAGCTCATACCGGAAGGACCAAATGTCAATTTAAAAGACTCCCTTGAACAAAGCCGTGAATTAAAAGACGCCTCCGAATTAGATGAAGAGCATAAAAAACTCTTTGAGATATCTCTTGTTCTCGAAGGTATGAACCGCCATTCCTCCACTCATGCAGCCGGAGTGGTCATTGCGCCGGGCGATTTGACCGATTATGTGCCGCTGTTTAAGTCAACAAGCGGCGATGTTACCACCCAGTACGATATGAAAAGCGTTGATCAAATCGGCTTATTGAAAGTGGATTTTCTCGGGCTGCGCAACCTGACTGTGATTGATAATACATTGATAATGCTTCGCGCCAAAGGAATTGATCTGGAATTAGAAACGATTCCGGAGAAAGATCCCCTAACACTGGAATTGTTCGGAGAGGGGCGCACGATCGGGATATTTCAGTTTGAATCAGCCGGAATGCGGGATTATCTAAAAAAATTAAAGCCTTCGAGTATCGATGATTTGATAGCTATGAATGCCCTCTACCGTCCGGGCCCGATGGATATGATCGATGATTTTATTTCTCGGAAACAGGGTAAAAAGAAAATTACCTATCCTCATCCGTCACTGGAGCCTGTTTTAAAGGATACATACGGCATTATTGTCTATCAGGAACAGGTTATGCGGATCGTTAGTGTTATTGGTGGCTTTTCGCTGGCAAAAGCCGATCTGATGCGCCGCGCCATGGGGAAAAAGCAAAAAAGCACCATGAATGAATTGAAAAGGGAATTCATCGAAGGCGCCGCACAAAAGGGAATATCCGCAGATCTTGCCAAAAAGATTTATGCACTGATCGAGAAATTTGCCAGCTACGGTTTTAATAAAAGTCATGCCGCGGCTTATGCTGTTCTGGCGTATCGAGTCGGATATCTGAAAGTCCATTATCCGGCAGAATTCATGGCGGCGAACCTAACCAGTGAAATGGGCAACACCGCACGGGTAGTCATTTTGTCCAATGAAGTCCGAAGCATGGATTCTGATATACTTCAACCCAGAGTTAATTGCAGCGAGGTGAATTTCACACCGGAAGACGGCGGTATTCGTTACGGATTGAATGCCATTAAAAATGTCGGCGGACGCGCAGCGGAAGGTATAGTAGAAACCCGCAAGGAAAAAGGTCCTTTCAAAACATTATTTCAGTTTGTCAGTGCGCTGGACTTAAAGTGTGTTAACCGCAAAGCTCTGGAAAGTCTGGTAATATCCGGAGCAATGGATGATCTGGAAGGAAGTCGCGCCCAAAAGTTTGCGGCGATCGATGTTGCGATACAATACGCTCATAGTTTTCAGAAAGAAAAGAATGCGAAGCAGGTTAGTCTCTTTGATCTGGAGCCCGGTAATTCAGTTTCGGTGATACAGGAACCTAAATTGCCCGATATTACGCCCTGGGATGATAATGAACGCTGGACACGTGAAAAAGAAGTTGTGGGAATGTACCTGTCCGGTCATCCTTTGCTGCAATACAAGACGGAGATTGAATCGTTTTCAAATTATGATTTTACGGAACCTCTCGAAAACCTCGATAAAGCTCCTATTCATCTGGGCGGCTTAATTGCCGGCATTCGGAAACTTTATGATCGAAAAAACCGGCTTATGGCGTTTATTAAATTAGAAAGCCTTAACGGGACCGTAGAGATGCTGGCTTTTGCTGATATATTCGAGAAGTACAATGAATTTATTAAAATTGATAACCCGGTTTTCGTTCATGGAAAAGTCAGCAGCCGTGGCGGTGATAGCGGTAAAATTATTGCCGAGGAAATTTGTCCACTTGAAGGATATATGGACAAGAAGTCCAAAAAGATCCATGTCCGGCTCAATATTGATCAGATTGGTGAAGATAAAATAGATGACTTAAAAGAATTAGCCGAAAAATATCCCGGTGATTGTTTTTTTATTTTGCATCTCTTTGATAAAGAAGATAATGAAAAAGTAATTCGCAGCAGCTCCTGCAAAGTCAGTCCAAAGAAGAAATTTATTTCCGCTTTACAGAAGCAATTTGGTGAAGAAAATGTCTGGGTGGAAGGATGATTGCGGTAATACAGCGAAGTAAAAACGCCTCGGTATCGGTTGATGGAAGCACTATCGGTAAAATTGATCACGGACTCGTAATTTTATTAGGTGTTTTTCGGGAAGATGGAGAACCGGATGCGGACTTCCTGGCGGCAAAGATTGCCGGTTTGAGAATTTTTAATGATGAATTTGGAAAAATGAACTTGTCGGTAAAGGATGTAGCAGGAAGCGTTCTGGTCATATCACAGTTTACACTTTGCGGTGATTGGCGCAAAGGTCGGCGACCAAGTTATATTAATGCCGCTTCTCCCGCTAAAGGTGAAGCGCTGTATCACTATTTTATCGATTGCCTGAAAAGGGAAGATTTGCCCGTGGCAACCGGGAAATTTGGCGCCATGATGGACGTCAGCCTGGTAAATGACGGACCGGTGACATTTGTTCTCGACAGTAAGGGGGTGTGATAATATAACCTTAACATCCGGCAGCTGTCGGATTGTAAACTAATAAATAACATAATGATAAATCACCATGAATGACAAATTTATTCTATCACACCCCCTAAATTAAAATAGAGCAGACCATTGAAAGTAAAAGAAGCCGCATATTACCGAATGCCGATAACCAATTGGCCGGAATCGGAACGACCCCGCGAAAAACTGATGCAGTATGGTCCAATGAAATTGAGTGAAACCGAGCTGCTGGCGATATTGATCCGGATCGGCGCCGGTGGATATTCTGCGCTGGATGTCGCCCGGGAGTTGCTGCAAAAAACAGGCGGCTTAAATAAACTGGCTCAAATGGACTATAACGATATATTGCAGATGAAAATAAAAGGTTTGGGAGAAACAAAGGCGGTAACTATTGCCGCCGCGTTGCAGCTTGCCCGCCGCCTGCAGATTGAGGAGTCAAAAACACCAGATCAGATTTTACGCACATCCGAGGAAGTTGCCCGAATTTGTGGTCCTAAACTGCGGGATTTGAAAAAAGAGATCTTCATGGTGTTATTGCTGGCAAGCAATAATCGCCTGATAAAAGAGGTTATTGTTTCGGAAGGCGTCTTAAATGCATCGGTAGTGACGCCCCGCGAGGTATTCCGGGAAGCAATACTCGGTATGGCAGCCGCGGTGATTCTGATCCATAACCATCCAAGTGGAAATCCTGAACCAAGTCGCGAGGATATCCGGCTGACAAAACAGATGGTCGAGAGTGGAAAGACTATGAATATTCCGGTATTGGATCATATAATCATTGCCGGTGACGGTTATACCAGTTTTTCGGATCGGGGATTGATGACATCGTGATAAATACCAGACAGCGTTGAAATAAAAACCGGTTGACGGAAATATTTTTAGTTGATTTAATTCCAATTGATAATAAATTCACTGTAGAAGTAGCTTTTTAAAGGAGAGAGCCATGGATTTGATGGATAAATCCGTTTTAGAATCATATTTGGAATCGCATGACGGTAGTAAGCTGGGACCGATCCTGGCAGAGATTTACCTGCAGGAAGACCGGATTGATGATATGATCAACTTGTGTCAACAGGAAATAACCAAAGATCCGAAATCTCCATACGGTTATTATCTACTGGCGCTGGCAGAGATCAAATCAAACGAAATTGCGAATGCTACAGAGCATTTAAAACAGACCGTTTCACTGGATTCAGGTTTTTTAGAAGCCTATTACAAACTTGTTGAAATCGGGCAAGATACATTAAGCCCCGGAGTGCTGAAAACCTGCTATATTAGAATTGCGGAATTGAATCCTCTGGATGAAAATGCTCGTGCGGCAGCCGGGCAAATCAGCGAAGGTGCGGATAAAGAAGCCTTGGCTAAAATCGATTTGCCCAAAGTGACAAGGCGCTCTGTCTCTCCACAGCCTGTTCCTGAAGTGAAAGCGGAGGAGACGAAAGCGGAACAGGAACCATTCCTGGCTGAACAGCAAGCTAAAGAGGAAATTGCCGTTCCAGAAAAACCCACAGTGGCGCCCAGCCAACCTCAACTAAGCGAAGAGGAAGCACATCTTGGTCCGGTAATTGAGGATGAAGTTGAACCGGTATTAGAACCTGAGATCGAACCGGAACCGCAGCCGGAGCCTCCAGAGGAAGTGATCACGAAGGTTGAACCGGCTGAACCTAAACCGGAACCACAGTTAGAGAAACCCACACCAGCTGTCTCCGGCGGAACGACTTCGGCATTAAGCGAGATGTTCAGCAAATTAAAATCCAAACCTCTGATAGAAGTTCAGAAGGAAGATTGGAACTTGCCGGTAGTAGATAGTAAAAAAACCGAGCAAAGCAATGCGCCTGATATAGCGACTCCAAAACCGGATATAAGATTTACGGTTCCGCTCAGGGATTCAATTGATCCGAAGAAGAAAATGGATTTGATCCATAAGGAAATCGGACTAAAACCAGATTTAGGTGCAGCGCCGGAAGAAAAAAAAAAGACCCCCGAAGCTAAAATAGAAGAAATTCCTGCTACTGAGGCAAAGGGTACCGTATCTGAAAAAACAGCGCCTTCCACTGTCAAGAAACCTCCCACCAAAAAACCAACAACGGCTAAAAAACCAACTGCGGCTCGTAAGAAAAGCAGTCGAAAAAAAAGTGCAGATACCATATCCTTTAATTCACGGGAATCTACTAGCGGCAAAATCGAACTGAAGATACCCGTTCCCACGTTTACTCTTGTTGAGGTGTTTAAAAAACAAAAATTATATAATGAAGCTCTTCAACTATTGGATGTTTTGGAAAAACGTTCCAAGAACAAAGACAAGATAGAAAAAGAGAGACAGGAGCTATTACGTCTGAAGATGGAAGGATCTGGGTCGTAACGGGTTATTTTTCGGCGGGATTAAAAATAATATCGTAGCTAATATCAACAGCGCGGCTTAACATTGCCGATATAGAGCAATACTTTTCCTGGGAAAGCCGGACTGCTTTTTCAATATTCTGCTTGTTGAGATTATTGCCTTTGAAAATAAAGGTCGTATGTATTTTAGTAAAGACGCGAGGGTGTTCGGCGCCGCGCTCGGCGTCTATTTCGATCTGAAATTCTTCAGCCGGTGTTCGCATTTTATTGATCAGCGATTCAATATCCATGGCGGTGCATCCGCCTAAAGCCATCAGCATCATTTCCATCGGTTGGGAAGCCGCCTCGCTTCCGCCGAACTGTTTTTTTGAATCCAGAACAACCCAATGATTGGAGTCCCCTTTGGCGAGAAATGTTGCGCCCGATGCGCGATGGAGTGAAACTTTCATTGCTTATTTAGCACCTTTTTTGATGATTTTATTATTAATTTTTATTACTTGCATTTACTTTCAATTTTGCACTGAAACCCTTATTAGATATAACTTTTGTTATCTTCTGGTATTTTTACTTCCTTTATTTGATTTAAGAACAAAGAACACCGATTAACGATTTTTGATTTATTTAGGAATTTCGATTTGTTCATTGCTTCAGATTGTTTTGTGCTGTTTCAAGACTTTTTACAAAAATCGATATCAGTTTATTCATTTCGGACTCTACTTCTAAAATCTTCAATCGTTAATCCTTGTTCGATATTCAATTCTTTCTGTTTTTATTGCTTGAAGATAACTTGGCGATATCTTCAAGAGTGCCCCAAGCCGGTTCACCACACATGATACAGGCGATCCCATAGTCTTTCAGGGGGCCGATTAATTCGGGATAATCATTTACAATATCTTCAATGTCGGTATCTTTGGAAATCATGGCGGCGCCTTTAAGAAAACCTTTTAGTCTTTTTCGGAGAGTTCTTCCGGATGATTCAAGTCATTCAGGTTGAGTGTTATAAACAGTTTTTTACAAATGTCACCGGGAAGTTGATCGCAGCTGTCGGCGACTTTATAAATATTGACGGTTTTTTTGATCTTATCGACGTAAACCTCACAGTTGCGGCAAACTTTCAGGTATTCCTGAATCTGTTTGCAGGGAGTTGAATCGAGGTCACAGCCAAGATATTCACAAACTTTCTTATAAAGTTCACTTTGGTTTTTCATATCAAACCTTCTTCGGCGACTAATCCTTCTAATTGTTCTTTAAGATAATTGCGGGCTCGCATGAGACGAATTTTAGTATTCGATGGAGTGATTTGTAAAATTTTGCCGGTATCTTCGGTGGATAATTCGTGGAGATCCCTGAGAATGAATACGGTTCGGTAATTATCAGGCATTTTTTCGACTAATTCATCCAATTTCTTACGGAAGCGTTTTTCACTGATCTGACCATAATCAAAAGTTGGCCATTCAGAAGCGGCGGTAGAACTGATTTTTTCGATATCCGGATCGTTTATTGAAACGTGCTGGTATTTGTGAGGCTTGGATTTCAGTTTCCGCAGCCCGATATTCATAGCAATACGGTACAGCCAGGTATAGAAAGAGGACTTTCCCTTAAACTGATGAATTTTCTTGATCATAATCAAGAAAGTTTCCTGCAGGATATCTTCGGCGTCCTGTTCACTGTTGGTCAGTCGCAGCCCCAAATGATATATACGGTTTCTATATTCTATGACCAGCCGGGATAATGCTTGCCGATCCCCGTTTTGGGCTTTGCTTACCAGTTCTGTTTCTTGTTGCAGGTCTTTCGTTTCCAAAGCGCCGTAATTTAATTAATCTTATCCGAAAAACCATCGCAGATTTAGCCGGAATTATTCATAGCCACTAAGATACTATAAGGGTATAGGGATATAAGGGTATAGGGTATAAGGGTTCGGGATATAGAGGTATTCCCTGTATTGCCCATATTTCCATATTTCCACTATTTCCC
This sequence comes from Fidelibacterota bacterium, assembly GCA_030603165.1. Lineage (GTDB taxonomy): Bacteria > Fidelibacterota > UBA2242 > UBA2242 > UBA2242 > UBA9312. Next base: position 21,795 of record JAUVYH010000015.1, read on the forward strand.
TTACTCCCTTCACCAAGATACTATGCTAAAAGTCAAACGAGCAAGAAGGAAAGTCCGTCAATAGCCGGATTTTCAATGAGAAAGTGTGAAAGTGGGATCTGGAGTTCCTTTCCCGAGGGGGTCCTACGGGACGGGAAAAGTGAGCAGGAGAGAGAATAGATAACATCTAAAATCTAAAATCGTTAATCCTTGTTCTTAAATCAGAAGTAATAATTACAAAGAATAAGATACAGATTTAAAAACTCTTCCTCTATGAATAAGAACACTTTTAGTATACGAGACGCCAAGACATAAAGTGATGTTTAATATAAAAATAAAGATGAAAAGGTAAGGTATAAATTTTGATTTGTTTCGTATATTTCAATATCTACATTTTATTAATTCTTAGAGCCTTAGTGTTTTTTCCCAAAGGGATTCGGAAGTGGCAAGATTTATGAATTAAACAGGTTAGTCTCACTTGTAAAAGAGCAATTGATATTAATTTTATCGATAACTGTATTCAATGCTCTGGGTGAAATGAATGATCTTTACCTTTTGAGTCATTGCGGACAGCCGGTCTTTCACAAATTTTCGATCTTCATCTTTTAAAAACACATTCAATCTCCTTTTCTTCTGAACTGTTAGATGATTGAATTTGCCGTGCGTTACAGATGGGGGTTTATTTATTGAAATGAGACAGATTATTGCATGATTGTATCTTGATTCGACAGTGGAATTGGATTATGAAAACAACAGCTCAATAACAACAACAACTTAGTCCCATACTAGTCAATTTCTTTTTTTTGTAAAAGTTTTTTGCATGGTAAATAATCATTATTCAAATCAAATTGATACTTGATACTTGTTTTTTTTCTTATCCAGCAACCAGTATCCAGGTTAGGTATGGTTGAAGCATTCAGATTGTAAAATGCAGCGCCAAGACACTTTCACATCGTTGTAACTCCCTGTCAGTCATATAGTTAACTTTTTTGACTGTCAACGATAAGTTGGAGGTATAATAAGGCGAAAATTCAGTCGTTCACCTTTTGGATTTCCGCGCCTACTTTATTGAGGCGTAGAACGATATTTTCATATCCTTTGTCAATTAGCTCGACTCTGTCAATTTCTCCGGTACCGGTGGCAGAAAGAGCTGCAATTACCAATGCAATCCCAGCACGAATATCAGGGCTGCTCAAAGTTTTTCCTTTTAACTTGGTTGGTCCCGTCACTAATACCCTGTGCGGATCGCATTGAGTTATTTGCGCTCCCATTGCAATTAATTTATCTACAAAGAACATTCTTGATTCGTACATCCAGTCATGGCAAAGAGTTGTTCCTTCAGCCTGAGTTGCTAATACGATCATTGGAGACATTAAATCAGTTGGGAATCCAGGCCAAACGCCGACCTTAATTATTTTTATATTTGGAACTAATTTTGATGGACTGACTGATAGTGTATTTTCATTGAGAAATTTTAACTCGACGCCCATGTTTTTTAAATAGTAAATTGTCATATATAGGTGTTTTTTGCAGGCGTCATGAATAATCATTTTTCCCTGAGTGCAAGCTGCGGCGATAGCAAAGGTGCCGGCTTCTATATGATCGGGCATAACACGATGATGAAAACCCGACAACTTCTTTTGACCTTTTATATGGATCTGGTTTGTACCTCCCCCGATTACAGTTGCCCCCATTTTTCCCAACACATCCGCTAAATCTGCCACATGCGGTTCACAAGCGGCATTTTCTATGATTGTTTCGCCTGAAGTGACGGCTGCTAGCAGCATTGCATTTTCAGTTGCCGTTACCGACGCTTCCTTGAGGAATATCCTTGCCGGTTTCAGTTTCGTCAATTCAGCGGAATAAAGCCTATCCTCAATTTTAAATTTTGCTCCCATTGCGGAAATAACTTCTAAGTGACAATCAATATTTCTACGGCCAATGACACAGCCTCCGGGCGGCGACATAACGACTTTGCCTGACGATGCCAACAAGGCGCCTAAATAAAGAATCGAGGCTCTTAGACTGCCGGAAAGTTCCTTGTTCAGTTGTGTTTTATTTATACTATTGCTTATTTGATAGCTATGAGGGCTCAGTTGGGTTATAGTCTTTCCCAGATCATCCAAAATTGCAAGCATCGCCTGCACATCGCGAATTATGGGCAGATTTTCAATTATACACGGCTCATCAGTCAAAACAGTGGCAGCGATAATTGGCAAAGCTGCATTTTTGTTTCCCGCAACGGTTATTTCGCCATTCAGGGCATTTCCGCCTTCTATAATAAATTTTGACATTTCTCTTCTCTCTTTTTTAAAAATTACCTATTAATTTGACCTCTGTTTTTAAGTTCAATCCGAGCTGATTCTTTGCTTTTTCCTTAACGAGATTAATCAGCTGAATTATATCATTTGCACTTGCATTATTTTGATTTTCAATAAAAGCGGCATGTTTTTCAGAAATTATTGCTCCGCCACATCGAACACCCTTTAAATTCAATACATTGTCGATTAAATAACCAATGGATGGCGTTGGTAAATTTAGGTGTACCTGCTCCGCCTTTGTCAAATTATGAAAAATACACCCCGCAGATCTTTGCGGCTGTTGAGATTTTTTAATCAACCATCTGTTTGCCAATTTTTTAGCTTTTTGCACATCCCCTTTTTTTAATCGCAAATTAGCCTGTAAAACAATCTCGCCAGTTTGATGTAAAATACTCCAATCGTATCCAAACCGAAAATAATCATGTTCAACTTCTTTGCTCACGCCATAAGTAAGCAGCGTTTTTTCTACTATATCGCCAAAATAGTGGCACCCGCCATGTATGTTCATATAAATTGCACCACCTACGGTCGCTGGGATGCCGGAGAACCATTCCAAGCCAGTTATTCCTTTTTTGAACAACTTTGTCATAAGGACATTTATTTTCAGTCCTGAATCTGCGCAAATTACGACATCGTCTCGCCCCTCATCGGAATATTGGAATGCCGAAACGGATAAATAGTCATTATCGAGAGGCTTAAAGCGGCTATCCATACATCTATTTTTTTCTACCGATTTGGAATCACGCAGAATCTTATAATCGTGTGTATTGTTTAGTATTACAAACCCCTTGTAGCCCGAATCGGAAACAATAATATTACTGCCGTTGCCAACCACTAAAAAGGGCACGTCGAGCTTTAACGATGAATTGACAGCCGTCTCCAATTGTTGGATATTATGCGTAACCGCAAATAGATCGGCGTTTCCGCCTACTTTCATTGTAGTATGTGGAATCAGGCTTTCGTTACGTTTTACGTCTATTGATGCCAAGTATAATTCTTTTTCTAAAATATTTATTTTCTGCATATCTAAAATGATAGCTCTGAAAAGTTTCCTTCCTTTGACAGCCACTCTTCGTAGCTGCATATTTACCAATTATTGAAGAAGGTTCGGAAAAAGTCCTCTCGTAAAGGCGCAAAGGACTCTAAGCTAAATATATTATCAATTGCGACATCCGCCCCTATCTCTTTTTAACTATTATTATCAAACAACCTGAATCCAATATAGCACTTTTTACGAGATCATCAATTATTATTAAAAGAAAATTAACTAAAAAATTCCTTATGAATTGCTTTTATTGTTTCGTTTTTATCCTTTTTATTTACAATGAAATACCCCGCAACTTCAGAGACACCCAACGATATTAACTGGACATTTATTCTATGTCGGGATAAGGCGTTAAAAATACGAGTAGCAATGCCGGGAATTTCAATCATGCCCTCACCTACTAAAACAATCAAAGATATATTGTCCATGCATACTAATTTATCGCTTTCGGATAGTCCTAAACAATCTATAATTTTATAAATTTTTTGAGTATCTTTTTTTGAAAGCCAAATATTGATGGAAGTTTGCGAAGTAATGACCGATTTTGTATATATTTTTGATTTGCATAATGTGGCTGTTATGTAGGATAAAATTTCAGGTTTTATCCCGATTTCTGGATTTTTTAACCGCAATACTGCAATGTCGTCTGTATGTGTAATACCTTTTATTACTCCGTTTATGTAGTGGTCATTTCCGATATAAGTCAGTGCTGAAAATTTTCCCGGAAAATCTTTAATATTAAAAATTCTGATTTGTATGTCTTTGTCCTGCAATGGTTCAACTGTTCGCGGATGTAAAATATGAGCGCCAAAGTATGCCATCTCGGAGGCTTCACGATAGGTTAATTTTGGGATTACTTTTGTACAATTTAACACGTTTGGATCTGCATTCATAAATCCCGGAACATCTTTCCAGATATCTACGAAATCCGCGTCAATACATCTTGCGATTGCCGCAGCAGTATAATCACTACCACCTCGACCGAATGTTGTTATTTTATTGTCGTGGGATATTCCATAGAAGCCGGGAATTATATATATTTTTTCTTCAGATAATTTCCTTCGGATTTTACTCTCCGAAATCGAAAAATCTATAGTAGCGTTGCCATGTTCTCCATCTGTATATAAACCCAATGTTTCCGGTAAAACTCTTTCGCATTTTATTTTCATGTCCTTTAAAAGAAACTCTAATAATAAAGAAGACAGCCTTTCACCATAGCTTAACACAATATCTTCAGTATAATCTTGTACTTCCTCGGAATTATGAATGTCCGCTAATATTTTTTCTAGTATTTTGATTTCGTTACGCAATTTTTTAAAACATTCATGTTTATACTGCTCGTCATCAATATATTTTTCCAATGTTTCTTGGTGAGTTTCTAATAGAAAGGCAATAACATTGTTTATATTTTTTAATCCATCCTTGATTTTTATTATTGCATCTGCTAAAAAATCGGTTATTCCATAAAGTGCTGAAATAACCACAATCAATGGAGAATTATATCTTTTAATTACCTCCGTTGTTTTAAAAATGTCTTCTTTGCATCTTAAATTTGATCCACCAAACTTTGCTACAATTTTGTCCATATTTCGCTTTCATACGATTTTAAAAATAATTCTGCATTGGCGATTGAGCCGCCAGCCGAACCTCGAATTAAGTTATTTACTACCAAAACGAAACTCGCTAAATTCTGTACAACGTTTAATCGTCCTATAAATACCTGCATACCCTCTGGTGAACCTAAGAAGCTCATCTTAGGTTGAGGAAAGTATTCGTTGGATTCATATGATATTGGATTTTCAGGGATACTTTGCAACTCGGATAACAAACCATTTACTTTGAAATTTTCCCATTTTTCCAGAATAATTTGTTTTTCAATAGGTTTGTTAAATTCGACCCATACAACTTCCAAATGTCCGAACAATATGGGGACCCGAACACAAGTTGGAAATATTTGAGCATCAATTTTTAATATTTTTTTCAATTCATTGACAACTTTTTGCTCTTCACCATTGATATATGGAATCACGTTTCCCATAATGTCAACAGAGGACAGCCCCGGTCGTCCCGCACCCGATACGGATTGGTATGTTGCAGCCATAATCTTTATTATTTCGGTATCTATAAGCGGAGCCAATGCTAATGCCAGTCCCGTTGTCGTGCAATTTGCGTTGGTTACGACAAACCCCTTTTTAGGGAAACCTTGCTTTTCTATTAGCTTCAGAGAACAAGGATTTATTTCCGGTATTAAAATTGGCACATCGCTGTCGTATCTCATTGCGCTTGTGTTCGAGAAGACCCAAAATCCTTTACTTCTTAATTGGGATTCGACTGTTTTTGCTAGTTTGGAAGGTAAGGCGGAAAATATTAATCTTACTCCCAGTTTCGTTAGGTATTCGATATCAAGTTTTTTTATTATTGTATTTTTTGAATTATCCGGAATGGGAAATGGTAATATCCAATCTACAACATCACTGTATTTTTCCCCGGATTTCCGGTCGGAGGCAATTAAAATTTGCGGCTCAAATATAGGATGATGTGACAGCATCCAGACAAAAACCTGTCCCACCAATCCAGTTGCACCAAGGACTACGCAAGGTATTTTCTGCAATGGTATTATCCCTCTACACTAAAAATATATTAATAATTCTTTTCTCATGTTTTCCACACATCCAAATAGAGAGGAACTCACTAAACTAAGTTTTTAATCAGCGCTTCTTGCTCGCCTAGCAATAAGTCGATTACCGGTATTTCAATTAAAGTATAGCAACCCGGTTTTTGTTTCACTGATGCTCTGGCAGCACCTACTAATATTTGACCTGTTAGTGCCGGGTTATTAATCTTCATGTTAAGCTCAAATAATTGATTTTGGCTTTTTCCTGAAACTCCTCTTCGTTCCATTTTTACGCCATGTCCCATGTCTTTTAAATTGTTTACATTTTCTACGGCAATGATGTGTGTATCGTCATGAATAAAATATTCATCATTTTTTATTGCCTTTGCCACTTCATCGAATTGATAGTCCTTTTCTAATTCGATATAAACCATCCTTCTATGAATTCCCGTGCCTATAGGAATTGTTAATGAGAGTGCGTCTTTAATACCGCGGATAGCTTTTACTGCCGTCGTGTGCCCCATACTCATTCCCGGTCCGAAATTTGTATAAGTTAATCCTTTCGGTGCGGCCGCTTGAAAAATCGCCCGAACGACCGAATCAGTACCAGGATCCCAACCTGCCGAAATTATTGATACTGCATTATTTTTTATTGAGACAGCCCCCAGCTTTTTCTTTAAATTCCAAATATTAGTATGGATGTCATAACTATCCACGGTGTTTATGCCCATTTCTAATATCTCGTTTGCGTATTTGGGAGCTTTCCTGCTTGGAACGCAAAGAATAGCCACATCAACATTTTCCAACTCACTAATTTTCGTTACAATTTTAGTGTTTATTAATTCATGAGGAGTATTCGAAATAGAAATTGATCTTCTTACGATTCCCGCCAGATTAATATCTTGCGCTTGCTGAATAGCCTCAAGAGTATATTTTCCTATACTTCCATATCCTACGATTGCTGCATTAATATTTTCCATTTACACCCTTTTCAATTACTGAGAGTTATTGTTCATAGAATTTTAATCGGTTGAGAGTGTCGATTAAAAATTTTCTTCCCTTGGCGGATATTTTGCACATCGGCATTCTGTACTCTTCCTCTATCATCCCTCTCATAGCCATAGCGGCTTTAATAGGTACCGGATTAGCCTCGATAAAAGCTGCTTTTATGAAGGGAAGCAACTCATAGTGTAATTTTCGTGCGTTATCAAATTTTCCATCTAAACCATATTTTACCATTTTTACAACTTCATTCGGAAACATATTGCTGATGACTGAAACCACTCCGACTCCACCCAAACTTAACAACGGCAGAGTTAACCCGTCATCACCGCTATAGACTAAAAAATCCGATGGCAATTCATGGATTACTTCCATCATTTGAGAAATAGAGCCTGAGGCTTCTTTAACACCGATAACGTTTGAACACTCACTATTGATTTTCTTCAATACGGAAGTTTCAATGTTTCTCCCTGTTCTGCTCTGAATATTATAAACGATGATGGGAATGTTTATGGCATCGTTCACGGTTTTAAAGTGTTGAAATATTCCATCTGCCGTTGGCTTGTTGTAATAAGGCGTTACGACTAAGAGAACATCGGCGCCTAATTTCTCTGCTGATTTGGCGTTTTCCACAGTTGTAATTGTTGAATTGGTCCCTACCCCGACCATTAAAGTAATTTTCTTATTCGCTACTTTATCAACTGTTTTTACGATATTTTTTTGCTCATCATTTGTCAGAGTAGGGGTCTCGCCGGTAGTGCCTAATGCCAACAATCCATCTATCCCGTTGCTGATTTGAAATTCTACATTTTTTTCTAAAGCAACATAATCGACTTTACCGTTTTTAAACGGCGTTACCAATGCCGTGTAAACTGCTTCTTTCATCTTACCTCCGATTGATAATATATTTCATAAAGTCGTTTATCTCAAAAAAACCCTTTTTCCCCTGCAACCATTTTGCAGCTAGTATAGAGCCCATAGCAAACCCTTTTTTTGATCTGGCTGTGTGTTTTAGCTCAATAGTATCAACTTCGCTGTCGAAACCAACTATATGCGTACCCGGGATATTGCCACCTCTAATGCTGGCGATATTGAGTTGGTCAGATCTTATTTTTCCACTGAGGTTATTATTAACGATCTTTGATTTTCTATCGATATTTTTTAAAATTATGTTCCCAATGACTTTCGCCGTTCCACTCGGGCTGTCAATTTTTTGTTTATGATGAAGCTCACAGCAATAAATATCGTATTCGTCAATATTATTTAAAGTTTTACAAGCTTCTTCAACTATTCTGAAAAATACATTTACGCCGATTGAAAAATTAGACGAATAAACAAATCCGATTGATGTATCTTTGACAATTTGTTTAACTTTATCGAGGCTGTCATACCAGCCGGTGGTCCCAACAACCATATTTATTCCAAATTTTGAGACAGCCTTTATATTATCAATTACAGCATTGGGGATTGAATAATCAATGCAGACATCAACATTTTTTATAGATTTTTCGGTAATCTTGGAGAAACTTGCGTTAGAATTGTTTGGATCAATGATTGATGCGACATTTAGTCCGTGGCTTTTGGCGATACACTCGATTTCCCGCCCCATTTTTCCGTAACCAATAATCGCAATGTTCATTTTATGCTCTTAAAATATTTCATAATAAAATTTTACTAATTTAAAAAGGTATTTGAAGTTCATTTATTTTTACTACTATTTTAATTATCAATATCATGAATCAAAGTTATTATAACCAATTCGTTTATCCAAAGGCAACGGCAAAAGATAAAATTACAAACAAAGAAACCTTTAACAATTTCATTACACAACTCCTTTTTTAATCAAAGAATTCCCCGATGCTTGCGTCGGGGTTACCCTATAAAAGGAAGAGTATAAGAAAACTTGGTGTCTCATATAAAAACATTACCGATAAGATACTCCGCTGCTTGCGGCGGGGTAGTTCATTTTGAATTAACTTTTTGATCTTATTTTGATACTTTGAGATTTTCAATTTACTTCGCTTTGTTTTATTAATACTCATATTCCATAATAGTTTAGAAATGTTTATTATAAATGTCAATGTATTAGGTTTAAAGATTTCAAAAAATTTCAAAGAAAGATCCTTTATCAATCCTATTGATTTTACAACCCGGCGTTGAAAATGTATTTGTTGCAACAATTGAGAACTATTGATAGATTTCACTCAGTAAACAATCGAACCGGATTAGCGATATGTTTAATAAATCTCTCAATACAATAATCAGCGTGATAATCTTTTTTTCGGCGTGTCGAACAACTGAGGAGGCAAATATTGACAGTTATGCAATCCGGTTAGACAGCGCCGTTGTTGTCCGTGAAGCCGGTGAACTTGAATCGGTAAACTCCACCGTTATTTCCGCGCCGGGGAAATGGGATTTATCCTACCAGATCGTTTACCTTCCTGAAGAGGGCGCAACAGTTGCAGAGGGTGATACGGTCGTTATCTTTGATACGAAACAGGTTGAATTGCAGCTGGAAGAATCGATCAAGCAATTGGAGAGCTATGAGCAGGAACTTCGGAGTAAAGAGTTATCTAACCGGTTGACTATTCAGGAAATAAAAAATAGTATGCTCAGCCTTGAAATTCAGGAAGAGATTAATCTGAATCGCCTGGAACAGGCGAAATATAATTCCGACGTCGAGCAAAAGGATGCTGCTCTGGAGTTGGAAAAGACCCGAAAAAATATTGAGCGGCAAAGCGAAGCGCTGCAAGCCCAATATATTCTGAATCGCAATTCGGAAAACGAAATAAAGCTCAAAATCGACCAGACCCGTTCAAAAATTGATTTAAACCGGAAAATGATCCGGGAGATGTACATTACTTCTCCCAAAGATGGATTGGTGGTCTATTACAAATCGGGACATAGAGGAAGAGGCGGAGAAAAGATAAAACTGGGCGATACTGTCAGACCTAAATCTCCTATTCTAAAGATTCCCGATCCGAACAATATGATGGTTATCGTCGATCTTAATGAGGTGGATCGCGCCTTTGTTATGGAAGGAATTCCAGCCGAAGTAATTGTGGAGGCATATCCGGACACAGTATTTACCGGGCATGTCGGTTATATCTCAAAAATTGTTGATTATGATTATAGTATCTCAAATACAAAAAATTATATCATGAACGTCAATATAGATTCCGGAGAGAACTTCCGGCTTAAACCCGGTCTGTCCGCTATTGCGACCCTATTCATTCAACGGCTTGCAAACAGTTACCGGATTCCTTCCTGGTGTTTATTTGAAGAAGATGACCAATATTACCTGATATCGAACCGCTCGAAGAGACATTCTATTGACCTGGTAATGCTGTCACACGGAAATGCATATATAAAGGGTAACTTTACCTTAAATCAACGATTCATTGCCAATAATCAATTAAGCGACGATGAATAAGGCAATCAAAAAAGAATATGAGAATACAATATGTTTTTAAAACCGCTTATTAAAACTATCAAGCCAATCGTTCTGAAATTTAAATTATACATCATTCTTCCTATTATTCTTATAATTATACTGGTATCTGTTTTCATCGCTCCGGAAGATGAAACGCCGGTGTACACGGTGAAAAGAGGAACATTCACGATTGATATCAACTCCAAGGGAGAAGTAAAGGCGATCGATTCGCATATAATTAAAGCGCCGTCCAATATCTGGGGCAACGCCCGGATCGTAAGAATGGTCCCGGAAGGCGAGATTGTCAAACCGGGAGATTTTTTGATCCAGTTTGACGCTGCCGAATTCATGCAGCGATTACAGGAAGCTCAGAATGGTCTTGAGACCGCTGAAGCCGGACACGAGAGCAAGCTCGCCAATATAAAGAAACAG
>JAUVYH010000042.1 GCA_030603165.1 Fidelibacterota bacterium
CAAATAAAGAAAATGCGAGATAATTTCAAAAAGGCTAAAAGAGTATTAAGAACAAGCAATTCTAAATTGCAGATTGTCGCTGTAAATGGTTGTTGTTATGGGAAAGACCATAATCCGGATAAAGGGGATTATTTCAAATACTGTGGTCAACGGTTTTGGGAACTGATTTCTGGAAATGAAAATTTATACACTGACATCATTGAACCACTTGGACACAAAGCAAAAGAAAAAACGGAAGAATTTGTCAAATTCTATTCTCAAATTATTAATAAGTTTACTCAAGAGTTCAGCGAAAATTTTTGTGACGATGGAATTATTAATTGGGAAAAATTAGTTGTCTTTAATTCTTCAAAACAAAAATGAGTAAGGAAACATAACACCTAATCAATCGTTCTTATAGATATTATGAAAATTAAGCGTCTGGGATGAGTCGCAAAGCGTCTTATTGGAAGGTTTTAAAACCTTACCCCCAGTCGCTTTTTTCATTTATGCAGATTAAAGATAAATCGATGCTATATTGACGAGTCCGGCACTTCAAGTGTCCCGGGAAATACATCACATTTCATTCGGCATTTTTACTAAAACCAACATCATAAATCTAAAAAAACCTTTTATCATTATGTATTGCCGATACTACCTTTTAATGATGATAGTATCTCAACGCCGGAGCGGCGAGGCGAGAGAAAGCGCCTTAATTATCGACTGGAAAGATCAGCTTTCCACTCTGTTATTTCAATATAAAATTATGTAGATTACCGGAGATTTTTAACTTCCAAAAAGAATTCTGAACTGATGAAATTCTCTTTATTGACGCCCGTAACATGGGTCATTTGATCAACCGCCGAATGCACGAATTTTAAACCCGTCGAATTCGACGGGTTAAGAAAACAGACAAGGCTGAAAAATGAGTAATAAAATCACAGCGCATCTTAACGATTTTAAGCATATCGTTTCCCTTATACGGACAAGCTCGTGCCAATGCTTATGCTAAAGTAAACGAAGAGCTTATTAACCTGTATTGCAATGTGGGGAAATTTGTGTCCGAAAAGGTTGAAAACGCTGAATGGGGAATGGGGGTTGTGGATAATCTGGCAAAATTTATTAAGGAAAAACACCCGGAAATTAAAGGTTTTACCCGGCGCGGACTTTACAGGATGAAACAGTTTTATGAAACTTATAAAAACAACGAAATTGTGACAACACTGTTGACACAAATTCCCTGGTCTGCACATTTACATATTTTAAACAAAACAAAAACCATCGAAGAAAAAGAATTCTGAACTGATAAAAGCACCTTCGGTAAAAGGAGAATACGATTGATGGAAAACCCCGAAAACAAATCCACACCGGACAAAGACAAGGCGCTTGTGGAAAAAATACGGTCCCGGATTAATGAAGTCGAAGAATTAATTAAGGCAATGAAGTCAAAACTGCCCAACAATTCACAATAAATACTAAAAATATATTTTACAGATTAAGGAGTCAATCTTGAAAGTCATTGTTCCCATTAAACAGGTTCCCGAAACCAGCAATGTCAAAATGGACCCCGTTACCGGCACTATGGTGCGAGAGAGGGTTGAACCGATTATCAATATATTAACGTTCCGGATATTGCCCCGGACTTGCCTGTTAATAGAATGGCAGTAAAATGACTAAAAGAAATTTATTGAATAAAATTTCTACGGAATAAAAAAGGGGAACGTGATGAATTTCCAACAAAATAAACCGTATAATGATTTACCGTTGCTTCCGCCTGAAAGCGAAAAATTTGAAACAGTAAAAGTCTATAAAAAATTATCAGAGGCCAGAGCTTCTCTTGCGGAACTCAAAGGTAGAATGCCGGTTATTCCCAAACCGGAAATGCTAATTAATACCCTTGTTCTGCAAGAAGCCCGCGACAGTTCAATTATAGAGAATATTAACACCGAAGCAGATATCCTTTTTACAGCTTTTACTTCAAATAAACAAAACTTCCCGGCTGCAACAAAAGAAGTTTTGCGTTATCGCCAAGCGCTTTGGCAGGCATTTCAATCACCGAAACAATGGAAATTAGATTGGATTGTAAAAATATTCCAGACAATAACACTCAAGCAGGAAGCTGTTCGTGATGCTCAGGTTCGGATTGGCAATGATTTTTCTACAGTGTACACCCCGCCACAACCCGGGAAGATTCTCAAAGAAAAACTTTCGAATTTTATAAAATTTGCTCAAAATAATTCAGTTGATCCACTTATTGCGATGGTAATTCTTCACTATCAATTCGAATCCATCCACCCTTTCAGCGATGGCAACGGAAGAACCGGAAGAATTTTAAATGTGCTTTATTTAACCAAAAAAGGTTTGTTGGATTTACCGATTCTCTATATTTCAAAATATATCCTTGAATATAAAAGTGAATATTACAGGTTATTGAGAGATGTTACAGAAAACGGTAATTGGGAATCCTGGATTTTGTTTATTTTGGAAGCTGTTAATCAAACTTCCAAATTCACTCTGGAAAAAATAAATGCAATTTACAATTATTTTAATGAAGTATTAAAACAAGTAAAAGATAAGGCAAAAGATATATATTCATACGAGTTGATCGAGTTAATCTTTTCTCAACCTTATTCTAAAATTGGCCTCCTTGTTGAATCTAAAATTGCTTCACGAAATACAGCAAGTAAATATTTGAACAAACTGCACGAGATTGGAATTTTGGAGCCAAAGAAAATTGGAAATGAAATACTTTATTTAAATAAAAAATTGTATGAAATTTTATCAGCAGGATAAGGAGTGCACAAATTAATGATAATGTTGTGCAAGTTGTACGAGATATGCACAAAGAGAGTGCATATAAATCAAAGTATGCACAAGAATACATAAAAATTGTATGCGTTTATTATTAAGTGCACAGATATTGTGCAGAATATGGAAATAATAATGTCACGAATAACCGAATCCTAAATAAATACTAAAAATATATTTTACAGATTAAGGAGTCAATCTTGAAAGTCATTGTTCCCATTAAACAGGTTCCTGAAACCAGCAATGTCAAAATGGACCCCGTTACCGGCACCATGGTGAGGGAGGGAGTCGAACCGATTATCAACCCTCTCGATTTATACGCCATTGAAGAGGGGGTTCGGCTCAAAGAGCAACGCGATGGCGAAATCTTAGCGCTGTCCATGGGACCACCGAAAGCGATGACGGCTATTAAAGAGGCTATCGCCATGGGATGTGACGACGGCATATTGCTGAGCAATAAAGCCTTTGCCGGCGCAGATACCTGGGCGACTTCTTATGTGCTTTCACAAGCTATTAAAAAAACGGGTGAATTCGATCTAATCTTGTGCGGCGAACGGGCAACCGACGGCGACACCGGACAGGTGGGACCGGGAATCGCCGCCTGGCTGGACATCCCTTTTTCCACTTACATCAGTAAAATCATCGAGGTAAAAGAGAAAAGCATCGTCATTGAACGCATGGTGGAAACCGGCTATGAAATTCTGGAGATCGAAACCCCCTGTCTGTTGACCGTGGTCAAAGAAATCAATTATCCGCGGCTACCGTCGCTCAGGGGAAAGCAACGCGCCAGAAAAATGGAAAACCAGACCTGGGGACCGATAGATGTTGATGCTAAACCGGAAAATCTTGGTCTGAAAGGTTCGCCAACCCAGGTAGTTAAAATTTCAAAGCCGCAGGTAACCCGCAACGGACAACTCCTGAAGCCTCGTGATGAAAAAGAGATCGAGGGCGCCGTGGATCGTTTAATTGATTTCCTGAAAGAAAAAGAAATTGTCTGAGGAGAACCATTATGTCGTATAAAGATGTCTGGATATTAGGAGAACAGGAAGAGGGACAGGTTAAATTAGTATCCTATGAATTATTAAAACGCGGGCGGGCGCTTGCCGATAAACTTGGCGTAGATCTGGCGGCGGTTGTCCTGGGAAAAAAGATCGGCAAAAACGGTATCCGGGAGCTCATTTACAGGGGCGCCGATAAGGTTATTATCGTTGAAGATCCCGCGCTTGAATTCTTTCTTCCCGAACCGTATGTCAACACAATCGAAGACCTTGTAAATAAATACAGACCGGAAATCTTCATCGCCAGCGCAACAACAACGGGCAGAACGGTCGCTCCGGCGCTGGCTATCAAATGTAATGCCGGTTTAACCGCAGACTGTACCGGACTCGACATTGAAGAAGAAACGGGGAATCTTATCCAGACCCGCCCGGCAATCGGGGGCAATATCCTGGCTACAATAAAAACACCGAACCATCGTCCTCAGATGGCGACCGTCCGACCTCATTCAAATAAACCGCTTGAATCCGACGCTTCAAGAACCGGAGAAGTTATTTATGAAACTGTCGATCAGGCTCGTTTGAAAAGCCGGTTAAAACGTCTGGAGTTCAAGCAAAACGAGGAAGAGGGCGGCAACATTCAGGATGCGGAAATCATTATCGCCGGCGGAAAAGGTTTTAAAAAGGACGATAATTTTAAAATGGTTCATGACATTGCTGCAATATTGAACGGGGCTGTCGGCGCCACCAGGGATGCCGTCGATCTGGGATGGGCGACCTATCCTCACCAGATTGGATTAAGCGGAAAGACCGTCAGTCCAAAATTGTACATCGCCGCCGGAATTTCCGGGTCGGTCCAGCACCTCGCCGGCATTAAAACGTCAGAAACGATTATCGCGATTAATAACGATCCGGAAGCCCAGATTTTTCAGGTCGCCGATTTCGGAATTGTCGGCGATCTTTTTGAAATACTGCCGCTATTCAAACAGAAACTGCAAGCCGTCAAAAAAGGACAAGAAACAGAGGAGATCCAAGGTGCCTAAATTAATATACAATGCAATCACCCGGGCGATTATTAATGAATTAACAACCATCCTCGGCGCCCGGTATGTTATTCATGACGATCCCGAAAAACTTGAACCCTACTCACATGACGAGATCGCCGAAAAAGCATACGCTCACATGCCCGATGTTGTGGTAAAACCCCGCACAGCCGGGGAAATTTCCCAAATCATGAAGCTGGCAAACCGGAAAAAAATACCGGTTACGCCGCGGGGCGCCGGTAGTGGACTTTCCGGTGGCGCAGTGCCTTTGCATGGCGGTATTTTGCTGTCCCTGGAGCGGATGGACACCATTTTGGAAATTGATAAACAGAATATGGTTGCTGTGCTGGAACCGGGAGTGATTACCAACGATCTGAATATACTGTTGGCTGAAAACGAGCTCTTTTTCGCCGGCTATCCGATGAGTGTTGAGAGTTGCTTCATCGGTGGGAATGTCGCCGAAAACGCCGGCGGCGGACGGGCGGTGAAATACGGCGTAACCGGTCGGTACATCATTGGATTGGAAGTGGTGACTCCTGAAGGTCAGATCATTCAGCTAGGTGGTAAACGGGTCAAGGATGTGGTTGGATATGATCTTATTCATTTAATGGTTGGCTCGGAAGGGACATTGGGGATTTTTACCAAAATATTTATCAAATTGTTGCCGTTGCCCTCCCGCAAGGTTGATCTGCTGGTTTTATTCAGGGACATTGCGAGCGCGGTTTCCCTTGTCCCCAAAATGATTACCTTTGGTAAAATCATTCCCACGGCCATCGAATTTATGGACAAAATCGCGGTGGAACTTGCCTGCCGTTATCTAAACGAGCATCTCTATTCTCAGGATGTGGGCGCGATGCTGCTGATTGAAATTGATGGTAATGATGACGCTCAGTTGGAACGGGAATATGGGATCATTGGCGCAATGTGCGAGGAAAACGGTGCGATAGAAGTCTATGTGGCGGACAATCCCACGACTCAGGAACGGGTCTGGGCGGTGCGGCGCAATGTTCCGGAAGCGATTCAGATATTCTATCCGGTTAAAAGCTCAGAGGATTTGGTGGTGCCAATTGCCAGCATTCCGGATTTACTGCCTCAAATTTATGAGGTTGCCGAAAAATATAATGTGATCATTCCCTGCTTTGGCCATGCCGGCGACGGGAACATCCATTCAACGATCGTGAAAAAACCAGATATGGAGATGGATGAATGGCAGAATATTCAGGAAACTGTCCGGCTGGAACTGTACAATCTAGTTTTGGCCTGTGGGGGCACTATCAGCGGCGAGCATGGCATAGGTCACAAGCGAAAAAAATATATGTATCTGGCACTGGATTCGGTGACGATCGAACTGATGAAAAGAATCAAGCGGGCGTTCGATCCGCAGGTAATTCTAAATCCCGGGAAAATCTTTGATAAATAAATCTCTTTTCAGCGATATTTCATGAGCGGGGGTGTTTTCATTCCCGCTTTTTGCTATATTATACTAATCGATCAGGGTGAAACATGTTTAAAATAGTAACAAATCCGGACGATCTCATCAAGGTCTTTATTATACGCGGCATCGTGTTTATGGATGAACAGAAAGTGGCATATTCTATTGAGATGGACGAGCATGAGTACAGCGCTCTTCATATATTAGGTGAAATCAAAGGTGAACCGGTTGCCGCCGGCAGGATACGATTTATCGGAGAGTGGGCGAAGCTGGAACGAATAGCCGTAAGAAAAGAATTTCGCAATCACGGATACGGTCACAAAATAGTCGAATATATGTTGAAAATTGCCCGGGAAAGAGGATTCCAAAAGTTTAAAATGCACGCCCAGTCGCATTTATGTGACTATTATGCTAAACATGGGTTTACGGTAACAGGCAAGATGTTCAAGGAGGCAAACATCGATCATTTTCTAATGGTTCTCGAAGATAATCACTGAAGTTCCCTCTGAATTGGAAATTCCTTATAACGCAAAATTTTGTATTTTAAGATGATAAAACACATTGACAAGTGGAATAGTAATTTAGGAAAGTTGAGATGGAAAAAGCCTTGTTTCATGAAGATTCCAATCAACCTCCCCTTTCATCCCCTCCTTGGCACGGGAGAGAAATAAGGAAATATGGGTAATAGGGGAAATATTGATAAGATTTCTAATATATCAGAAACCAGATAAAATCTACCAAATGAAATCTTATACTCCTTATATCCCTATACCCCCTATCCCCCTATATCCAGAGCTCCTGCGGGAAAGGGAGAGGTTATATCATCTCGACATAATATTAGGTAAAGCACTAATTTTTCCGGGAAACTTCAGAGATAATCATTGTTGACAAAAGCGCCCGGTTTATTTATATTGACGATAATTAATAAATATTTATGCTTATCGACAACAAAACACATAGTAACACCGTCTTATAGAATTGTAAATCAGCGATATGGCAGATAGTACAGATCATAAAAAACCAACTTTTTTCAGAGACCTGCTGGACCGGCATTTCCCTCAGATTATTTTAATCTATCTGGGAGTCTGCTGGACAACTCTGGAGTTTGTCAGCTGGATTGTGGAACACTACATGATCTCGCCCCATCTGACAGATTTCAGTTTTATTACCTTGATCTCGATGGTTCCCACCGTAGGAATGCTGGCATATTTTCACGGCAGACCCGGTCGCGATGAGTGGACACGTACCGAAAAAATTGGAATTCCGATCAATGTTATTTTTACCGGCATTCTAATTTTCACAATTTTTGGCGGCAAAGAGCTGGGTTCTGCAACTACAGAAGTCAGCCTGAAAAACGAAGCCGGTCAAACTATTCAAAGAGAAATTCCCAAAACAGATTTCCAGAAAAGATTAGCTGTCTTCTTTTTTGATAATGAAACCGGCAACAAAGAACTGGAATGGCTGCAATACGCTTTTATGGCAGGCTGCAATTTAGACTTGAATCAGGATCCCTTTTTCTCGGTATATTCAGCATATGATAATATGATTTATCAAAAGATTTTACAGGCGGGGTTTAATGAGTCTGTGCGGATGCCGATGTCTCTGGAAAAGAAAATTGCCAAAGATATTCTGCGGGAATATTTTCTGGGCGGCTCCTTTACCGTACAGAAGGACACATTCATTGTTAGCACCTATTTATATGAAACGAAAAGGGGACGGCTATTATCTGAGCACACAATCAGAAATGTTAATATTTTTTCTATTATCGATCAAATATGTATCGATCTAAAAAAAGATTTGGGGCTTCCCGGCTGGCATATCGAAAGTGTGGAAGATTTGCCAATAAGCGAAATACTCACATCTTCAGCCGAAGCGTTCAGGGAATATATTGCCGGCGCCAATCTTATTTACCTCAGAAATGATTTCGGAAACGCCACTCCTCATTTTTTAAAAGCCGTTCAAACCGATCCCGGATTTGCCATCGCACACTGGGCGCTATATAAATCCTATATTAACGAGAATAAGCCGGAGCTTGCCCGGAAAGAACTACAAACCACGATGCAATATCTTTATAAGTTGCCTGAAAATCTGCAGTTCGGCGTCAAAGAAGAATACTACCTGATTTCCGAAGACCCGGATAAGCTTTTCGCCATATTAAATATGTGGGTTCAATTATATCCCAGAGATATACGCGGACATTTCCGGCTCGCACATGAACTTTTAAAGAAAAACTTGCCCGACAAAGCCATCAGGGAATATAAGACGATCCTTGAGATTGATCCCCAAAGAAAATATTATCTTCGTTATATTGGAAATATCTATCTCACAAAAGGAAATTTTAAAGAGGCTCTGAAATATCTAAAGCTTCATAAGAAAGAATACCCCAAAAAATCCGGCTCTTATTTCTCGCTTGGAGAATTGTTCTTCATCAAGGGAGATTATGAACAGGCAAAAAAATATTATACCGATGCTCAAATAATTGATCCGTCCGATATAAACGTTCTTGTTCAGTTCGGTTTTATCGAGGCGATTCTTGGCAACTACGATAAAGCCTTGGAACAGTTTGATTTGGCTTTGGCAAGTTCAAAAACTCCCCAGGAAAAATATTACGTTTATGATGCTTTGCAGTATTTTTATTATGAAAGAGGACAAATAGAGCGGGCTTTCGACAACAGAAACAAGAAATTTACGGAATTGGCAAAATATTTAAACCCCGTTGATTTGATGATTAATAAGGTTTCCGATATGTCCTTTAACATGTATGTTGCCGGTAATAATTCTTCCGAAGGTTTTAAGCAACTTGCCGATTTTCGTAAAAATCTATCGCAGCCCTGGGCGAAATACCTCGCTTTCGGCTATCTTGATATGTGCCTGGAAATGAAGGATGTTGAGCAGACTGAAAAATATATTGAAGCTGTTTTAGGGGTAATCAGGATATTTTCCGATGAGAATAAGATGAATATCGTCTGTCATGCGCAGGGCAAGATCAGTGAATTGCGGGAAGACTACATAAATGCAGTTATGAAATATCGTCAACAGTTGCAATATGAACCGGTAAACGTTACCATCCTGACTGATATCGCCAGATGTTACAGGTTATTAGGCGAATCGTCGAAGTCACGTAAATTTTTAGAAACAACGCTCAAAATATTTCCTAATTGCGCTCCGGCTCATTGCGAAATGGCGCGTGTGTATATTGATACAGGTGAAAATGACAAGGCGCTGGAACATTTGGAAGTCGCCCGAAAAGTGTGGGAAAAAGCTGACGCGAATTATCAGCCCGCCAAAGAGATACGTGAACTTCTAAGGATTATCAAAAAAGACATTTCCTGATATTGGAAATTGTTTAATTAGAGTCTGTCCATAAACTATGAAACCTTGAGTTAAGTTTGCTTTAGCTGACTTGACTTAAGGTTTCTAACTCATTGAAATACTACCGAATGAATTCGGATTCTTGCCGGTTTCCTCTGTTCCACTCAATAAATTCCCCAATGGGATAGAGAGTGGTTAATGTTTGGTCGTTCTACATGAAAGAATATTGTATTGTTATGGCGGAGAACTGCCGGAACGATAAGGTAAAAGCAGATTATATTTTTTCACATATCGCTAAGCTGCACTAAAATAACATTTTCTTTACCGGCAACTGTTTTCATGTCATCGGTAAATCCACATTTTGAAAAAAGAACATAGTTTTTTTCTTGATTGCAGCCCTCTATAAGTTTGCCCTTCCGTTTCAAATTATCCAATATATTTACGCCGACCTTTTTATTACTGAATTTACACTCCCCGATCAGAGCTTCGCCATTTTTATTATATGCCAAGATATCAATTTCTTCATTTCTATCCCACCATGCGCCTATCCGTTCACAATCGAATGGAATAGTATCAGAATTCCGTTTTAAAAATTCCATGCATACTTCTTCAAAAATATGTCCTAGGTATATTGAAAAATCCGCTTTTATTTTTTGCATAACAATATTGGCGCGATCATCCTCAATATATGTTAAATAAGGATAAATGAATCTAAACCAAAAACGAAAAAAGTTGTCCTTGATTACATAAATACCCTTACGGCTTTTAAGCGGATTTTCATTTGCCGGAACACGTCTTTCAATAATTCTTAATTCAATTAAATTGTTTAAATATTTACCTACAACGCCCCGGTCCAGTTGAGTTGATTGAACTATTTCGTTAATTTTGATTTTGCCCAGTGAGATTGCCCGCATTATAGCGAAATAATTTTGGGGTGTTCGTAATTCCTGCATCAACAGAAAACGAACTTCATTGTAGAGAAACCTGTCAACCGGAATTATTTGTTCCATAATGTTTTGCCAAATAGATCTTCCGGGATTTGCCAGCTCAAGATAAGCGGGAATATTTCCGAAGACACCGAGAAACTGAATAAGTTTCTCCGAAGGCTTTAATCCGAGCATTTCGGCGGCGTTAGCGTAATTAAATGGTCGCAGCTCAATTTGACCGGTGCGTCTGCCATATAGCGGACTTTTATAGCTCAATACCTTCTTTTCCATGAAACTCATTGATGATCCGCATAATATAAAAAAAATGCTGCGTTTTTTAAGCCAATTATCCCAATGCCTTTGTATGATAGAGGGAAGTTCCGGACTTGATTCGACTAGGTACGGGAATTCATCAAAAATTAATACTAACTTTTCGGAAAAATTTCTGGATTTCAAATAAGTGAAAAATTGTTCCCAATTACGTATCGGATTTGAAGAGATATATTCATCCTGAAAATGTTCTGCGAGCAACCATGAAATAATCTCAAGTTGTTCAATTGTATTTCGTTGGTCAGCCATAAAATAAATGTGAGCATAATTCTTGAAGAAATGTCTGATTAATTCTGTTTTACCCACGCGACGGCGACCATAAAAAACTATTAATTCGCTTTTTTTCGATTGCAGCCGTTCATTTAATATTTTTATTTCTTTTTCACGATTAATAAACATCTTTCCTCCTTGTTATTACACGATTAATTTAATCATAAGATAACAATATCAAAAGGGATATAAGGGTATAGGGGATATAGGGATATAGGGATATAGGGATATAGGGGGAATAAAAGGGGGACGTAATTTGGTATGTATTTTTGCTAAACACAAAAAAGCCCTCTATAAAAGAGGGCTTCATATTTTTGTCTGGATTCTATTATTATCGTTGTATATTCGGCAATTCCAGTCCGTAGCCCTTCTTCTTATCTTCCGCTTTAAGCAGGAAGGCAAAGATCAACGCAAGCATACCAAAACCCGTGAAAATGATCATTGGCAAGGTATAATCGTAATGAACGATTCTTCCGCCATCAATAAATTCTTCGCTGGTGATACAATATTTATCAAGTACCCAGCCAATTAGTAACGGAACGCCCATCAATCCCCAGTTTTGTATCCAGAAAATTAACGCATAAGCTGTGCCCAGCTGTCTTTCGGGTATGATTTTCGGCACTGAGGGCCACATGGCGGAAGGTACAAGCGAGAATGCGATTCCAAGTATAATTACGAGTACAATTGCTATCAGATAATTATCAAGTACCGGGATGGCAAACACGGCATGAACAAAAATAAGCATGATTGCACCGATTATCATAATTGTGGCGCCTTTGCCTTTTCGGTCATAAAGATTTCCAAAGAAAGGGGTCATGAACAAAGTCCCTAATGGGAGCAGGCTCGGAATAAGCCCGGCAAATTCAGGGTCAACGCCATATTTGTTTACCATTAAGTCGGCTGCATATTTCAGGTATGGAAAAACAGCCGAATAAAACAATACACAGAGGATCGCGATGTACCAGAAACCTTTGTTCTTAACGATCAATCCTATGTCGGAAAGACGGAATGCCTCCTCATCTTCATCATCAATACCCACATTTGAAGCTTCAAGCTTTTTATCCATAAAAGTATAAATAAAGA
This sequence comes from Fidelibacterota bacterium, assembly GCA_030603165.1. Lineage (GTDB taxonomy): Bacteria > Fidelibacterota > UBA2242 > UBA2242 > UBA2242 > UBA9312. Next base: position 12,179 of record JAUVYH010000042.1, read on the forward strand.
AAGAGATCAGTCCAATAACCAGCATGATCAAACATAGCAGAATAGGCGCCGAAACATCGTGGAAATGCTTTGCAATTGGCACGGGAACAGCCATGGCTAACAATGTTCCCATTCGCGCTGTGGACATTTCAAGCCCCATAGCAAGAGCTAATTCCTTTCCCTTAAACCATTTAACAATAATCTTTGAAACCGTAATGCCCGCAATTTCGACGCCTACACCAAAAATAGCGTAACCAAAAGCTGCAAAGGCTATCTGACTTTTTATGCCCAGAATGGTAGCGCCTTCAGGAAAAGTTGTGCTGATTGCCCAATATTTAATTGCCGTACCGACAACCATTATGGCAGCTGCCCCCAAACCGGTAAACCTAACCCCCATTTTATCGAGGATTATCCCGCCTATGATCAACATCAGCAGAAAAACATTGAACCAGCCATAAGCGCTGGTAAATAAGCCATATTCGGTGCTTGTCCATAGAAGTTGTTCTTCGAGTAACGGTTTTAGCGGCGCCATAACATCAGCAAGGAAATAGCCGGTCAGCATTGTAAAAGAAATAATCCCCAATGCCGCCCACCGCGCTGTCTTTGAATCCCTTAAAGTTTTTTTAATCTGTTCTGTCATTTTTTAACCTGCTCTTTCTTCAATTGGTTTTTCGGGAAAATCGCCCGTAATCTACGGAATTCCATTTGAATTTTAGCCTGTTTAATTCATAAATCTTGCCACAAAGACACTAAGGCTCTAAGAATTAATAAAATATAGATATTGAAATATATGAAATAAATCAAAATTTATACCTTACCTTTTTATCTTTATTTTTATATTAAACATCACTTTGTGTCTTGGTGACTTAGTGGCTATGAATAATTCAGATTAAAAACTATTGTCCGGGGATTGTTGTCTATGCTGAAGATTATGATTAAATTCTGCCGATTTTTATCAACCAATTATAAGGAGATAATTACGATGGCTCATGTGATTAGCGACGAATGCATTGCTTGCGGCGCGTGTTTGCCCGAATGTCCGGTAGATGCGATCAGCGAGGGCGATATCTATGTTATTAATCCCAATCTTTGTACGGATTGCGGCGCATGCGTTGATGTCTGTCCGACTGAAGCAATTAGCCCGGTCGATTAAACGGTCGGGCTTTTGCTTATATATACTAATTTGCCTCAAATGTCCGATAATTAAAGAATCTCGCTACATAAGGCAAAACTTTTTCCTCGTTCTAAGAATCCCTTCGGGAAAGAGGTCTCATTGAGAAAAATTGCTACTATAAGAACAAAAAAACTATCATTGTAATATGACGGGATATTTATTGAAAACCAGATTCTTTTTGGGATTCGCCATCCTACTCTGCGGCGCCCTCTCGTGTCAATCGACAATGCCAAAAGCCGCCGTAAAAACGGGATTAGATATTATCGTTGAAAAACAATTTACCCAATTTGCCGGTAAGCGGGTCGGGGTCATCTGCAATCATACCGCCTTTGACAAAACCGGTAAACATATTGTCGATCTGTTTCATGATAGCGGTGTTTGTCGGGTAACGGCAATTTTCGGTCCCGAGCACGGGTTCCGGGGAATGCACGCGGACGGGCGAAAAATCCATGATGATACAGACGAAAAAACCGGAGCCGCTATTTACAGTCTATATGGGAAAATCCGTAAACCGACCGGCGAAATGCTTGATAGTGTTGACGTGCTGGTTTATGATATCCAGGATGTCGGCGCCCGTTTCTATACTTACATCACAACCATGACGCTGGCAATGGAAAGCGCCGCCGAAAAGGGGATTCCGTTTGTTGTGCTCGATAGACCTAACCCAATACGGGGCGACCGGATCGAGGGACCTTTGCTGGATATGAACTTTCAATCTTTTGTGGGGTATTATTCAATTCCGATCCGCTACGGCATGACTATCGGAGAGCTGGCTCGCTGGATCAATGGAGCCGGGCATCTCAAAGACAGCGCGAAAGCTGACCTAACTGTTATTAAAATGGCAGGATGGAACAGGCAACTCTGGTACGATGAAACCGATTTACCGTGGATATCGCCTTCGCCTAACATGAAACATCTCGGCACAGCGACGGTATATCCCGGCTTCTGCCTCCTGGAAGGAACCAATTTATCAGAAGGGCGCGGAACGAAAGAACCCTTTTTACAATTTGGCGCTCCGTGGATCGATGAAAAATCTTACGCCGAATCACTCAATAACATTGGACTTGCCGGAGTCACTTTTGAACCGGTCACATATACCCCAATAACGATTCCGCATGTTGCCTATAAACCCAAATATGAAAACCGGCTATGTCGTGGTGTGCGGATAAATATCGCCGATCGCGACCAATTTATGCCGGTTCGGGCAATGGCGCTTATTCTTGAAAAAACCAAGGCGTTGTATCCCGACAGATTCCGTTTAAGATCAAGAATTGATCGGTTGTACGGAAGTGATAAATTGCGCAACGCTCTGGTACAGGGCGCTCCGGTCGCTGATTTGATCGAGAGCTGGAATGCCGACCGGCAGATGTTTTATGAACAGACTTATTCATACTATTTATACAAATAAATCTCGATAGATATTTTAGTATTTCCAAACACACAGTGAGCGACTAAAATTTGCATCCGTTTTTGAACGAAATTTCCCGGTTTTCCAAATCTCTTGCGCGCAAGCAATTACTTTGCTTTTTGTTTAATTATGATGACATTGTTGCCCAAAACCCGCGGAAAAAATCAACGATCCTCGAAAGAATTGTCTCAATTTCAAAAGTTCCCAGCCTGTGTTCGGGAATAATCAGCCGTAACCCGCTTAATGAACTTCAAAAAATATCCGGCGCGGAAGATATTATTATTGCAGGTAGTTCCGGGTTTGAAATTGACAGTCCGGATTTTTCATGGACGTTTCCGAAATTAGGGCTTATCCGTCACCAACTCGAAAATACATTCTCAACAATCCAGATGAAGATCGGTCCATCGTGGGCAAAAGAAAATGTCATATTCGATGGCGTCGGGCTCCGAATTCGCATACCCCAAAACGATGTTGTACTGTTTCAACGGCTGTCTCTCATTCTGCAACACGCTTTACGAGATACGCATCTCTCAATCGTTCAGCAGACTACGCAAATTCACATTATTCCGACAGATAAGTGGAATAAAGGTCAGTGCTTTGCTAAAATTTTCGAGTTGCTGCCCCGAGCTCACGGTCTTTTGCCCGTAATAAGTTATTTTGGCGCTGAACGAAATGACGAGCCTGCTTTCAAACAGGTAAATCTGTATGGTTATTCAGTATTATTGAGGGAAAATATAGGGCGCAAAACAGAGGCACAGTACTTCCTGCGAAACACAAACGAGCTAAACAAGCTGCTTTTATGGCTTAATTCACAGTAATTATTTGTTGCTTTTCAGGTTGTCAAAAAATGAGACGGCGCGACGAATACAGGGAATAATGATAGAGCCTCCCACTGATTATAAACCGATTCAATCTCCTGATCAGAAGCTCCGCATTCATAGCAACTCCTCATTGGATTCAATTCCGTCGTGAAAATAAAGTATGAAAATCAAAATTGTTTTGGAAGGAAAATAAACAACCCCGCAACCAACAAATAGAGCAGTGGGTTCGCTCTTTATATTTTGAAATTGCGGGATCGATTTAATTTAAAACGCTGACAGCCTTTTTATCGCGACCTTTTCGTGCAAATTTTACAACACCGTCAATTAGGGCAAAAAGAGTATGGTCATTGCCAAGTCCGACATTATTACCCGGATGAATTCTGGTGCCTCGCTGACGAACAATAATTGAACCTGCCGTCACGAATTCACCGCCATAGTGTTTAACACCGAGACGCTTGGAATTGCTGTCACGACCATTTTTTGAACTGCCAACACCTTTTTTATGTGCCATTGTATATAACTCCTAATCCTGCTTCGCTGTGTCTTCTTTTTTCTTTTGAACTTTGGGAGCGGTCTTTTCGGGTTTTGCCTTAGCTTCCGTCATCAGACCGGCAATCTCCAAAAGTGTATAGGGCTGACGATGACCCTTTTTTACCTTATAACCTTTACGGCGTTTTTTCTTGAATACAATAACCTTTGGAAGACGTTTGTGTTCAACAACAATCGTTTTAATTTTAGCACCCTTTATGTGCGGCTCGCCAATCTTAACATTATCACCTTCTCTAAGGTATAATACAGAATCGACTATATATTCTTGACCCTCTTCTATATCCAGTTTGGGCACTGCTATTTTTTTTCCTGTTTCCAGAACTACCTGATCACCGGATATTTCGGCAATGGCATACATATCACTCTTCATAAATCTCTCTGATCTTGGTTTTCAATAAGGCTTGCAAATTTAGAGAATCCCCGGAGATTTGTCAAGTCTAATATTGGTCGGTAACGTCGTCTCCGGTTTTAGATAGATGTACTTTAAAATCATCAATCGGGATTGAATTGTCTTCCAATATTTTTATTCTGAGAAAGTTTTTCCACTGAATTCTTCGCATTAGATTGTTGGTTGATTCTCTTATATATTCTACCATATCGGGATGCAGATGTAGCGTGAGGCGCTTGCTCCGCGATTTTACCTTAAACCTCCTAAACCAACTCTCTATTTTGGTAACAACCGATTCCTTAGAGGAAATGCGCCCGGATCCATGACAGAGCGGACACTCCTCGCTGACACTGTAGAGCAGATTTAACCGGGTGCGCTGGCGGGTCATTTCCAACAAACCAAAATCTGATATAGGAGATAGCGCAACTCTTGCACGGTCGCCCTGAAGCTCTCTTTTTATATCCAGAAAAACCTTCTTTCTGTTTTCACTCTCTTCCATATCAATAAAATCAATGACGATCAGACCGCCAATATCTCTGAGCCGCAATTGCCTGGCGATTTCTTTCGCCGCCTGAAGATTGATTTTCAGCGAATTTTTTTCGTGATCCTTTTTGCCAATATATTTCCCGCTATTAACATCTATCGTGGTCATTGCTTCAGTGTGTTCAATAACTACAAAACCGCCACATTTTATCCACACTTTTTTGTTCAGAGATTTATCAAATTCTTTCTCGATATTGTATTCATCAAACATTGGATTGCGGGAATGGTGATATTCTATCTTTTTGATAAACTGTGGCGAGACGCTTTTAATATATGCATGGAGCCGTTTGTAAAGAACTTTAGTGTCAACGATAATTTTATCCACATCCGATGTCAGCAGGTCCCGGATGATAGTAGATGTAATTTCCATATCACGATAAACACATACCGGCGCCGGGTCAATTTTAACGCTGGCTTCCAATTCCGCCCATTTCTCAATCAGGTTTTCCAAATCATTCTTTAGAGTTTTCTCATTATGACTTTCGGCAACGGTACGAATGATCAGTCCAAATTTATCCGGTTTTATCTTCTGGGCGATTTTTCTTAATCGATTCTTTTCAGTCCGCTTGTAAATCTTTTTTGAGATCCCTATATAATCGGCATTGGGAACAAGCACCAAAAATCGTCCCGGGATCGAGATGTCCGTAGTCACCCTCGGTCCTTTTTGGGCAAAAGATTCTTTGATGACCTGCACCAGAATTTCCTGCCCGGTCTTTAATCGCGTCCGTCGCTCCTTCTGTGGTTTTCTACGCCGTGGTCGCGAGGAACCTGTCTCATCTTCATCACGAACAATACTGCCGATCATTGAAGCGACCGTTGCGGAATCATCCATCTCTGAAAAAGGGAGAAATGCATTTTGACGATATCCGATATCTACAAATGACGCCTGTATGGCATCTACGACATTTTCAACTTTTCCTTTGTAAATATTTCCCAACATCCTGGTTCGTTCCGGTTTCTCCACAAAAAATTCTACCAGGTCTTTGTTCTCCAGAATAGCTATGCGGGTTTCTTTACTTGTTTCACTTATTAAAATCTGTTTTTCCATATTTTTTCCTAATCTAAGATTGATTCGCCTGCAAATAAGTCTTTTTGCGGCAAATATGTATATTCTCGTTAATGCCCAGTTCCCGCAAAATCTCTCCGGGACGGGCTGTCTTTCCTTCCAATACGCGCATCGACAACAATATCCGTTGATCGACCACCTTGATAGTGTTGACAAACTTGCGGACGTTAATCACTTTCTTCCGGTCTTTTCGAACGCGCTCAACCAATATTTCCGTACATTTCAAAAACATCTTAATTTTCGCCTCGATATCCTCGGGTATAGTACGGAAAACCTGAATCTCATAATCAAAACCCTCTACCCTTGAGAATATTGAGGCGGATTTCAGCGGTATTATTGATGCTGACTCGATTATCATACCAGCAGGTAATTGCTCGTTTAAACGATTAACAATATCTTTGGCTTCACTTTTCAATACAACTTCAAGGTATTCATCTTCAGACGAATATCCAAGGGGCAGGGGATACCCGGATGAGATTATCGGGCGCTTATTAAACCCCTGGGTAAATGCAAGATCCAGATCTGCCCGGCGTAATGCCTGCTGAAATACCCGCATTATATCCAGATGAGAAACAAATCGTACCAAACCGGTTTTTCGATATCGGAACTGGTATTTAATTCTTTGTTCGTCAATTACCGCTTCTTCCGCTTTTTCTTCTTTCATTTCTGCCGCTGATTTTTGCACGAGCTTCATAGACAAATGTTCCGGGTCACACACGCCGCACCCAACACATCCATCACGACAATCCGGTGTGATCTCGCCACGGTATGCCTTTTCTCGCTCATTCAACAGAAAGTTTTTCTCAATCAACGAATCAATATGATCCCAGGGTAGTATCTCGTCTTCATTTCGTTTACAGATATATTTTTTATGATCAATTTTATTCTTTTCAAATGCTTTTTCCCAGATTGCCGGATCGAAAAACTCACGCCATGAATCAAACCGCGCTCCCATTTTCCAAGCGTCGTAAATCACTTCGGCTATCTTTCGATCTCCCCTGGCTAACACACCCTCAAGTTGAGAATAAAACGGATTGCGCGCCATTACTTTTACGCGTCTTGATCTCTTCAGCAGCGGTTTTAATATATCCAGTTTTCTTTGAATTTCTTCCCGGCTGTCTTGTGCTTCCCATTGAAAGGGTGTAAAAGGTTTGGGGATGAATGTGGATAATGTAATATTCAGGGACAGGCGTTTTTTGCTGTGTTGCAAGATTTTATCTGTCAGGCTCGCAATTGCCAGGATGTCTTCATCTGTTTCAGTTGGCAAGCCCAGCATAAAATACAATTTTAATGACCGCCAGCCATATTGAAGAGCGATTTCCACGGAGCGAATTAAATCTTCTTCCGTGACTTTTTTGTTAATAACCCGGCGCAATCGCTCCGTTCCGGCTTCGGGCGCAAAGGTCAGACCGGATTTACGTGTTTTCCGCGCGATATAGGCTATCTCTTCCGAAAAACTATCCAGCCGTAACGACGGTAATGACAGCCCGATTCTCCGGCAATCCAATAGTCCCGAGATACTGTCAATCAATTCCCCTATTCCATTATAATCCGAGGACGAAAGAGAGAGGAGCGATACGTTTTCATATCCCGTTGCTTTGAGTGAGTCTTCAATCTGTCGCTTGACGTCTTCCGGAAAACGCTCGCGGACCGGACGATAAATCATACCAGCCTGGCAAAACCGACATCCCTGGGTGCAGCCTCGCATGATTTCCGCCACGAGCCTATCCTGGGCAATTTCTATCAAGGGAATGATTGGTTTTTCGGGAAAATATTCGGGTTTTAGAAACGGGACACGCTGAGAAATTATTCGGTCGGGAATATCGGCGCTGATCGGACGGGGAAGAATAAAACCGTTTTCGGTAGTCTGATTAGTATAAAACCGGGGAATATAGAGTCCCTGAAATTCCCGGACCATTTCATGCAGAATATCCTGGCGAGGAACACCTTTTTTCTTGCGCTTAGCGATAAATTCCACCAGCGGCACAATAATATCTTCACTATCTCCGATTACAAACACATCGATGAAGGGCGCTAACGGCTCAGGATTATAAGCGCTTGTCCCGCCGGCTATTACAATGGGATCATGATCGTTTCGTTCCTCTGATCGAGCTGATATTTGCGACAGATTAAGAATATTCAAAACATTCGTGGTCGTTAATTCATAGGGAAGAGTGAATCCCAGCACATCGAATTGGCGAACCGGAACTTTTGATTCAAGACCGTAAAGAGGTAGCGATCGCGCACGCAGTTTTTGTTCAAAATCAATCCACGGAGCATAAACCCTGTCGGCGATAATGGTCTTTTCCCGGTTGAGAATATGATATAAAATTTGAAATCCATAATATGACATGCCCACATCATAGACGTCGGGATACGCCAACACGATAGACGCCTGGGCTTTAGAAAAATCCTTGCGCCGGGCATTGAATTCATTGCCGGTATAGCGCCCCGGCTTTTCTACAACAGGTAAAATTTCCTGCTCAATGACGGAGTGGCAGTTCTCAGCCTGCCTGTTAAAAATCAGAATATCTCCTTAACTAGAGAAAAATTTATGTTTACCCACTCATTTCTGAATGGGATGTTTCCCGGTCGAATATTAAGTAAAATTATTGGGTTTAACAAATACGAGGAACTATTCCGGTGAGATTTCGCCCTTCAAGCCAATTTCATTGGCGATCGTCTTCAGGGCGTCAATTACCCGCTGAATATGCTCGGTTTCATCTACGCCCAATTCCCGGATTCCCTGCAATATTTCTTCCCGGCTGACTTTGGCGGCAAAGGCTTTTGTTTTAAACTTCTTTTTGACCGATTTGGGCTTGACGTCGTGAATACTTTTAGATGGGCGCACCAGGGCAACCGCTATAATAAATCCCGCAAGTTCATCAACGGCAAAAAGCGCTTTCGCCAAAAGCGTATCCCGTGGCACGCCGGTATATGATGCGTGTCCCATAATAGCGCGGCGCATTTCTTCCGGGTATCCTTCTTTTTCCAGGATTTCGCTGCCGCGGTACGGATGGTTTTGCTCGTCCGGATATGCCTCATAATCAAAGTCGTGTAGAAGCCCGACTATTCCCCAGTAATTTTCATCCTCTCCATAATGTTTGGCATAAAAACGCATAGCTGCCTCGACCGCCAGCGCATGTTTGATCAATCTATCCGTTTTTGTATATGTGGTCAATAATGTCCATGCTTTTTCACGTTCCATAATTCCGTTTTCCTCTATTTTTAACTTTTTAATATAATGAAAGCGCTATTCCTTTTCGAAGCAATATTCGCTTAAAGCGGCGTTCATAAATTATGCGATATTGCTCTTCTTTTTCCGGGAATTTCTCCAGTATCAATGTTTTAACGCGGCTTAGATATTCCAGAGCTTCCGGTTCATTCATGGTTTTTTGCAACAAGCTCCGGCAGACATTATCAGTAAAAATTCGCAGCCACCTGATCCGGCGTTGCTCTTCACGCAGGGCTTTTTCATAATCATCACACGACTCGAACATCATAGATAATATTCCGATCCTTCAAATACTCCATTATGAAATTTACGTGCTCTTCATTTTCACCAAGATATTCCGGCGGGCAGATCCCGGTGCGGTTGAATTTTACAAATCAAAATGAAAGATTGCAAAATAAATCTTGACATACATATTAAAATTTACTATAATAAAAATATGAAGTATGTTGTTATCGCGCGGGGGGGGGGGCGGGGGGGGGGGGGGGG